>LKMK01000036.1 GCA_001563805.1 Natrialbaceae archaeon B1-Br10_E2g2
ATCACGAGAACGAGCAAGCCGGCGGCGACGACCGAGCCAGCACCGAGTAACCACCACGAGGCGCGGTAGCCGACGGTGTCCGCGAGAAAGCCGAACGCCGGCGGGGCGACGATCGAGCCGGCCACGAGCGACAGTTGTCCGCCGGCGGTCGCCCCACCCATCTCCTCGGTGCCGACCAGCGTCGCCATACAGGAGTAGTAGACGCCGGTGTTCCCGAGGATGAAAAAGCCGAGCGCGGCGAAGGCGATCGTCACGGTCACGGTCGTCGAAGCGGCTGCGACCCCGGCGAACAACGCAGCGCCCGCGAGGGCCTGGACGACCAGGATCGCGCCGATGCGGGTCTGGGGCTCGCCCGGCAGATTGTCGGCTAACCAGCCGCCGACGATACGGCCGACGCTGCCGGTCACCTGAACGAGTGCGAGCACGGCGCCGGCGACGGCGACCGAGGTCCCGATCTCTTCGTCGACGTACAACACGGCGTATCCGGTCGTCGTAAAAAAGGCGGCCCCGAGGAAGAACCCGGCGAGGACGAGCACGCGGTACGGGCGGTTGCCGGCGAGGTCCCGAAAGTCCGGATACTCGGCCGTCCCCTCCCCGCTCGCGCCGCTGTAAACGAGCGCGAAGACCACAGCGACCGAGAGGCCGACGGCAGTCGCGATCAGAAAGCCCGCCTGCCAGAAGAGGACGCCCGCGAGGCCGGTCACGAGTAGCGCGCTGATGCCGCTGCCGGCGGTGACGCCGACCTGTTTGATCCCGATAGCGAGGTTCTGTTTGCCGGGGGCGATGCTGTCGTAGATCGCCTTGTTCGTGCCCGGAATCGCCGAGGCGTACGTCGAGCCGAGGAAGAACGCCGCCGCGAGCAAGAGGGCGAACGACGGTGCACCCGCGACGAGGAGCGTCCCCGCAGAGAGCCCGACCAGCCCGAGGGTGAGCATCCGCCCCTCGCCGAACCGGTCGATCACGGCGCCCGCCGGGAGGAGGAAGATTGCGTAACCGAGCGTGAGTGCGGTGACGACGAACCCGACGTGAAAGCGCGAGAGTCCGAACTCGGCCCGGAAAAACGGCGTCGCCGCGAAGACGGTGTAGTAACAGATACTCGCCGCGACCTGACACAGCGTCACGAGCGAGACCGTTCGCCAGTACGACCAGTCCATCGATTGAACGGTGGTTTCTCGAGGCGGCGCTTTACTGTGGTGGTTCGCCGTACCACGCCACCGATTCGACACACGACGCCGATGAGTCGACGCTCCGCGCTCGAGTCGCCCACCTCGAACCGTTCGGGCGGACCACGTCACTCCTCGTTCCACTCGCCGCCGACGCGGTCGACGCCCATCATCGACTCGCCGGGGTGTTCGGTGAAGACGACTTTCGCGTTCGGTTCCGGCACGTCGAACGTCTCACAGAGGTAGGTCATCGTCCCGAGGGCGAACGCCCGCTTGCGCTCGAACGGCCGCCCCTGGCGAATTTCGGCGTCGAGAAACACCAGCGGCCCGTCGACGGCCCGCCCGAGGTGCAGATCACAGTCCTCGCGCTCCCGGATCGAGATTGCCACGTGGCCGGCCGTCGTGGCCATCTCCTCGGTGTAGCAGGCGGTCACGAACTCCGCGAGTTCGGTCTTCTCCGCGGGCGAGAGCGAGAGCGTCGTATCGAACTGTAACAGCGGCATGGCCTGGGTTCTCGAGCCATCGGATTGTAGATTCCGGTCGATCTCCGGCGGCCACTCGCTCACGACGAGCGACCCGCAAGTGGGGTTTGCGGGCTCCTGGTCGCGTTTCCCACCCAGTGAGAACGGGACGATCCGTTGATACCCGGTGACAGGCATTCACAGAGTAGAGCCAGGAATGCCGGAACGTGACTCACCGAAGCACCGCCGAGAACGCGCCGTTCTCGAAGCGCTCGACGACACCGAACCGATCACGATCCCCGAACTCGCCGCGATTCTCGAGAGCCACCCCGCCACGGTCGAACGCTGGTGTATCGAACTCCAGCGGGCCGGCCGCATCCGCCAGTGCACGGGCGGCAAACTCACCCGGTCCGATACCGACGCGACCAGCCAGGTCGTCGGCGACTGAGCGAAGCCGTCGGGTCGTTCGCTATTGTACCGTCCTCGAGTCGTCACTCCCGTTCGACGGACCGGACCGATTCGGCGTCGGACCGATGTGCTGTCGGCATGTCTCGAGAGCGGCCGTCGGAGCGGTCACGGGAGTCAGCGACCGGCTCGAGGTCGTCGGCCCCAGGGCCGAGGAACTCGCTCGTCGCACACTCGAGACAGTAGTGATTGTAGCCGACCGACGACGTATGGATCGGAACGCCAGCGAAGGCGAACTCCTCGCGGTAGCGTCGGACGGCGCCCGCGTCGACGGGCGAGGTGCAGGCGACACACCGTTCGTGGCACTCTTCTTCGGGCCGGACGATGCGCTGGTCGACGCTCCGGACACGGCCGAACGTCGATGGGTCGTGACGCCGATCCAGCCGACGGCGGAATCTGGGGTTGACGAACACGCCGAACGCGACGGCGAGAAACGCCAGCACGAACAGGACGGTCGCACCGAGAACGCCACCGGTAGTGAGGCCGGCCTCGAGGAGGACGCGCAGACTCGTGATGCCAATCGCGAGGCCGAGGAGGACGAGGAGCCAGCCAGCGACGCCGTAGAGGATCTCGGAGACGCTATCCGCGAGGGCGACGACGCCCGACGGGGAGTCGCGGTTGGATGACACGAGTCGATCTTGTACGGTGGTCGACATGAAGCTTCCGCGACGGTACAGGGGCTCGCGACGAGCGATCGCCGACGAGTCGACCGAGCCGAGTGAAAGTGAGAACTGAGCGAGAGAGGATCAGACGAGTTTTCGGAGAAGCGCGTAGCCGGCGTCGCGGAGCCGTTCCGGGAGGAATCGTGCGTAGACGCCGAACTGGGCCAGCGGGCCAACCGGGTACCGCGCGGGCGGTTCGGGATGGCTAGCCGCCTCGAGGATCGCGCGGGCGACGTCCTCGGGGGCGGAAGCGAAGGGACCTCCGGAGCCGCCGCCGATCAGTTGCATCTCGTCGTACAGTTCGTACAGCGTCTCGTAGGCGGGCGTCCGTTCGGCTTCGGGGAGTTCCTCGTCGACGCGGTCGGTGAAATTCGTCTCGACCGGCCCCGGTTCGATCACGACGACGTCGATACCGAACTCCTCGACTTCCGCACGCAGCGAGTCGCTCATCGCCTCGAGCGCGAACTTCGAGCCGGAGTACGCGCCCGACCCGGGGAACGAGACCCGGCCGGCGACGGTAGAGACGTTGACGATCAGACCATCGCCCTGGGCGCGCATGTGGGGTAACGCGGCGCGAGTGAGTCGGTGTGGGCCGTAGACGTTGACGTCGAACTGCCGGTGGAGATCCGCCGTCGAGACGTCCTCGAGCGGCCCCATCTGGGCGTAACCGGCGTTGTTGACGACGCAGTCGATCGCGCCGCCGAGGTCGACGGTCTCCTCGACCGCTCGGGCGACCTGGTCGGGGTCGGTGACGTCGAGTGTGAGCGTCTCACAGCCTGCCTCTGCGAGGTCTTCGATGTCCTCGGGGTCGCGTGCCGTCGCGACGACGAGCCAGTCTTTCTCGAGAAACGCCAGGGCGGTCGCCCGGCCGATACCCGACGAACAGCCGGTGATCAGGACGGTCTTCTTGCGAGTGTATCGATCGTCTGCGCGTTCGCTCGTTGTCTCGTGGTCGCTACCGGGCTCGTGGTCGTCGTCGACGGTGCCGTCCGGCCCGTCGTCGGTCCCGTCGACGTCCTCAGCGGTGGCCATACGTGACGGGTACGGGAGACGATACCTAAGTATCGACGGTTTGTCGCGCTCGTCGGAAACTCACGGCGCCACGACGGTCGGCCAGCAACGCGCCGTGACAGTCGGCCAGGCTCGAGTCACCGTCGAACCGGACTCGGCTGCTCGAGCGACACACGAAACGGGGGACAGCGTGTCAACGCTCGAGGTCGCGTTTGGCCTCGTCGGCGTAGGCGTCGGCGAGTCGGACCGGTTCGGGGAGTTTGTACGACGAGGCGAGTTCGAGGGCCGCGTCGGCGGCCGTCTCGGGGCCGACGCGGTGGCCGGGGCTGACGTAGAGCGGGTTGATGTGGCGATCCGGCGAGTCGTACTGGCGCGTCTGGACGGCGTAGCCGAGCAAGGTGCCCTCGGTAGCGTCGACCCTCGAGTTCGCCTCGATGGGGACACGACTCCCCGCAGGAAGGTTCTCGGTGGACTCACGCGGGCACCCACAGAGCAGGCTCTTCGCGACGCCGACGCTCGGTACGTCCAGTACGACGCCCATGTGCGTCGCGATGCCGGCCTGACGGAAGTGGATGCGGCCGCTGCCGTCGAACAACAGCAGGTCGGGCTCGACCGACAGGTCCGCGAGCGCCGCGAGGATCGGCCGTCCCTCGCGAAACGAGAGCAGGCCGGGAATGTAGGGGATCTCGAGGGACGTCACCGCGTGGACGCGCTCGATCACCTCGCCGCCGCGGGTGGCGACGACGGCGCTCAGGGCTCGATTCTGCTCGCCCGACTCGTCCGTGAGAAACGACTGGTCGACGCCGACGACGATTGGCGGTTCGCGACCGCTCGCGGCGGCTTCAAGCGGGTTCGACAGGCTCGCGGGGTCGAACTCGAACCGGTCGTCGAAGACGGCGACGTCGGCGATCTCGCGCTGGAGCGTCTCCATCTCCTCGCGGGAGAAGCCGGCGTCGGGCTCGAGGTCTGGACGGGAAGGACGCATCGGTACGAACGGATTGGGTGCGGGAGAAAATCAGTTGTGGGTCGTGGGAGGGCACGCTGTCGGATCAGAACCGACGACGACCGCCGGGGCCGCCCGGTCCTCCCGGACCGCCGGGTCCGCCAGGACCGCCACCGAGCTGGAACTGGTTCGGCGCCCGGACGTTCTGGGTGCGTTTGACGTACTCGCCGTAGGCGAGCCCGACGAGCAGCCCGACGAGGTGTGCGCCGTGGGCGATGCCACCGGCGCCGCCGCCCGTGCCGATGAAGAAGACGCTGATGGCGGCCGTCCCGAGGGTCAACAGCCAGATGGGGATCGGGAGGATGAAGTACAGGTACACCTTCAGTCCCGGGTTCAGGACCGTCAGCACGCCCATGATCGCGAGCGCGGCGCCGCTGGCGCCGAGGACGCTCGAGGGGACGCCCTGCCACATCGAGATACCGATCTGGCCGAAGCCGGCGAGGACGCCGCTGATGACGAACAGGGCGGCGAACTTCTTCGAGCCGACGTAGCGCTCGACGAGCGGCCCGAAGAAGAAGATCACGATGCTGTTGAAGACGATGTGGAAGATGTTGACCGGACTGTGCGCGAAGATGGAGGTGAACCAGGTCCAGACGTACTCCGGATGGGCGGTCGAGAGGGTAAAGAGTGCGTTGTGAAGTGACTGCCCGCCGACCAGCATGGCGACCCACTGGAAGAGGAACGTGACCCACATGATCAGCAGCACCGTGTAGGTCACGTTCCCGCGGAAGTACGCAAGCGGGCCGCCGGGGCCGGTGTCGATCGGCAGTTTGTCGGTCAGACTCGAGGAGCGTTTCGCGCTGGCCCCGCTGTTCTGGACGCTCTCGTCGAATCCACTGTCGAAGACCCCGTTCGGGTCGTTCCACTCGTAGAGGGCCGAGCAGTCGTGGTTTTCGGGCAGCCGATGCTCGGCACAGTAGGTCCCCCCGCAGTGCCGACAGTTGTACGGCATGCTTTCGTCTTTCCCACACACGTCGCAGGTGGCCATTGCCGGGGGGTATGTGTGGCACAGCTAAGGGATTTGGGGTTCGTTCCCTGTCTTGAGTCGGGGCGTCGTACCCGGGTGTGAGTCAGGGACTGTACATTTTTGGGTGGCCGACCCGGATAACCAGGTGTGCAAGCATACGAGCGAAAACAGCTTCTCGAGCGCGTCGAGCGCGAGGGGGCGACCGTCGGCGCGGACATCCCGGAGACGATCACCGTCTGTGGGGAGGCGTTCGACCTCCGGACGTTCGTCTTCGAGATCAAACGCCGCGAGACGATCCCGCCGGGCGAGCGCGACCGCGTCGAGCAGGCCAAGCGAAACCTGCGTCGCGAACGGCTACAGCGCCTCGAGCAGATCGAGGAGGGCGACATCAGCCGCGAGGAGGGCGAGGAACTGGCGAAGAGCATCATCGGCATCGATCGGGCGCTCAACGCCCTGGAGAGCCTCGGGCCGACCGATCTCGAGCGTGAACAGAAAGCCCAGCAGGCCGCCGACGAGAAACGCTGGCTGTCGTTCCTGAAGCAGGCCCTCGGCGAGGACGACGGCGGCGCCGGACGGAGGGGACGCTGATGGCGACCAACGCCGAGATCGCCGGTCGGTTCGAGGAGTTCGCCGACCTGCTCGAGGCCGACGGCGTCGAGTACAAGCCCCGGGCCTATCGTCGCGCCGCGGAAAACATCCAGGCACACCCGGTCCCGATCGCCGACCGGGTCGAAGACGGCGACGAGGCGGTCCTCGAGGAGATCGAGGGTGTCGGCGACGCCATCTCGTCGAAGATCGTCGAGTACGTCGAGACGGGCACGATCGAGGAACTCGAGGAACTTCGCGCCGAGTTGCCGATCGACATCGCCGACATCACGCGCATCGAGGGGGTCGGCCCCAAAACGGCGGGCAAACTCTACCGCGAACTCGGGATCGAGACGTTAGACGACCTCGAGGACGCCGCCGAGGCCGGCGAGATCCAGGAGGTCAAGGGATTCGGTCCAAAGACCGAAGCGAACATCCGCGACAGCATCGACTTTGCCCGCGAAGTCGGCGGCCGCCACCTGCTCGGAGAGGGGCGACCGCTGGCCGACGACGTACTGGGCTTTCTCGAGGGACTCGAGGCCGTCGAACGGGCCGAAGTCGCGGGCTCGATCCGCCGCTGGCGCGAGACGATCGGCGACGTCGACGTCCTGGTCGGAACCGAAGCCGGCGAGGACGTCGTCGAATTGTTCGTCGGCTGGGACTCCGTCGACGCGGAGATCGAGTCGGGCCCGGAGAAAGCGAGCGTCCGCGTCGGCGAGATTCGGGTCGACCTCCGCGTCGTCGGTCCCGAGGAGTTCGGCTCCGCGCTGCAGTACTTCACTGGGAGCAAGGACCACAACGTCCGCCTTCGCAACTATGCGATCGACCGCGGGATGAAACTGAACGAGTACGGCGCCTTCGACGTCTCGGACGTCGAGGACGAGGAGTCCGGGCAGCGGGTCGGCGAGCGCGTTGCCGGCGAGACGGAAGCAGGGATGTACGAGGCGCTCGGGCTTCCGTGGATTCCACCGGAGCTCAGGGAAGACCGCGGCGAGATCGACGCGGCCGAAGCCGACGCGTTGCCCACCCTCCTCGAGCGTGACGACGTTCGGGGCGACCTGCATACGCACACGGAGTGGTCCGACGGCACCACCTCGATCGAAGCGATGGTCGAAGCGGCCGAATCCCGCGGCTACGACTACTTCGGGATCGCCGATCACGCCGAAGGTCCAGGCATGGTCGGCGGCGTCGGACTCTCCGACACCGAGATACTCGAGCAGGTCGAGGCCATCCGCGAGGTCGACGCCGCGAGCGAGATCACCGTCTTCGCGGGGATCGAGGCGAACGTCGACGCCGACGGCGGGATCGGCCTCTCCGAGGACGTGATCGACGCGCTCGACGTGATCGTCGCCTCGCCACACAGCGGGCTCGGTCAGGACGCGGAGACGGCGACCGACCGACTCCTCACGGCGATCGAGAACCCCGCCGTCGACGTGCTCGGCCACCCGAGCGGTCGCCTGCTCAACGAACGCTCGGGACTGGACTTCGACGCCACGGCCCTCGGCGCCGCGGCCGCCGAACACGACACCGCCCTCGAGATAAACGCCAATCCCCGGCGGCTCGACCTCTGGGGGAGCGCCGTCCAGGCCGCCCTCGAGGAAGGTGCCCCCATCGCGGTCAACACCGACGCACACCAGCCCGCGACGCTCGAGTACATGCGCTGGGGCGTCCACACCGCCAGACGCGGCTGGGCCGAAGCCGACGACGTGATCACCACCTGGGACCTCGAGGAGCTCCGGGAGTTCCTCCACTGACCACCCCTGTACCAGATGCGACTCCTCCTCGACGTCATGTGCGGCGGCCTCGTCTCCTACCTGCGGATGTGCAACTACGATACCGTCTACGCCGGCGACCGCGGAATCGACGCCGACGACGACCTGCTGGCGCTCGCTCGAGCCGAGAAGCGAACGCTCCTCACGCGAGACGTCCAGCTCGCGAGTCGGGCCGACGACGCCGTCTTACTCGAGTCACGCGAGGTCGAGGACCAGCTCCGCGAACTCGCCGCTTCCGGGTTCGACCTCTCGCTCGCGGACGAGCCCGCGTTCTGCGGTCGCTGTAACGGGCCGCTGGAACCCGTCTCCGAGACGGCGTCGACGCCGGGGTACGCACCCAGCCCCTCGAGTGAGCAAGTCTGGCGCTGTCAGGACTGCGGCCAGCACTTCTGGCGCGGTAGCCACTGGGATCGAGTGGCAGAGACGCTGGCGACAGTCACCGACTCGACGCCCGCCGACGACTGGCGGGACCCAGGCCAGTAGCCGAGTCACCGCTCGAGCGTGAACGAGACGTGCAGCGCCGTTCGATACTTGATCGATCGATCCGTTCTCGACGTCGCCGTCCGGGACATGGCCTCGACGCCACTGCTACTGTTGAGCGTCTCGTCGGCGTTCGAGAGCGCCTTCTCGGCGGCATCAACCCGGGACGCTGGAACCGGTCGCAGGAAAGAGCCGAACGGTGTCCGGCCCTCTGTCAGACAATACCAACCCCGAGGTCTCTGAAGGAGGGGTGGGTCGGTCTGGAAGCGTCCCTCCAGACCAGGCTGGATTTCGAGACGCACTCAAAAATAGCGTCGTAATGTCGGTCCGAATTTCCGGTTTTTCGAGGACTGTACCAGCCGAATCAGTAGACGGCGACGTCGTCGAACCGACCGTCGTAGGCGATGTGATGTGGGTGCGTGGGTTCGGTCCCCGAGAGGAACAGGCGGTCGACTTTCTCCCAGGTGTTTTCATAACAGAGGTGTGCGAGTTCGCTCGCCGTCGTTCGCAGGCGACCCAGGCCGTTGTCGTAGACGATTCGGCGGCCGAGGTCGTCCTCGAGCGCCCGCTGGAGGTCGGTTTCGGTCTCGATCGAGCAGTCGAACGCCGCGTGTGCGACCCCGACCGAACTCGGGAGGTGGGCGTACGACGAGGTAAACGGCGGCAGCTCGAGCGCGTCGGCGAGTTCGCGCGCCCGGTCGTTGTGCCACGGGAGGTGTTTCGGGTTGAAGATCTCGATCGCGTCGATCGTCCCTCGATACCGGCGGAGATCCCCCTCCTCGAGACTCACCGTGGCGAACTCGGGGTGTGGGGCGAGCACCGTCGCGCCCTGGCGGTCGAACTCCGCCATCGCCGCCGACAGCGAGATGAAATCCGGGACTGGCTCCTCGAGTCCGATCGCGAGCACGTGCTTGCGAGTCCGCCAGGTGCCCGTGAACACCTCGCGGGCGGGGACGACCAGCAACTCGTCGCTCGAGTAGGCGGCCGCCCGCCGACGGATCTCGGGCAGCCGGGTGAAATGCGGCGCGTAGACGAGGGCGTCCAGGCCGGCACGGATCGCCCGCTCGACGACCGCGTCGGTCAGGACCTTCACGTGACAGTCGACTCGAGACTCCACTCCATCGCTCACGTGACTGTCTTTCGAGAGCGGTGAATTAGGGGTTCTGATTCGAGAATTGACTGCCGGGAGAGGGTGACCGCCATCGACTCGACGGGCCGGTCCCTCGCCACCGTGGATCGTCACTCCCGAACGCACCACGTCGGTTTGGGCTCGAACACTGGTTCGGGAGCCGACAAAACGACGAAAAGCCCATTAGGTGGGGCCGTCGATGTCAGGTCGAATGGCCTGGGAATGCGGAATCGATGGCTGTGGCTCGATCTTCGAGGACGTCGAGGCTGCCGTCGTCCATCAGGCGACCGAACACGAACGCCCCGAGTGTAAGGTCTGTGGGACCGTCGTTCCCGACGGATACCTCGCGATCCGCCACGCGTTCACCGAACACAGCCGCGCCGAGTACGTCCGCGCGTACGGTGCCGGCTCCGAGGACGTCCGCGAACGAGAAGAGCTCCTCGAGGAGATCGAATCGGAAGCGGACATGGAACGAATCGCCAGCGAGCTGACGCGGTAACGGCGACTCGGACGTGACCGTTTCTCGAGCGCGACGGCACGGGTAGCCTCGGCTCTGGAACGGTGGTAGGACGCGGGCTCGCTACTCGGTTCGCCCGCACGAGGAGTGGGAATCGGTCGGTCACGCTCCGACGAACTATCGTTCGTCGCTGTATTCAGCGCGGTCTCACCGCGCTGACTGATTGCTGAGCGCGTCAGCGCTCATCACTGTGCTCACGGCGCGATGCGCCGTTCGCTCTCCGACGAACTACCGTTCGTCGCTGTCCAGCACACGGATCTGGTCACCCCGCACCGTCACGGGAATCGGAACCGTCGCCTCGTACAGTTCGACCGTCACCTGGTCTTTGCCTTCGTCGATGCGCTGAACCTGGGCCTTCTCGCCTTTGAACGGGCCAGCGATGAGTTCGACGATGTCGCCCTCGGCGATCCCCTCGACGTCGGGTTTCGGCGAGAGGAAGTGCTCGACTTCCGAGATGTCGGATTCGCCGGGAACGATACTTCGAGCGTGCGGGATGTCTTCGAGCACGCGCTCGAGGACTGCGTTGTTGTCGGCCTCGACCATCACGTAGGAGGTGAGTGAGTCGGGGGCGAGCGCGGCGTGCACGTCGGGCTCCTCGCGGTTGATGATCATGTCGGCGACGGTCTGCTCCTGGCTCGCCGTGGTCTTGACCGCGAAGATGCCCATCAGAAGCCACCACCGGCGTCGCCGGTCAACAGCAGCATGATGCCGCCGATGATGAACCCGATGAAGCCGACGAGCAGGATCCCTGCACCCGCGATTTTCGACACCTGAACGAATTCCTCGGTCGTGGGTGTCGTCGCCATTTTCAACACCCGAACGTACGAGGTGAGGTCGTACGGAACGTCCATATCTGTCTGTTTACACTGCGTGGCCTTTTATCTGTCTTTCGTGTCCGCCGGCATATCGCTCGAGCGATCGACCTGATCTGTCACTCGAGCCGTTGCAGTCGACGGCCCGGCGACCAACCCGTTCCGCCACAAATGGCGAGTGCTATGGCTGAAGACGACGCCGACAGAGCGACCGAGCGAGAGGCGGAACGAGACGCAGAGATCGAGGAGGAACTCGAGCGAATCGGCCGCGATCCCGACGAGGTATCCGCCGGCGACGACGATCTCGGCACGCAGAACGCGCCGCGGGCAGACGAGGAGGATATCGACGACGGAGAAGACGCCGACGAAGACGTCGCAGGCGCCGACGAGCGGTAACTCGGCGGACGAGGGACACTCGTCAGCGTCCCCGGCCCCTCGGTGGTCCGACCGCTACCAGCTCGTCAGGGCCTCGAGAGCGGTCAGGGCGCGTCGACGTCCGGCCGTTCCTCGAGCGTCAGTTCGACCGTCTCGCGCTCGCCGTCGCGGATCACCTCGACATCGATCTCGTCGTCAGGCGAGGTCTCGAGGGCGAGATACGAGGAGAGCTGTTCCTGGTTCGGGATCTCCTCGTCGTCGATCGCGACGACGACGTCGCCACCGACGGGGATGGGTGCGTCGTCGACGATCGAGACGTCGTCTGCCGGTTCGAGGACGCCAGCGGCTGGTGCATCCGAGGCGACGTCGACGATGAGGACACCGCGTGGCTCCTCGAGGTCGTTGGCGTCGGCGATCAACGGGCCGACGGGTTCGACGCCGACGCCCATGTACGCGTGCTGGTACTCGCCGTCCTCGACGAGCGCAGGGACGACTCGATCCGCCAGCTGTCCAGAAATGGCAAAGCCGACGGTTCGGCCGGCGCCGGCGAAGACGATCCCCAGTACGTCACCGCCGAGGTCGACGAGCGGCCCGCCGCTGTTCCCCGGATCGACAGGCGCGTCCGTCTGGATGGCCGCCGGGATCGAAAAGCCGGTCGGACTCGGAAGCGAGCGATCGACGCCGCTGACGATCCCTCTCGAGATCGAGGCGTCGAGACCGAGGGGGTTGCCGAGGGCGACCACTTCCTGGCCGATCTCTGGTTCGTCGTCGACCAGCGAGAACCCATCGACGGCGTCGGGGAGGTCGTCGGCCTCGAGGACGGCCAGGTCGCTGTGGACGTCCGTACCGACGGCCGATCCCGTCCGCCACTGTTCGTCGCGAAACTGGAGTTCGACCTCGTCGGCGTCTCCGACGACGTGTTCGTTCGTCACCACGTAGTCGTCGAGAACGAATCCGGAACCGAGCCCGGCGGGCCCGTCTCCGTCGACGCCGGCGACGGAGACGAGGACCACGTCGTCGATGGTGTCCTCGTACACGTCTACGTACCGACTGTCTTCGTCCGAGGCCGCCGGTGGAGCGATACCAAGCGCCGCACCCGCGCCAGCGAGCTGTATAAGCCGTCTGCGGGAGAGGTGAGACCGATGTGGCGTCACGGAGGGTACCACCTCGAGCGAGATAATAAACCATCCACCGGCGCAGACAGCCCCTCGAACGTCGACGTCCCTCGGCGACGGTGTCCCCTATCGAGGCCGACCGATCGTCATACTCTTGGACAGAAGTCAATGAAGAGAATTCGCCGGATGGGAGCGGCGAATTCTCACAATAGTCCTATCCGGCAGTATCAACCGAAGGTGAGTCGCGAGCGGGACACCCGGCCGTTGCCGGCAGACGCTTCTTGCCTCGAGGACCAGACGAGTAGATACCCCGTTCGCGTTCGACACCGACGCCCGTGTCGACGGCGAACCGGCCCTTCCCGGTATGGAATATCCACCACTGCGCGACTACGGAGTCATCGGCAACGATGATCGGTGTGCGCTCGTCAGCAGAGCCGGCTCGATCGACTGGTGTTGTTTCCCACACCTCGAGGACGCGAGCGTGTTCGCACGGCTCCTCGACGTCGACCGCGGCGGTCACGTCGCCGTCTCGCCGGTGGCCGACTTCGAGTCGAGTCACCGGTATCTCGACCGGACGAACGTGCTCGAGACGACCTTCGAGACCGAAACCGGCCAGGCCAGGGTGCTCGATTTCATGCCGATCAGGGAAGAGAGGCCCCCTGGACGCGGGGACGAACGGTTCCAGCAGGCACTCTACCGCCGACTCGAGTGCGAACGCGGCCGGGTCGACCTCGGCGTGGAGTTTGCGCCCCGGTTCGACTACGCACGGGTCGACCCCTCGTTCGACCGAAAGGACGACGGCGTGCTGGCCTGTGGCGACCACGAACGACTCGGACTGTACGCCGACGATGACGTGGACCTCGAGGTGGGGGAAGCCGAGCGGCGAGTCGACGGCACGGTGACCCTCGAGGACGGCGACGGCTGCTGGGTCGGCGTCCAGTACGGCGGTCTGGAACCGCTCGCGTCGGTCGACCGCGACGAGGCGCTCGAGGCGACGAAACGGTACTGGCGGGAGTGGCTGGGCGGCCGGGACGGCTCGCCCGTGTCACTGCCCGAGCACTGGCACGAGCACGTCGTCCGCTCGGAACTCGCGTTGAAGCTCCTAATCCACCACGAGACGGGGGCGATTCCAGCGGCGGCGACGACCTCCGTCCCCGAGAAGATCGGCGACCCGCGCACGTGGGACTACCGCTACAACTGGATCCGGGACGCGAAGTTCACGGTGCAGGCGCTCCACGACACGGGTCACCGGGAGGAGGCCCGACAGTACTTCGAATGGTTCTCGGAGCTCGCCCGGCGCGGCCCCGAGGAGATCCAGCCGCTGTACGGCCTCCACGGCGAGACCGACGTCGAGGAGATCGAACTCGAGCACCTCTCGGGATATCGGGATACCGGGCCGGTCCGGATCGGCAACGGAGCCGCGCCACAGCGCCAGCTCGACGTGTACGGAACGATCGTCCAGGCGCTGTACGAGACGGTCCAGTTCGACGAGGAGACGAGGATCACCGACGACGAGTGGGGCGCCATCTGCGAACTCGTCGACTACGTCCGTGACCACTGGGACGAAAAAGACGCCGGCATCTGGGAGTTCCGTGACGACCGCCGGCACTTCCTCCACTCGAAACTGCTGTGCTGGGTCGCACTCGACCGGGGCATCGCGCTGGCGACCGAGAACGGCTTCGACGCGCCGCTCGAGCGGTGGCGCGAAGAGCGCGAGGCGGTCCGCGAGGCGATCGAGGAACGCGGCTACAGCGAGTCGGCGGGCAGCTTCGTCCAGCACTTCGAGTCAGACGAGGCGATCGACGCCACCGCCCTCCTGATCCCGATCTACGAGTTCCTCCCGCCCGACGACGAGCGCGTCCAGTCGACGATCGACACCGTCTGCGACCGGCTCACGACCGACGACGGGCTGGTCGTCCGGTTCGTCGACTCCGACATTCGCCGCGACGAGGAGGAGGCCTTCGGGCTCTGTTCGTTCTGGCTGGTCGACGCACTCGTCCTCTCGAACGAACTCGAGCGCGCCCGCGAGTACTTCGAGAACGTCCTCGAGTGTGCCAGCCCGCTCGGGCTCTACTCGGAGAAAGTCGACCCCGAGGATGGCACGCTCCTTGGAAACTTCCCGCAGGCGTTCTCCCACCTCGGGCTGATCAACAGCGTCACCTATCTCGCGCGGGCGCTGGATGCCGATGGGGAGATCACACCGGAAGATTTCGATCCGGACACCGTCGAAACGCTGTTCAGGCGTGGCGATCCGCCGGAACACTAACCGCCGTTTGGTCCAGCATCAGGCCTCGTCAAATAGTTCCTCGCCGTCGATCATGTGTTCGGAAACGGCGTCCATGTCGAGGGTGACGCCCAACCCCGGCTCTTCGGGGATCTCGATATAGCCGTCCTCGATGACGTTCTCTTCGACCAGATCCCCCCACCAGCCGAGTTCGTAGGAGTGGTACTCCACCGCCAGCGCGTTCGGAATCGCCGCACCGACGTGAGCACTGGCCATCGTCGCGACCGGCGAGGAGACGTTGTGCATCGCCACGGGGACGTAGTAGAGGTCCGCGAGGTCGGCGATCCGACGGGTCTCGCGCATCCCGCCGACCTTTGGCATATCCGGCGCGACGATATCGACGGCCTGTTCTTCGAGCAAGCGACGCTGGCCGTGCGTCCGGTAGACGTTCTCACCGGCGGTGATCGGCGTCGTCGTCGACTGGGTCACCTCACGCTGGACGTCGTGGTTCTCCGGCGGGACCGGGTCCTCGAGCCACCAGACGTCGTACTCCTCGAGTCGCTTCGCGAGCCGTTTCGCGGAGCCGCCGGAAAACGACCAGTGACAGTCGAAGGCGACGTCGGCACGGGAGCCGACCCGTTCGGTGACGGCCTCGACGATCGAGGTCTTGTGTTCGATTTCGGCGTTTCGGAGGTGACGGTTGGCCCGGTCTTTTTCGTGGCCCGAGGGAACGTCGAGGTCGAACTTCAGCGCGTCGTAGCCGAGTTCCTCGACGACGCGTTCGGCCTCGTCGGCACAGGCGATCGGGTCTGCCTCTTCTTCGGTGTGGCAGTCACAGTAGACGCGCATCGAATCGCGGTACTTGCCGCCCAGCAGCTGGTAGGCCGGGACCTCGAGGATCTTGCCCGCGAGGTCGTGCAGGGCGATCTCGATGCCGGAGATGGCGGTGACGGTGACGCCGCCGACCGAGCCCTCGCCGGACATCTTCTGGACGAGGTGTTCGGTGAGCCGATCGATGTCGAGGGGGTTCTCGCCCTCGAGAAACGGCGCCATCCGCTCGATGAGTTCAGGAGCGCCGGCACCCCAGTAGGCCTCCCCCGTCCCGACGATGCCCGCGTCGGTGTAGACGCGGACGAGCGTCCACGGGAAGTTGCCGTCGACCATCGTCGTCTGGACGTCGGTAATCTCGACGTCGCGGCCGCCTCCACGCTCGCGGGTGACGTTCATCGTCTCCGCCGAGAGGTCCCGCATGGTGTACTCGGCGTTCGGATCGTGGAGCTGTGTGTAATCGATGCCCATGGGTAAAATTAATTACATCAATGGTAGTAATAGTTTCCATTCGTCGACTGGGCTAGACGATGGTCGAACGCGTGACGGCAGAGGGGCGGCGACGACCGACGGACGTACCCGAACTCAGACGCGTTCGAACTCGACGGCCGTCTTGATCACGTCGTCGGCGGTGTCGAAGGCGGCCGCTGCGTCCTCGAGGCCGTAGACGCCGGTGACGAGGTCGTCGGTGAACCACGCTGGGAGCTGTGAGAGCGTGTCGACCGCCGACTCGAAGTGGCCGCGGTGGGAGTTGACGGTACCGACCAGTGCCTTATTGTGCAAGACGAGTTCACGGTGTAGTCGGCCGCCGTCGACCTCGAAGGTCCAGGGCTCGGGAACGCCGAGCAAGACGCCGACGCCGTTGGGCGCGAGCGCGTCGACGGTCTCGACGGCGTGTTTCGCATAGCCCGTCGCCTCGTAGACGAAGTCGACCGGCTCGTAGGCGTCGGGAATCTCGGGAACCGGCGTCTCGCGGGAGTCGACGTACGTTGCACCCAGGTTCTCGATCAGGTCGATCGTCGGGTCGGGCCGGTCCCTGCGACCCAGACAGTACGTCCGGTCGACGTCGAGCACCGTCTCGAGCATCGCCAGCGTGAGCAAGCCGAGTGAGCCGTTGCCGAGGACGAGCGCCGACTCGAGCTCCCAGTCGAACGCCGACCGCGACGCGACGGCGTGCTCGAGGGCTTTCTCGGTGATGCTGATCGGTTCGACGAGGAAGCCAAGCGGTGCGAGTTCGGCGGGAATCGGAACGAGGTACTCGGCGGGGCTGGTTAGGTACTCGGCCATGAAGCCGTGCGCGCCAACGATTCCGCGTTCGACGTACTCACCGTCCGGGGCCATGTCCGGCTCGCCGCGTTCGAAGTACGCGTTGGTTCCGTTCGGTGGCCGCCGGACCGTCGGGACCACGTACTGGCCCTCCTCGAGGTCGGTTCCGTTCGCGTCTTCGACGACGCCGACGGCCTCGTGGCCGAGAACGAGTCGGTCCGATCCGACGGGGACGTCGCCGTGGTGGCCCGCGATGACTTCGTGGTCAGTTCCGTCGACGCCCACCCGCAACGTTCGAACGAGAGCCTCGCCCGGCTCCGGCTCGGGACGAGGTGTGTCGATCACCGTGGGCGTTCCCGCCCCCGGTTCGACGGCGATCGCTTTCATACTCACGAGAACGCACCCCACGGCTAAAAGATTTACCCATGTTGTAGTAAACTATTGAGTGTTGCCCGAGGGAGCGCCAGTACTTATTTTTCGATTGACAGTTAGACGGTGCGGTTCGACCGCTCAGAAGCACAGACGGCCTATCAAAGACGAGACAGAAACGGATCGTTACTCGGCTCGAGCGTCGGTGACGGCTTCGACGAACGCCGCAGCGGTCTCGCGGGCGCGATCCATATCGCCGTCTTCGATCGCGCCGTAATCGACGAGCGCGCTGCCCGCACCGACGGCGACGGCTCCAGCCTCGAGGTAGTCGCTCGCGTTGTCGGCGTC
>LKMK01000215.1 GCA_001563805.1 Natrialbaceae archaeon B1-Br10_E2g2
GACCCCGAACTGAACGTCGGCTTCGCGTACGTCACGAACGGCGTCCGCGAGGGGTCCTACGAGCACGTCGCCCGAGTTCGGCAGCTGGCAGACGCCGTCCGGACTGCCCTGGTCCAGTAATCCGAGTATCCAGTAGCTTGAGGAGTTGCGAGAGCGTACGCCCAGTATGAGCCGATACAGACGCATCCTCGCGGTCGTCGCCGTGCTCGCCTGGACCGCGACGGCGATCACACACCTGATCGCGACGCTTGCACCCTCGGAGTCGGAGCGGATCGAGTGGGGCGAACGTCGGGCCCTGTTCGCACGCTGTGAGAGCCTGTCGACGAACGCACTCGTCTTCGCTACCGTCTACCGATACCTGGCGGGAGACACCAAACGGTAACGCGGACGGCCCCACTCGAGCGTCCGTTCGGGCGTGGACGACGGGACAGGGTCGACGAGCAGCGCCGTCGACATCGAGAGCAGTTTGGTGTAGAATTCGCCAGCGGGAACCGGGTTGCCGGCCAATGACTGGCAAAGACGCTTGTGACAGAGTGGCGTACCACCCACGGATCGACGATGACGAACCTAAACACCCTGCCGCGTCGAGAGCTCGGCGTCGAGTTCGGCGACCTCGCCGGAAAGATCGAGGGCTACTCCTACCCGGTTACGACCGAGGAGTTCGTCGCGGACTTCGGCGAAGCCGTCCTCGAACTCCCGAACGGGACGGAATCCGTTCGCGAGATCCTCGAGTCGGCCGCGAACGAAACGTACGAGTCACCGAGGGAGGCCCAGCACGCGCTGTTCACCATGGTCGGCAGCCGGGCGATCGGCCGGAAGTACTACTCCGACCGCACGCCGCCCGCACTGGGAGAAGAACGGAACGACCGGCCGCTCTCGTTCTAGAACCGTTCCAACGGTCGAGTGACGGGTGAGCGCGACGGACCGCCCCTACCGACCGGCGTCCGTCCGCGTCACGGTGTGCCCTCCCACCTCTCGACGGCGACCGTCTCCCCCGCTGGTATCCCCTCCCGGTCGTCGTCGACGACCACCCAGCCGTCCGCGAGTGCCACACTCGAGAGGACGCCTGACCCGCTCGCGCGGGTCGGGATCGCCCGGTATTCGGGCTCGTCGGCCTCGAGGGCGTCAGGGTCGCGTGCCTCGAGTTGGACGCGGGCGAACGTCCGGGTGCCGGGTTCGCTCGGGATCTTGCGGTCGAGGACGGCTCGTGTGGTCGGGTGGGGATCGAGGGTGGTGCCCTCGAGCCAGCGCAGCGTGGGTCGGAGGAACTGGACGGCGTTGACGATGCAGGCGACGGGATAGCCCGGAAGGGCGATGACGGGCGTCTCCTCGACGATGCCGAGACAGACGGGGTGGCCGGGTTTGAGGCCGACGCCGTGGACGACCACCTCGCCGAGGTCGTCGATCACTTCCGGGAGGAGGTCGCGCTCGCCGACGGAGGAGCCGCCGGTGGTGACGACGACGTCTTTCGTGAGGTCGCGCTGTATCGCGACGCGCAGCGATTCGGGGTCGTCCGTGACCACGTCGCGGTAGGTCGCCTTCGCCCCCCAGCGGTCGGCGAGTCGCGAGACGGTGAGGCCGTTGGTCTCGACGACTTCGCCGGGGCCGGGGTCGGCGTCGACGAGTTCCTCGCCGGTGGGAATCACGCCCACCGTGGGCCGTTTCGCGACCGCGACGCGGTCGTAGCCGGCCGACCGAAGGAGCCCGAGGTCCGACGGGCGCAGTCGGTGACCTGCCTCGTAGAGGGGCTGGCCCTCGGCGACGTCCTCGCCGACGGGGGCGACGTTTTCGCCTTCGGCGACGGCGTCTTCGACCTCGAGTTCGCCTGCGGCCTCGAACTCCTCGACGTGTTCGATCATGACGACCGCGTCGGCGCCGTCGGGGAGCGCGCTACCCGTGTGGACGCGGGCGGCCGTTCCGGGCTCGACGCTGGCTTCGCCGCCGACGCCGTCGCCGAGTCGGAGGACGGCCGGCGAGGGCTCCGTCGCGCCGAACGTGTCCTCGGCCCGAACGGCGTAGCCGTCCATCGCCGCCCGTCGGTAGTGGGGGACGTTCCGCGCGGACGCGATGGCCGTCGCGAGGACGCGTCCGTCGGCGCGTTCGACGGCGATACGGTCGGTCCCCGTAACCGGGGCGAACTCCCCGTCGGCTGTGTCCCCGTCCCGTCGCTGCTCGAGTGCGTCTCGGAGAATCCGGCGCGCCTCGTCGACCGGCGTCCGTACCTTGAAGCCGGCCTCCGTGCGCTCGCGGTCGGCACCTTTCATACACCCACTCGGGTCGCCGGAGGGCAAAAGCGTGGGGGACCGTCGCGACGCGGCTCCCGTCGCCGGGAGTCTGAGTCCGCAGCCGAACCGGCCGCTACCGCGGCCTTTTTCGTATCGGCGTTCGAACCTGTAGCCATGTCAGCGCTCCGCGACGCGTTGCGGGATCTCTCCGACGACGTCTTCTTCGATCTGCTCGAGAGCGAGGACGCCTACCTGCTCGTCCTCGACGTACCAGGCGTCACGCTCGACACGCTCGACGTAAGCGTCGAGGGCGGGCGACTCTCCGTCGACGCCAGACGGGAGAAAGACCAGTCGGGCGACTACCAGTACGTCGAGGAGAACCGGCCGATGTTCGTCGACGTCTCGCTTCCACTGCCCGACGACGTGAGCGCCGAGGCGCCATCGGCCGAGGTTGACCGCGGCGTTCTCGAGATTCGCATCCCGAAACGGACGACGGAGACGACCATCGACGTCACCACGCCCGGCCGAACCCGATCGTCCGACGAGGAAGCCGACTCCGACGGCACGGATGGGACCGACGGCTCCGACGACGGCACCACGGCCGGCGGCGGGACTGGCGAACCGGACGATCCTGCCGGGACGGACGCGACAAGCGACGGAGACGAGTTCGACGACGAACCGAGGTGACCGAGGCTGGTATCCCTCCGCGCGTACAGGCGGTTCGTCCTCGTCGCGTGGCAGTTTCTCCCCCTGTTGCTCGCGTACGCCCGTGACCGACGTCGCTTCCTGCTGTTCGGCCGGCGTCGGCGCGTGGGCCCGGAGACCCATCGCTACCGGGCCGAAGTACTGCTCGAGTCGCTGCTGACGCTCGGTCCGACGTTCATCAAACTCGGCCAGTTGCTCTCGACGCGACCCGACGTGTTGCCACCGGAGTACATCGAGGTGCTGTCGGCGCTGCAAGACGAGGTGCCGCCGGCCGACTGGCCCGAGGCGAAAGTCGTCCTCGAGGAGGAACTCGGCCCCGTCGACGACCGGTTCCACGAGTTCGACACCGAGGCCATCAGCGGCGCGAGCCTCGGACAGGTCTATCGGGCGAGAATCGACGGCCAGCCGGTCGCGGTGAAGGTCCGCCGGCCGAACGTCGAACCCCTCATCGAAGCCGACCTCCGGGTCATCCGCTGGTCGATGCCGCTGCTGTTGTACTTCGTCGACGACGCCCGATCGTTCTCGCTCGAGAACTTAGCCGACGAGTTCGCGAAGACGATCCGCGAGGAGATGGACTACAGTCGCGAAGCGGCGATGCTGACGGAGATCCGGTCGAACTTCGAGGACGACGATCGGTTTCGTATCCCGGCCGTGATCGAGTCGCACTCGGACTCGCGCGTGCTCACGATGGAGTACGTCGGCGGAACGAAGATCAACGACGTGGCCGAGCTGGATCGGAAGGGGATCGACCGGAGCGAACTCGCCGAGGCACTCCAGCGGTCGTACCTGCAGATGATCATCGACGACGGCGTCTTCCACGCCGACCCCCACCCCGGCAACCTCGCGGTGACCGACGACGGGAAGATCGTCTTCTACGACTTCGGGATGTCCGGCCGGGTCGACGACTTCGTCCAGGACAAGATCGTCGACTTCTACATCGCCGTCGCCAACCAGGACATCGACGCGATCCTCGACGCGCTGATCGAGATCGGCACCCTGAGCCCCGACGCCGACCGGGCAGTGATGGCCGACGTCCTCGAGCTGGCGATCGCCGACGCCCGTGGCGAGGACATCGAGCAGTACCGGGTCCAGCAGATCATCGGCCAGGTCGAGGACTCGATCTACGAGTTTCCGCTACGGCTCCCGAAGAACCTGGCGCTCGTCCTCCGCGTTGCGACCGTCGTCGAGGGCGTCTGTGTCACCCTCGATCCGGACTTCGATTTCATCTCGACGGCGACGGACTACCTCACCGAACAGGGCTATCGCGAGGAGTCGATCCGCCAGTTCGTCTCCGCTTCCGGCGACCAGCTCCGTGAGACCTCCCAGTCGCTGATTCGGGTCCCACCGAAGCTCGAGCGGAGCCTCGACAAACTCGACCGCGACGCCGTCACCGTGACGATCGAACTCGAGGACGCCCACCGGGTCTTCGACCGGCTGGCGAAGCGGCTGATCTACGGGCTGTTGCTCTCGGTCGGGCTGATCTCGACGGCGATCATCTACGCCTTCCGCGGACTCGACCTCGCGGTCATCGTCTCCGGCTCGCTCTCGGCGTTGCTCATCGTGTTGTTGTTCCTCTCGTTCCGGCGCCGGCGCCGCGGGCTGCAGGCGACCCCACAGTTCACCAGACAGAACCTTCGACAGCGCCGCCGCGACGAGTGAGTTGCTGTATCCTGGCGACGATCACCACAACGAGGCGGTAATAGCCGGGAGAGACAGTGGTCGGCCACACGAAGACCCGATCGACGCCGGGGAGCGACGACGACTCGATCGACGCTCGAGTTCGACGTCGGGGGTACCGTTTTCTCCGTAGCCGTGGTCGAGGGTGACATGTACGACCGCCTCGCCGATCTCTCAGTGACGATCGAATCGGCGTCGACTACTCGCCTCGAGCGCGAGACCTCGAGTGAGTTTACCCGCGTCACCACCGAGATAACCCTCCGGGGACCGGCCGGCGTCGTCGGCATCGGAGAAGACGTCACCTACGAGGAGGGGGAACACGACGTCCTCGCCGAACACGGGGTGCCCGACCTCGCCGGTGAGTACACCATCGACGGGCTCTCGAGTTGGCTCGAGGACGTCGATCTCTTTCCAGCGGGCCCGCCCGAGCGCGCGGTCTTTCGGAACTACCGCCGCTGGGGGGTCGAGAGCGCGGCGCTGGACCTCGCGCTCCGGCAGGCAGGGACGGACCTCGCGAGTCGGCTCGAGCGCTCGCTCGAGCCCGTTCGATTCGTCGCGAGCACTCGCCTCGGCGATCCGCCGACGACCGACCGTCTCGAGCACCTCCGCGACCGGCAGCCGGACCTCGAGTTCAAGCTCGATCCGACGCCAGCGTGGGACGACACCGTCGTCTCGCGGATCCGAGACGCCATCGGCAGGGACGCCGTCCGAATCCTCGACCTCAAAGGCCAGTACGAGGGGACCGACGTCGACGTCCCGGCCGACCCAGCACTGTACGGTCGCGTCCTCGAGGCGTTCCCCAGCGCCGTCGTCGAGGATCCGGCACTGACCGAGGAGACGGAACCGCTGTTCGACGATCCCGACGTCCGTCGACGCGTCTCCTGGGACGCGCCGATCCACGGCCTCGAGGATGTCGAGGCGCTGCCCTGGGAGCCGGACTGGCTCAACGTCAAACCCTCGCGATTCGGCTCGATCGAGTCGCTGCTCGAGACGATCGACTACTGCCTGGAGCGGGACGTCCGTCTCTACGGCGGCGGGCAGTTCGAACTCGGCGTCGGCCGCGGCCAGCTCCAGACGCTCGCCGCGCTGTGGTACCCCGACGGGCCGAACGACGTCGCCCCGCGGGCGTACAACGATCCCGACCTCGA
>LKMK01000216.1 GCA_001563805.1 Natrialbaceae archaeon B1-Br10_E2g2
AGCGGGCTTCTCGAGAAACACCTCGAGCCGACGAGAAACGCGGCGAATCCGGCTTATCGGACCGAATCGAGCAGCAGTCGCTGTTCGACCCGTTTCACTTCGTGCTGGACGTCGCGGACGGCGTCGATGTTCGCGGAGATCGAACTGATGCCCTCCTCGACGAGGAACTGGGCCATCTCGGGTTTAGAACCGGCCTGGCCACAGATGCTCGTGTCGACGCCGTGTTCACGGCAGGTCTCGATGACGTTCCCGATCAGCCGCAAGACGGCGGGATGGAGTTCGTCGAAGCGGTCGGCGACGTTCTCGTTGTTCCGGTCGACCGCCAGGGTGTACTGGGTGAGATCGTTGGTGCCGAAGGAGGCGAAGTCGATGCCCGCGGCGGCCATCTCCTCGACCGACAGCGCCGACGCCGGCGTCTCGATCATCACGCCCCACTTGCGCTTTTCGGGGTCGATGCCGGCCGCCTCGAGCCGTCGTTTCGCCGCGTAGACGTCTCCGGCGTCGTTGACCAGCGGGAACATGATCTCGACGTTGTCGTAGCCCAGCCCGTACAGGCGCCGAAACGCCTCGAGTTCGTGTTCGAAGACCTCCGGCCGGTCGAGCGAGCGACGGATGCCGCGGTAGCCGAGCATCGGGTTGTGCTCTGCGGGTTCGTCCTCGCCACCCTCGAGCTGGCGGAACTCGTCTGTCGGTGCGTCGAGGGTGCGCACGCGGACGGGCCGGGGATAGAACTCGTCGGCGACGCTACGGATGCCCTCGACGAGTTCGGTCGTGTAGGCGTCGGCGCCGTTTTCGGCAATGTAGCTTTCGGGCGTCTGGTTGAGCGAGAGGATCATGTGCTCGGTCCGCAGCAGGCCGACGCCGTCTGCGCCCGTCGCGGCCGCGCGCTCGGCGGCTTCGGGGATCGAAACGTTCACCTTCACCTCGGTCGCGGTCATCGGCTTGACCGGCGACTTCGGCCGGACCTCCTCGACGGGTTCGGTCTCGTCGTCGGGGTCGACCTCCTGGCCCTCGAGCACCGCGCCCTTGTCGCCGTCGAGCGTGACGAGCTGGCCGTCACTGAGGACGGTCGTCGCGTTTCCGGTGCCGACGATCGCGGGGACGCCGAGTTCGCGCGAGACGATCGCGGCGTGGCTGGTCATGCCACCTTCGTCGGTGATGATGCCGTTGGCGCGTTTCATCGCCGGCACCATGTCGGGCATCGTCATCTCGGTGACGATGATGTCCCCTTCGGCGACCTTCGCGAGGTCGTCGAGTTTCGTGACGATCTTCGCGGGGCCGCTGACGATGCCGGGGCTCGAGCCCAGGCCGTCGACGAGGACGTCGCCGGTAGTCTCGGCCGCGTCGCCGCCGGCCGCCGCCTGGGCGCTGCCGCTCCCGTCGGTGACGCCCATCGTGGGGTCGCCGCCAGCGTCGGCTGCCTCGGCGTCGCTCTCGCCGATCGTCGTGATCGGTCGGGACTGGAGCATGTAGACCTCGCCATCGCCGGACTGCGTCCGGCTGCTCGATGAGCTTTGCTCATCGTTGTCGACGATGGCCCACTCGACGTCCTGTGGGTTGCCGTAGTGGTCCTCGACGCGCTCGCCGAGTTCGACGAGGGCGTCGATCTCGTCGTCGCTAACGACGCGTTCGGTGCGTTTCTCCTCGGGGACCGGCCGCTCGACGGTCTCGCCGGTCTCCTCGTCTTTGACGTGCTCGACTTTCTTGTCGGCGACCGTCACGTCGACGTCGCCGTCTTCGCGTGAGACGACGTAGTTGTCGGGCGAGACGGCACCCGAGACGACGGCCTCACCGAGTCCCCACGCGGCCTCGATGATCATCGTCGGATCGCCCGTCGACGGGTGACTGGTGAACATGACGCCGGATTTCTCGGCGTCGACCATCTGCTGGACGACGACGGCGATGTTCACGACGTCGTGATCGAACCCTTGCTCCTGGCGGTAGTAGATCGCCCGCTGGGTGAAAAGCGACGCCCAGCACTCGCGGACGCGATCGAGCAGTTGTTCTTCGGTGACGTTGAGGAACGTCTCCTGTTGGCCGGCGAAGGAGGCGTCGGGCAGGTCCTCGGCCGTCGCCGACGAGCGCACCGCGACGAACGCCTCCCCGTCGCCGATCTCCCGGTACGAGGCGACGATCTCCTCGCGGAGGTCGTCGGGGAACGGTGTCTCGAGGATGAGTTCCTGAGCACGCTCTGCGGCCTCGGCCAGGTCGGCGGAGTCGTCGGCGTCGACGTCGACCGCCGCGAACAGTTCGTCGTCGATTTCGGCGTCTTCGATGAACGACCGGTAGGTTCCAGCAGTCACCACGAATCCCGGCGGAACTGGCAGCCCGGCTCCAGTAAGCTCGCCCAGGGAGGCACCTTTGCCGCCGACCGTCTCGAGGTCGTCGGCGCTGATCTCGTCCAGCCAGAGTACAGCCATTGCTATCTGCAGCCACAGTCGAGCGGATAAAGAAGGTTGCGAACAGCCGCCACGA
Source organism: Natrialbaceae archaeon B1-Br10_E2g2 (assembly GCA_001563805.1). Taxonomy (GTDB): domain Archaea; phylum Halobacteriota; class Halobacteria; order Halobacteriales; family Natrialbaceae; genus Natrarchaeobaculum. Next base: position 2,476 of record LKMK01000216.1, read on the forward strand.
TTCGATACTCGGTGTCGAATGAGTTTCTAACCAAGGTGGCGAATATCGCCGTTCGAGCACCGGGTAAATGAGTTTCCGTGATCGTTTTTCGACCTCGCGGTCCCCATCCGAAACGTACCAGACATCGAGGACGGGTTACGCCTCGAGGATCTCGTCCGCCTCGTCTTCGGGAACGACGAGCGAGCCGTCGAGAGCGGTGACGGCGCGTCCACCCACCTGTACGCTCGAATCGACCCGAACCCTGACCAGCCCCGGCCGATCGACGTAGTGGCCCTGCTCGAGGCGTAACTCCTCGGGGAACTCGTCGTCGAACGCGCCCACGTGATCGAGGTAGGCACCGACCGCACCGCTCGCGGTTCCCGTCACGGGGTCTTCGGGAACGCCCGCGCCGGGGGCGAACATCCGACCGTGCAGCGTCGACTCGCCCTCGAGCGTGTCGAACGTAAAGAGGTAGACACCAGTCGCGTCGACCTCGTCGGTCAGAGACTCGACGGCTGCGAGGTCCGGATCGGCGGTGCCGACGTCGGAGAGGTAGGTGATCGGGACGATCAGGAACGGCAGGCCTGTCGAGGCGACCGAAAGCGGCAGGTCGGCGCTCGAGCCCTCGAGCGCCTCGCGGTCGACGCCGAGTGCGTCGGCGACCCGACCGTAGTCGACGTCGACCTGTCGAACGCGTGGCGTCTCCTGGGTCATCCAGACGGTCCCGTCGGCCTCGAGGTCGATCTCGAGGACGCCGGCGTTCGTCTCGACCGTGGTCGTCCCCGGCTCGAGTCCCTCGTCGTGGAGGTGGGCGAACGTGGCGATCGTCGCGTGGCCACAGAGATCGACCTCCTGGGTGGGGGTGAAATAGCGGAGTCGTCGGTCGGCCGCCTCGCTCGAGCGGAGAAAGGCAGTTTCGCTGACGGCCATCTCGGCGGCGATCGCCCCCATCTGGTCGTCGGAGAGTCCGTCCGCGTCCGGAACGACGCCCGCGGCGTTCCCCGAGAGTGGGTCGTCGGTGAACGCGTCGACCTGCAAGATCCGGGTGGTCTGCATACACGGTCCGTCGGCCGTCGGCCGTATCAATCCTGTGTCCGCTGTGTTCGGTAGCGGCCGGCCCGGTCCAGACGCGTTTCAGTCCAGTTATAGGGCTTCCCGTTTCTCTCTCGAGTAGGTGGCCACCAGATGTCCGACCTACCGGACGACTTCGACTGTACGATCACGAACTGGGAGTACATTTACAGCCTCTGTCGGGACGTCAGCGACGACGTTCGTCGCGACGAGTTCGAGCCCGACGTCATCGTCGCGCTGGCCCGCGGCGGCTGGTTCGCGGGCCGGTGTCTCTGTGACTTCCTCGGGCTCGACGACCTGACGAGCCTGAAGATGGAACACTACGTCGGCACCGCCCAGAAGACCGGCGAGCCGACGGTCCGGTACCCGATGCCGGAAGGCAGCGTCGAGGGCAAGGACGTCCTCATCATCGACGACATCGCCGACACCGGCGGCTCGATCAAACGCGCATACGAGTACGTCGACGACCGCGACGCCGGCGAGGTCCGGACTGCGACGCTGCAGCTCCTCCAGACCAGCGAGTTCGAACCCGACTACGTCGGCGAGGGACTCGAGGACTGGACCTGGGTCGTCTACCCCTGGAACTTCATCGAGGACATGGTCGACCTCATCTCCGGGGTAATGGACCGAGCCGACCAGGAGACGTTCACGCCGGAGGAGATCCGCCACTACCTCGCGGAGTACCACGATATCAAGCGCATCGAGATGGAGATCGCCCAGCCAAACCGCGTCCTGGAGGTCCTGACCGAGATGGAACGACGGGACGTCATCGAGTCGAACGGCCCCGGCGAGTGGCGGCTGCTCGAGCACTGACGACGGCTCGAGTCCCCGGGCTCGAGCGGGTTGAGTCGGTCCGATCGCGTCCGACCGTTGTGACGAACTCGGTGTTTTCTCCTCGAGACGGGGGTGTGTTCTGCTGTCAGCTGTTGCACGTCGAGCGGACCCTGCAACGCTGTCACGAGTTGCAGCTATGGTACCGCGACGCATACGCTGTGAAGGGCGTGGTCCCAATGAGTGACTCAGGACAACCAGACGGAAGCGAGGAGGGCGAGATTCACCGAGCCGTCTCGGACGACGGAACCGAAATCGCGGGCCGGGTCTACGGCGACGGGCCACCGCTGGTTCTCGTTCACGGCGCGATGGCCGACGGCGAGTTCATCTGGGAGCCGCTGTTGCCGTCTCTCACCGATCGGTTCACCTGTTACGCGATGAGCGTCCGGAACCGGGGGTTGAGCGGACACGGCGACGACCTCTCGTTCGAGTGTCGAATGCAAGACGTGCGCGCGTTCGTCGAGAGCATCGACGAACCTACGCGCCTGCTCGGCTGGTCACAGGGCGGTCTGCTGGCGCTCGACGTCGCCGCGAACACCGACGCCGTATCCGTAGTTGCCGTCTACGAGCCCCCCGCCTTCGAGGTGATCAGCGAGGACGAACTCGCTCACTTTACCGATTTAGTCGAACGCATGAGTGAGCTCGTCGCAGCGGACGAGTCGGCTGTCGCGGCCAGAACGTTCCTCGAGTGGGTCGCCAACGACGAGGAACTGGCCCACCCGGCCGCGGAGGAGCTCGTCGAGGGCTGTGCGCCGAACGTCCCGGTCTTCCTGCAGGAGGTGCAAGGGCTCGACGTCGACGGCCCCAGTCCGACCAGTCCGTCTCGACTCGCCGAGATCGACGTGCCGGTGTTGTTGCTGTGTGGCACTCGATCGGTGCCGGACCCGTGGCTCCTCGACAGCGTCGACCACATCGCCGAACACGTCCCCGACGCCCGCGTTCGGTCGATCGACGGTGTCGGTCACATGGCTCCCGTCACCGACCCCGAGACGGTCGCCAGCGAACTCGAGGAGTTCTTCACCGCGATGCCGGAACCGTCGCAGTGAGCCGATCGCTCGGACGATCCCTCTTTCTGCGGTGACTGGGCCGATTCGGGTGCAGACGGGCGATTACGAGTCGGTCGCCGTCTCGAGCAGCGGTCGGGAGGCGTTCGCCCCGACGAGGATCGCGGTCAGGGCGACGGCACCGGTCGCGAACAGCGGTGTCATCACGCCCGCGAGGGCGATGGGGATCACGACGGCGTTGTAGCCGAGTGCCAGTCCGAGGTTCTGCCTGACCCGCTCACGTGCGGCGTTTGCCAGCCGGAACGCTCGCTCGACGCCGGCGAGGTCGTCGTCGACGATGGCGAGGTCGGCGGCGTCCGAGGCGAGGGCGGTTCCGCTGCC
>LKMK01000217.1 GCA_001563805.1 Natrialbaceae archaeon B1-Br10_E2g2
CGGCGGCCGCGAGCAGGTCGTCGGAGACGTTGACCTCATGGACGGTCATCTCCCCGGTGGTGAGCGTCCCCGTCTTGTCGAAGACGACGACGTCGACCGCGCGCAAGCGCTCGAAAACGCTCTCGTCGAAGACGACGATACCTTCCTCGAGCGCTTCGCTCACGGACTCGGCGACCGACAGCGGCGGGGCGAACGCGAGCGCCCACGGACTCGCGACGACGACCGTGAGCAGGACGCCCATCGCGACGGTCGCCGCGCCGTGGCCGAGGGCGACCAGGACGAGGCCGACGACGACCCCACTTACGAGGACCAACGGGGCGAGCTTCGCAGCGAGCGCGTCCGCACGGCGACCGACGCCGTGGTCGGCGCTCTGGACGTCCCAGACCGTCTCCGTGAGGCGATCGATGCTGCTGGCCGTCTCCTCGCCGACGGCGACGACCGCCGCGTCGCCGGTTACGACCGATCCGCCGACCACGTCGTCACCCGGCGCTTTCGGTACCGGGAGCGACTCGCCCGTGACGACGGCTTCGTCGACCGTACAGTTCCCCTCGGCGAGCGTTCCGTCGACCGGCACGCGCTCGCCCTCGGTGACGAGGACGCGGTCGCCCGGCTCGAGGTCGCCGACGGGAACCGTCGTCGTCGAGCCGTCGGCCTCGAGGACGCACGCCTCGTCGACCTGCGAGACGGTGAGGTCGGTGAGCCGGTCGGTCGCACGACGTTTGACCGTCGACTCGTAGTAGACGGCGGCCATGACCAGCGCGGCGACGACGATCGTCACGTCGTAGTAGACGTCTATCCCCCCGTTGGCGACCGCGAGGGTCCCGTAGGCGTAGGCGGCGACGATCGTGAGCGCCGCGAGCAGGTGGGTGTTCGGCCGGCGCAGTTGCAGGCTGACGTACGCGCCGCGCAACAGCGGGAGCCCGGCCAGATAGAGGACGGCCCCCGTCAGGACCAGGAAGACCGGGAGATAGAGGACGCCCTCGAACTCCGAGAAGGCGTCGCCGTAGTGGACCAGCACGCCCCAGTCGGAGAACGCCGAGAGGTAGACGGGGTAGAAGACCGCGACGTAGGGGACGAGCAGGAAGCTCCCGAAGACGATCCCCACGATGTACCGGAGCTCGAGCACGTCGTCGGCCCGTCGCTTTCGCATGCCCGTCATCTCTCGGGAGCGGCGAGTGCCGCCGGTCTCGCCCTCCTCACCGGTGGCGTCCTCGCGGAGGTACGCCGTATAGCCGAGCGTGCTCAGGGCGTCGCGCACCTCGGCTGGCGAGACGTGGTTGGGGTCGTGGTCGACTCGGACCGATTCCGTGACGTAGCTCGCCGAGGCCTCGACGACGCCCTCGAGCGATTCGGCGACGGACTCGAGGTAGGCCTCGCAGGTGGCCGAGTACGTCCCGTCGACGCGAAGGTGGGTCCGGACCAGAGTCGCGTCGCCGGACGCCATCGGCCCGGCTAGCGACTCGTTCGCGACATCGTGGTCTGCCAGCGCGTGCTCGCCGCCCTCCGACAGCGTCTGGGCCACGTCACGACAGCCACTCGAGCAGAACGCAGCAGCGTCCGACGCCGTTTCCGTCGGCCGGTCGGGCCCCGCCCCGGTGAGTGTCGCTCCGCAGACGGCACACTGCGATGTGTCCGTCTCTGGTTCGCTCACAGGGAGTTCGTGTGCGGCCGAGCCCAATAACAGTAGCTGGCTCACAGTACTCTGCGACCGTCGTCGATCGAATCCGACGCTCGACCCGTCTCACTCGGCGACGACTTCGTCCTCGCTTGAGCCGGACGACTCCTCCTCCGGGGGCTCGTCGACGATCGCCTCCGTCCAGGTGCCGCGAGTGAACCACGCGACGGCTGCGACCGCGCCGACGACGTCGCCGACGACGACGCCGGTCCAGATGCCGGTGGTGCCCCAGCCGGCGACGAAGATCAGGTAGTAGGTGACGGGGACGCGGACGATCCAGAGGCCGAGCACCGAGAACGCGAGGGCTGTCTTCGTGTTTCCGGCGCCCCGGAACGCACCCAGGACGACCTGCATGACGCCCATGAAGACGAACGCGACCGCGGCGAACTGGAGGTAAGTCGTCCCGTAGGCGATGGTCTCGGCCCGTCCGGCCGCCTCGGCCGTGAGAAACACCGCGACGAACGGCTCCGGGAAGAGGAAGGCGATGGCTCCGGCGGCGGCCATGATCGCGCCGATGACTCCCGCGCCGATCCAGGTCGCCCGCGCTGCCCGCTCCGGCATCCTCGCCCCGAGGTTCTGGCCGACGATGGAGTCCATCGCCTGCCCCATCCCCAGCGCCGGCAGGAAAACGAGGGAGATGAGCCGGTTTCCCAGTCCGTAGGCGGCGACGACCGCCGGCGGGAAGGTGACGACCATCGCCGTCATCGCGACCAGCGCGAGCGCCGTCATCGACTGCTCGATCGCCGTCGGCACCCCGAGGCGAGTGATCTCGGAGACGAACTCGAGTCGCGGCCGGAGGTGTTCCGCCTCGATCGTCGGCCCGACGTCGGTGTAGTACAGCAGGTAGAAGCCAATGGCCGTCGCGACGCCACGGGAAATGACGGTCGCGACTGCGGCGCCGGCGACCTCGAGCCGTGGGAGCGGGCCGACGCCGAAGATGAGCAGCGGGTCGATCGCGAGGTTGATGAGGACGCTGACGACCATCACCCGCATCGGCATACGGGTGCTGCCGTAACCCCGCATCAGCGCGACGAAGACGTAGAAGCCGAAGACGAACGGCAGGCCGAGGAAGAACACCCGCAGGTAGTCGCCCGCCAGCGGGATGATCGTCGCCTGCGTGTCGGGGTCGGACGGTAACGCCGCGAGCATCGGATCGGTCGCGAGGTAGCCGACGATCCCGAGAACGACGGCGACGATCGAGATGAACGAGAGCGTCTGGCCGGCGATCAGGCCACCCTTGCCGCTCTCGGCGCCCGTGTGCTGGGCGACCAGAATCGCGCCGGCCGTCGTAAAGCCGCTGCCGACCGCGATCAGCAGGAACAACAGCGGAAAGGCGAGGCTCACGGCCCCCACCGCCTCGGGCGAGAGCGCCCCCAGCCAGAACGTATCGCCGACGTTGTAGGCGACCTGCAACAGCTGGATCACCACCAGCGGCCAGGCCAGCATGAACATCGGCCGAACGAGTGACCCCTCGGTGAGGTCCCCGTCGACTGACTCATCGCCCGAAGACATAGGCGTACAGTGTTCCCTGTCGCACTTCAGGCCTCGTGAGACGTGATATCGTTGACCAGTACCTTCGCGGTCGGTGACCGGCTGGCCGCGAGGGCGCGTCGCCAGGCTCGCCGTCGCCGATCAGACCGTTTACGTCGTCGCCTGCCGTGGGTCCGCGTATGACCATCGGCGTCATCGGCGGCAGCGGCATCTACGAGGCACTGCCACTCGAGAACACCCGAAAAGAGGCGATCTCGACCCCCTACGGCGAACCGAGCGAGGCGGTCACGCTCGGCGAGCTCGCCGGCAAAGCGGTGGCGTTCCTTCCCCGTCACGGCGAAGCCCACCAGCACACCCCGACCGACGCCTCCTACCGGGCGAACATCTACGCGCTAAAGTCGGTCGGCGTCGACCGCGTTATCTCGACGAACGCCGTCGGCAGCCTTCGCGAGGAGTTGCCTCCGCGCACGCTCGTCGTCCCCGACCAGATTTTCGACCGGACCAAACACCGCCAGCCCACCTTCTTCGGCGACGGCATGGTCGTCCACATGAGCTTCGCCGAGCCATACTGTCCCGCCCTGGTCGACCACCTCGCGACCGCGGCCGAGGACGCGACCGACGACGACACGACGACGCAGGAGGGCGGCACCTACGTCTGCATCGAAGGCCCCCAGTTCTCGACGAAAGCCGAAAGCGAGTTCTATCGCTCGCAGGGCTGGGACGTCGTCGGCATGACTACCATCCCCGAGGCCAAGCTCGCCCGCGAGGCCGAACTCAGCTACGCCACCGTCGCCGGCGTCACCGACTACGACGTCTGGAAAGACGACAGCGAGGTCAGCCTCCAGGAAGTCCTCGAGAACGCCGCGGCCAACCAGGACGCGATCAACGCCGTCGTCGAACACGCCATCCGGACGATGCCCGAGGACTTCGAAAGCGAGGCCTGGTCCGCCCTCGAGGGCACGATCAACACCCCCGCGGTGGCGATCCCCCAGGAGACCCGCGAGCGCGTCGACCTGCTCGCCGGCGAGTACCTCGAGTAGCTCCCGACCAGACCCACGGAAACGGCGACGCGGTGGCGCGCGCTCGAGAGGCGTCCGAGCGACGGCGAGGACGCCTCGCGATCGCCGCGCGAGGGATGAGCGAACGAGCGACGCGAGTGAGCGAATCGGCTGGGGAGGGGGAGGCTACTCGACGGCGCCAGCGTGACGGGTCGGTGGACCGTTCGCCCGTAATCGTGCGTCGGCTCGAGTGCTCGCTCCTTGCCGATTCCCGACCACCGACACCGCTGGATCCGAGTCGCGTCGCGAGCTCGTGGTATCATCGGGTCACCGTCTCCGACCGACGATTAGCCGTTTCGGCGTGGCGTACTCAGGGACCCAGCGACGGCCCGTGATCGATATGCGAGCACACCGGCACCCGTGAGGAAATCGGATCCTACGTCTCCAAACACTGAATAGTTGGTTCGTTGAACGCTCCACCATGTCGAATCGCGAGACACGGTCCCCGCCTCGACGTGACGACGATCGACCGACCGCCACTCCTGCCCTCGCCCGGCGACGGCTACTCGTCGGCGGCGCGACAGCGGTCTCCCTCGCCGTCGCTGGCTGTCTGGGCGATACGGGCGACACCGACGAGTCCGAAACGGATGACGAACCGGAGAGCGACACGACTGCTGACGACGACTCCGACGACGCGGACGACGCGGACGAGACCGACGATGACGGCGACGAGACCGACAGGGCAGCCGAGGTGCGCGAGGTCGTCGATACCTACCTCGAGGCCGCCGCGGCGGACGATCTGGACACGATCGACGATGTCAGTCACAGCCTGAACCCCCTCAATCCGGCCGCCTGGGTCGAAGATGGCTGGGAGTTTCAGGGCGGCGACGACGAGGACGTCGGCGAGTACGACCTCGAGGTCGTCGTCGAAGACGGGACGGTCGACGACGTCCTCGAGATCGAGGGTGCCGAATTCTGGTTCGCCGAGGTCGACCTCGAGGACGAACTCGACGACGAGGAGATCGCCGTCGTCGAGATCGACGCCGACGAGCCGAACGGCGGCACCGCCGTCTGGGCGCTCGCCACCGAGGACGACGAGTGGCGCGTCATCATGCAGGGCGAAGTCGACGACACCCCAGACGACCCCGAGGAGGCCTTCGAGGAGGAGATAATCGACGAAGACGAGGACGTCGTCGAGGAGGTCGACTGGGCGTACGAACAGGACGGCGCCGACGGTGGGGACGATCTCCTCGGCGACGTCGAGTGGGCCCAGGTCGCGTTCACCGACGAGCCCGGCATCGAAGCCGACACCGTCCGCGTCGAATCGACGATCGAGGGTGGAAGCTCCGAGGTGTACGGCGAGGAACCCGGGAACTGGGCGAACTCCTGGGTAACGATCACGTTCCACCCTGACGGCGACCAGCTCGTCGTCACTGCGATCGACGGCGACGACGAGACCGTCGTCCATCGCGAACACTACGAACCCTGAGCTGGGATCGGACGGTGAACGGCGGATACTGGCGGTTCGAGACGATAGCGGACGGTGGAACACGGTGGGCTGAGGC
>LKMK01000218.1 GCA_001563805.1 Natrialbaceae archaeon B1-Br10_E2g2
CGGCGGCACTCGAGGACGGGGCCGACGTCATCGCCTCCTGTAGTTCCTGTTCGATGTCCATTCGCCAGGAGTACCCCGAACTGTTCGACTTCGAGGCCACAGACGACGTGGCCGCGAACACCTGGGACGCCCTCGAGTACCTCCGGGTGCACGAGGACCTCGAGGGCGAACTCAGGGGGACGTCGGTCGAGGGCTTCGACGACTTCGCCTACCACGCGCCGTGTCACGCCCGAAACCAGGGCCTCGATGGCCAGACGGTCGAGCTACTGGACGTGATCGACGGCGTCGACGCCCACGACGTCGGTGACTCCTGTTCGGGCATCTCCGGCACCTACGGCTGGAAAGCCGAAAACTACGAGACGTCGATGAAAATCGGCGAGGAGATGTTCGAGCACATGGACGGCGCCGACGCCGAGACGGGGCTGACCGAGTGTCCGACCTGTTCGATGCAGATGGAACACGGGACGGGCTACGAGATTCGCCACCCGCTCGAGGTGCTCGAGGGGGCTCTCCTCCCGGACCGACCGGAGACGGCATGAACGTACAGGACCGCATCGACAGGCGACGCTCGGCCCGCCGGGAGCAGTCGATCGTCGTCGACTGGACGCACCTCAGCCCGGTGGTCCACCGACCGGAACCGATCGGACGGGGGCCCGTCTTGGAGCAGCTGCTCGACGCCTTCGAGCCGGTGTTCGACGACGAGTTGCCGGAGCCGGTCGCCGTCGTTGGTCCACCGGGATCCGGCACGTCCGCGATCGTGACCGCGCTGTTCGACGCGCTCGACGACCGACTGGGGGAGTCGAGCCGACCGATCGAGACGACGACTCGCGCTGGCGGCGGCACTCGCGTCACGTCGTTCGTCGCCGTCGACGCCCGGCGCGTCGAGAGCGCCTTCGCGTTCTACCGCACCCTGTTGTCGGCGCTCTCGCCGGAGCCGGTCCCCGAAAGCGGCATCGGGACCGGCGACCTCCGCGATCGCCTCCGGGAACGCCTCGACCGTCCCAGCCGCCGGGCGGTCGTCGCGATCGACCACCACGACGAACCCGAGACGCTCGGGTACGATCGGGCACGACAGTTGCTCGAGCCGGTCACGGAGCGCGTCTCGACCGTCGCGGTCGGCCAGGACGAGCCGGACGGCTGGACCGGCGAAACGGTGTCGGTCCCGGCCTATCGCCACCACGAACTGGTCGACGTCCTCACCGACCGGGCGTCGACGGGGCTCGCGGCGGGGGCCGTAGACCACGAACTGGTCCGTGACCTCGCGGTGTGGGCCGACGGAAACGCCCACGACGGACTGGCGGCGCTGTTTACGGCCGCACGCGCCGCGAGCGACGCGGGAGCCGACCGGATCGGCGCCGAACACGTGCAGCGAGCGAAGGCGTCCGTCCCCGAGGGGAGCGTCAACGTCGATCGCGCACTGGCCGTCTCCGAGACCCGACAGCGGGTGCTGCTCGACCTCGTCTCGATCGAGGCCCGCGACCGGCCGATCCGTGAGGTCGCCGCGGCGATCTCGGACCGATCCGAGCTGACGACGGGAACCGTCAAGCGATTCCTCTACGAACTCGCCGACCGCGGCGTGATCGAACGCGTCCAACTTCCGGGATCCGGCAGCGGTCGCCGTCCCAGTACGGTCGAGCCGCGTTTCCCGACGGTCGTCTTCCAGTCGCTCAGCTCGAGTACCGACGTCGACATGGCACTGGACTGACGGCTGTCGATTCGAGCGGTGATCCGATACGATCCTTTTTGATGGTCGGGGCGAAACCACCCGGTATCCACACACGGGTATGACGATCACTTTCGAGGAGACGACCGACGATTCCGGGCTCGAGATACACGACTCGATCGAGCAACGACAGCTCCAGCTCGAGACGGCTCGAGCGGTTCGTCCCGAGGTGATCGACCCCAGCGGCTTCCCCTTCCCGGTCGACAGGTCGTGTCGATTCGTCACGGACGAACTCGTGTTCGATCAGACCTGTTCGGTGACCGTCCACGACGGGACGGGCCAGACCGAGACCAGCCTCGACGTCGGCGACCGGGTGGACCTCGAGGATCGAGTCCAGTTCGTCGGCCTGAGCGGACCGCTCAAGCTCTACTGCAGGCTCGAGTCGGCGGGGACGATCGCGGTCGGGCAGACGTCGATCCGGATCGCGCTCGAGCGGGCAGTGCCGGTCGAACTCGGGGCACGGTCGCCCCACGACCGGCCGGCCGCGACGATCACGACCACACCCGACCTCGACTCGATAGTCGAGGCGATTTCGGCGCTACCGTCGGCGTTGAAGACGACGTCGCCGGAGCGAACGTGGCCGACGCTGCGGGGCCACCCGCCGTTGATCGAACTCGGCGACGCCCTCGAGATCCCAGACCCGATCGATCGACCGGACGGCGACGTCGAACTCGTCGTCCCGCCGGAGTACAAGTCGGTATTTCAGGCCGCCCCGCTCGCGTTCTTCCTCGGCGCGACGATTCGGCTGGGCGGGGAGCCCAGACTCGAGACGCCGCGTTTCGAGCGGTCGCTGACGACACACGGGACCCTCGAAGACGACGTCGCCCACCTGTTGAAGCGGTTTTTCTTCCTCGACTGTCTGATCCGCACCGAGGGGATCTTCCAGTACGACCTCCACGAGCGATCCGTCCTCGAGGACGACCTGCCGTTCGATCCGGCCGACACGTACGCGGCGTCGCTCCCCGAGCGACTGGAGCGCTTTCTCGAGGTGCCGGACGAGCGCCTCGAGCCCCACCTCCCGCGGTGGCCGCTGACCGCCCACGTGCCGTCCGAACCGGAACGCGTCGAACTGCTCCCGTTCGTCGTCAACGAACTCGGCATCGTCCGGGAGGCGCGTGGCCGAACGACGACGGTGCCCGAACCAGAGGCCGCGAGCGCCGGGCTCGTTCGCTCGGCCAGTGGCTCCCGCGCGCCGTCGGCCGTCGACGACGATCCGTCGGTCGTCGTCCCCGACGTCCTCGACGAGTCGGTCGAACACGCCTGGTTCGGCGACCACATCCCTAGCGGCGCCTCGAAGGCGACGATCGACGCGTATCGCAACCAGCTTGATCGGGACGAACGCAGCGAGTCGATCGGAATCTTGCTGGTCTGTAACGACGCCCGCATGCTCGCCGAACACGACCTTCTCGACGGCGCCTACGGGAACCGCGAGACCCTGCCGTTCGAGATCGACTCCGAGTTCGGCGTCGGCACCGATCGGCTGGCCGACCTCCTCGAACGCGGCGGCTACGACTTCTTTCACTACATCGGCCACGCGACCGAAGACGGCATCCGGTGTCCCGACGGCGACCTCGACGTCAGAACGCTCGAGGCCGTCGACCTCGGCGTCTTCTTCCTCAACGCCTGTCGCTCCTACGAGCAGGGACTGGCGCTGACTCGCCGCGGTGCCTTCGGCGGCGTGAGTACGTACACCGACGTCGACAACGAGGACGCCGTCGAAGCCGGGGAGACGATGGCCAGGCTGTTAAACCGCGGCTTCCCGCTCCGCGGCGCACTCGAGATCGCCCGCCAAAACGGGAAACTGGGCGACCAGTACCTGATCGTCGGCGACGGCTCCGCCGACATCGCCCAGTCCGACGGCGGGGCGCCATCGATCATCGAACTCGATCGACGCGACGACGGCTCGCTCGGATTTACGTGTCGGTCGTACTCGACCAAGGAGTACAAACTCGGCTCGGCGACGGCGTCGAATCTCGCGTCAGTCTCGGATCGCCACCTCACGCCGGGGCATGCGCCCGTGACGACGGTTCCGGAAGCGGAGATTCAGGAGTACCTCACGTGGACGAGGCTGCCAGTGTACGTCGACGGGGGCCTTCGCTGGAACGACGGAATCGGCTACTTATCGAGCGACTGAGTCTAGCGGACCGGAGAACGAACGACGCGGTGAGACGACCGTCGATTACGGGCCGATCTGGGTGTTGGTTCCGGCGGCGACCGTTCCGGCCTGGCTCAACAGGAGCACGAGGGTGAACAGCACGCCGATCATTCGTGGGTTCTGTGCGAGGTATTCCGCCATGGTGTCTTTCGCGGACATCACACTCCTATAGAAATTTCCGTTGGAAATAAGTTTATCTTATTGTTACATATGGATGATTACAAAATTTCGGCAAAGGGGACAGTGATGCTTCTACGGAGCCCGAGTCGAGGGATCGCGAGCGACGATAGCGGCGCTCGAGCGGGGGACTCGGGGGAGTGTTCGTCTCGGGAAGTTGCTTACGGTGGAGTTCGAAGGAAAAAGACGGCGGACGAACGGCGTCCGTCCGTGCCGACCGAACGCACCGATGGGGGCATCACTCGATGTGGCCTTCGCGTCGAAGCTGGTCCGCGTCCTGGCTGGTGTAGCGCCACTCGATCGTGGCCTTCTCGTCCTGCCAGTCCCACGGCTCGGCGACGACGACGTCGTCTTGCTCGATCCACGTTCGATACTTCATTCGGCCCGGAATGCGTCCGAGGCGCTCTTTGCCGTCCGCACAGCGGAGCTGCACGTGGTTGCCACCGAGGTGTTCGGTTACGATGGCGAATACTTCGTCGTTGTTGGGCATCCGAAGGTTCCGGCGCCCGGTATTTTCTGTCACAATATATCTACGTGGGGGAGACGTTTAAATGGTTGGAGAGGAGCGCTAGCACGGACCGGGCGACGGGAACGGCGACGGTGATTGTCCGGGAGACGACCGGATACTCACAGTTCGCGATCTGAGTCGGGGTTCTCGAGCTCCCAGAGGATCTCGGGCAGGAACGCCTCGAGGTTGTCGATCACGCGTCGGTCGCTGACCCCGAGGCCGTCGCAGTGGTCGTGGGCCGACGCCCTGACGTCGACGTGGAGGTCGCCGTCCTCGAGTCGAACGCCGAGGGGGAAGACCGAACAGCGCGTCGGCTTCCAGTCTTCCTCGAGGTGTAACGTACAGAGGCCATCCTCGCGGAGGAACGCACACGCGTGGCCGTCCTCGGCGACGTGTGCGTCACGATCTTTCTCTTCGCGAGTGACGAACTTCTCGCCTCGGAAGTCGGTCGTCGTCTCCGCGAGATTCGCCCGCTGGGCCAGCTCGAGGAGGTCCCGGTCGTAGAGCAAGACGCCGTGGTGACAACACCACGTGCAGTCGTCGACGCACTCGAACGTGAGGTCGGGATCGAAGTCGACGACGACCTCACAGTCGGGGTGGACTTCGACGCGGGGCGACTCCTCGATGCTCACGCCAGCGAGGACGGCCCCGGCGTGGAAATGTGTTGTCTTCCCGGCCGACGCGTTCGTACCACCTGAAGCCGACTTCGATCAACCTGGAGAGACCTGCAGTGTCAGGAAACACCCTGCGGGATGTGGCTCCCTGACCGTCGTTGATAGGCCCAAACGATGCACAAGGAGCGGATCACACTCGTTACGAGGGTACGGATCGAACCGTCTCAGTCGCTCGAGTCCACCACGGTGTTCCGGAGCGTTCCGACGCCCTCGTAGGTGATCTCGACGGCGTCGCCCGGCTCGAGCAGTCCCGGGTTGGCGGGACTTCCGAAGGCGACGACGTCTCCCGGCTCGAACGTAAACCGCTTCGAGAGGTAGGAGACGACCTCGTAGGGGTCGAACAGCATGAGTTCGGTGGTGGCCTCCTGGCGGCGCTCGCCCGCGACGTCGGTGTGCATGTCGATCGCCCGCGGGTCGAGGTCGGTCTCGAGCCAGGGGCCGAGCGGCCCCGAGCCGTCGAAGGCCTTCC
>LKMK01000219.1 GCA_001563805.1 Natrialbaceae archaeon B1-Br10_E2g2
CCCGGAAGGCCGTCAACGCGACGCTCGAGTCCGCACCGGGCCGCCAGCTCGACAAGATCCAGTGGGCCGTCATGAAGGTGATGCCACGAGCGTCGTACATGAACGACCCGTTCGGCGGCCACCACGCGCTGAACTTCGAGATCTACGGCCACTTCACGAGCCCCATCCGGCGTCTCTCGGACCTGATCAACCACTGGATCGTCTACCAGAACGACGTCCCCGAGACCCTGCTCCAGCTCTGTGACCGCGCGAGCGACAAGCAGAAAGACGCCGAACAGTGCGAACGCGAGTACAAGGGGTTCCTTCAGGAGGTCGGCCTCGATCCCATGGCGGTCAACAACCGTGGGCTCGAGATCGTGGAGGAGAGCGAGGCCGAGTGAGGAACGAACGAGGCCTCGAACATGCGAACGGGGAACGAAGTGACCCGTGGGCAGCGCGTGAGTGAGGAACGAACGAGGTCTCGATACAGCGAACGGGGAACGAAGTGACCCGAGAGACCCGCGAGGCTGAAGGTTTTAGCGTGAGACGTCGTCACCAGCGTTTTCGACCACGCGTTCGACTTCGGATTTCGTGACGAGCGCGACGTCCCCGGGGATCGTCCGCTTCAGTGCTGCGGTCGCCGCACCGTACTCGAGTGCGGTCGGGACGTCCGCGCCGGCGAGCCGACGGGCGAGGAAGGCGCCGGTGAACGCGTCGCCGGTCCCGATCTCCGAGACGGTGTCGGTCTCGTAGGCGTCCTGTTCGTGGACGACGGTGTCGTGCCAGCCGACGGCACCCTCTGCACCGCGGGTGACGACGACGGTCTCGAAATCGTACTGGGTGCCGAGTTTGTGTGCGAGCTGGCGGGGGTCGCCCTCGAGTTCGAGGACGGTCCGGGCGTCCCGGGCGGCGATCACGAGGATGTCGATCCCCGGAAACAGGGACGAAAGCGTCTCTCTCGCCGCCGTCGGCGGCCACAGCTTCGCCCGGTAGTTGAAGTCGAACGCGGTGGTCGTCCCCTCCCGCTTGGCGGCTTTGAGCAGTTTCGTCGTCGTCTCGCGAAGCGTCGAGGAGAGCGCGGGCGTGATCCCCGTCGTGAAAAAGAGCTCGGCGTCCCGAATCGAGGTGTACTCGAGTTCCTGGGCGGTCGTCGTGGTAAACGCCGAGTCGCCCC
Source organism: Natrialbaceae archaeon B1-Br10_E2g2 (assembly GCA_001563805.1). GTDB lineage: Archaea > Halobacteriota > Halobacteria > Halobacteriales > Natrialbaceae > Natrarchaeobaculum. Next base: position 1,154 of record LKMK01000219.1, read on the forward strand.
GGTCGTAGATGACGTTCGTGCCGCGGGGCTTGCCGGCCCGTTCGAGGTAGTAGGTCCCCTGTCGACCCTGCTGGCTCCAGACGACGTTCGTCTCGAGACCGTAGCCGCTGAGTTCCTCGACGACGCGTCGCCCGAGCGACGTCCGGGGGACCTTCGAGAGCCACGTCGCGTCCGCACCGAGTCGGTGTGCCGCGACCGCGACGTTGCTCTCTGCACCGCCGACGTGGACCTCGAGTTCGGTCGCTCGCTCGAGGCGGTTGCCGTCGGGCGGAGACAGTCGGAGCATCGTCTCTCCGAACGTGACGACGTCGCTCACGGCCCGTCCCCCGCTCTCCTACGGATCTGATCGCTCCGTCTCATTGGTTTGTACACACATTCGCGTCGTAAAAATTGTATCGCCGACCTCGGTTCCCAACCCCGACAGTCTCGTCGCTCCGACACCGATTCCCGTGGCTCGTGGTGTCACTCGAGTTCTGACAGTCTCTCCGGACCGGTCACGACCCACCGGCGAGTGCGTCGTTCGGGTCGACCGTGAGGAGCGCGCCGTCTCCGTCGAGAACGCGGTCGACCGGGACGTCGACCGACTCGAGCAGGTCGCAACTGGCCGCGACGTGGTCGGTCACGCTGGGCACCCGAAGCCGTCCACCCGCGAGCGCGAGGACGACGAGCAACTGGTCGCCCAGGTGCCGATCGACGGGGGCATCGCCCTCGAGAAAACGGTTCGCAGCGTCCGCAGCGGATTCGCCGACCCGTTCGGCCGGCGTCCCGCGCTCGCCGAGCGCGGTGAATCCGGCGACGCCGGTTCCGTGATCGACCCGGAGGACGATCGCCGAGCCGGGACAGGCGCTCGCCGCGGTCGTCTCCCGGCGTTCACGAACGGTCGACTCGAGTGTCTCGTCGAGTCGCTCGAGTGCACCTTCGGCCTGACGGTGGGCCACGTCTCGGTCTGCGAGGTCGGCCGCCTCCGTCGAGTAACAGCGGACGTCCTCGAGCGAGCCGCGTTCGGTGAGGTCGATCGCGTCGATCTCGGTGGGCGCCAGGTGGAGCGTCGCCCGACCGCCGCCGGCGGGGTAGAACCCTCGCTGGTGGACCTCACAGGCCGCGTTGAGGCCGAACCGACGGAGCAGGGGGAGTTTCACGTGCTGGAAGTACTCGATCGGCGGGGACCACTTCACGTCGGTCCCGCCGGAGGCCGTAATCGACAGCGGCGACTCGAGGACGGTCGCGAGCGGCAAGAGGGCGTCGAACAGCAGCGTAATGCTCCCTGCAGTGCCGATCGTCACCTCGTACGTGCCGCCGGCGACGGTCGGTCGGTCACTCGCCCCGTCGGCCGCCCCGCCGGGTGCGAACTCGACCGTCTCGGCGCCGACGTCGGCCCCCGACACCTCGGCGTCGGTCAGTTCGGCCATCGTCTCGAGTACCGCCAGGTGCTGGTGTCGAAGGCCGGGCGTCGGCCGGTCGCCCCGGACGTGCTCGATCCGGATCGGTTCGCCCTCGAGAACCGACAGGGCGAGTGCCGTCCGGAGGAACTGTCCGCCAGCGCTCGAGCCGTCGAGTTCGCGCGTGGTCGTCATCCCGGGGAGATACGGGCTCGAGTCCTTCAAACCTGGCTGCCGCGGTCTCCGAGCGAGCTATCAATCTTTTTCCCCGACCGGTTACGAGAGGTGGTATGAGTACGACGGAGCAATCGACTGACGCCGCGACGACGACCGAACGCTGGGACGTCGTCGTCGTCGGTGCGGGGACCGGCGGGTGTTACGCCTCCGCCACGATCGCGAACGCGGGGTACGACGTCGTCGTCCTCGAGCGAAAGCCCGAGTCGGAAGCCGGTCACATCGCCTGTGGCGACGCGCTGAAGGGGGCCGCCGACTTCCCCGACGTGATCCCGAAATCCGAACTCGAGCCGGCGTTTACCAACACCGACGTCGACCACGGCCGGTTCGAGATCCCCCAGGAGGACGCCGTTCTCGAGATTCCGATCCCGGGCGAGCTGGCCGTCATCGACCGCAGGGAGTACGGCCGACGGATCATCGAGGCGACCACGGCGGCGGGCACCGAGATCCACTACGACACCGTCGTCACGGACGTCACCCAGGACGACGACGGGCGCGTGACGGGCGTGGAGGCGACCCGCGATGGCGACTCGCTGACGTACGAGGCGGCGGTCGTCGTCGACGGCGCGGGATCGCTGTCGCTCCTCCAGGACTGCGTCGACTTCTCGGGGTCGACGTTCGATACGAACGTCGATTATACGCACTTCTCCTCGGCCTACCGCGAGATCGTCCACGTCGATGAGCCGGTCGAGTGGTCGGACGCGCTCGTGATCAAGCCGACCGAGCGCTCCGCGGGCTACCTCTGGTACTTCCCGCGGACCGAGACGGAGATCAACGTCGGGCTCGGCTTCCAGATGTCCGAAGCGCCGATGAAACTCGTCGAGGACCTCAAACGAGACCTCGAGAACCGCGCCGAGTTCCAGGGGGCGACAGTCGAGGACAAACTCGGGGCCGCGCTCCCGACCAAGCGGCCACACGACTCGGCGGTCCATCCCGGCTACGTGGCCGTCGGTGACGCCGCTGGCCACGTCAACCCAACCACCGGCGGCGGCATCGCGGGTGCGGCCTACGCCGGTGCGTACGCCGGCGAACAGATCGTCGAGGCCATCGATCGCGACGACGTCAGCGAGGACGTCCTCTGGCGGTACAACGAACGCGTCATGGACCACTTCGGCGCCCGGTTCGCCGCACTGGACGTCTACAACATTCTCGTGATGGCCGCCGACCTCGAGGATCTGACGGGCCTGATCGCGGCGATGCCCGGCGACAAGCTCTCGGAGGCGCTGTACTCCGGCAGCACGAACGTCGGCTGGAAGCTCACGCTCGAGACCCTGATCAAGAGCCGCGGCCACTGGGGGACGCTTCGAACCCTCTACCGGACGAAAGGGCGTGCGGACGATCTCCTCGAGCACTACGAGGACTATCCCTCGAGTCCCGACGGACTCGCGGCCTGGCAGCGCGAGCGCGACGAGCTACTGGACGCGGTCTACGAGACGACCGGCGCAGACTCCAAGTACTGACAGTACCCGACGCTCGAGACCGTAAATTGGTGCTCGAGTAACCGTTCGTCACTATCCGTGGCCGGGATAATCGCGTTCGAAGCGCGCCTCGATCTCCTCGTCGTCGAACTGGACGATCACGGGTCGGCCGTGCGGGCAGGCGTAGGGATTTTCGCAGTCGTCGAGCGCTCTCAGCAGGTCGACGACCGACCCCTCGGTCAGCGACGTGTTGCCCGTGATCGACGGGTAACACGCCAGGTCGCCGAGGAACTCGTCGGCCAGGGCGTCGACGGTCTCGGCGCCGGCCTCCCGGTCGCCCTCGAGGATCGACGTGAGCACGTCTCGGAGGCGTTCGGGCGCGAGCGTCTCGTCTAACACCGCGGGGACGGTCGTCACCGCGACCGTCCGGTCGTCGACCCGGTCGGCGTAAAACCCCAGTCGAGCGAGTGCGTCCCGGTAGCCCGCGAACGCCTCGGCCTCGGCCGCGGTCAACTCGAGTTCCACCGGCGAGGCCAGCGCCTGGGCCGGCGGGTCGTCGGCGAACGCGGCCTGGAGGCGCTCGTAGTTGACCCGCTCGTCGGCGGCGTGCTGGTCGACCAGCGCGAGCCCGTCGGGCGTCTCACAGACGACGTAGGTGTCTGAAAGCTGTCCGAGCACTCGCAACGGCGGCAACGAGTCGTAGGCGGTCTCCTCGCCCGTTGCCGCCTCGCCCTCGAGGGTTCGCTGTTCGGTCGCGGCGGCGAACTTTCGGTCCGGATCGCCGCCGACGGATCGGTCTCGGCCGCTCACGCTGGGCTCCTGGTCGGGGTCGGCGTAGGAACCGGTGCTGGCCTCGAGGTCCTTCGCGGTATCGGTGGTGGCTTCGTTCACGAGGTCGCTCGCGTCCGACTCGGCCGCCTGTGGGTCGCTCACACTCGATTCGGCTGCCTGTGGGTCGCTCGAGGCCCCTCCCTCGGTCGCCGAATCCGTCGAGCTGACTCGCTCCGACGGTGTCGGTGGTTGTGCCGGCGTGTCAGTTGGCCGTTCGGTCGCCGGGCTCGAGCGGTCGGGTCCCTCGTCGTTCGCCGCCGTCGAATCGACGCTCGGCTCTCCGTCGTCGGCCCCTTCGCCCGGTCCGTCGACCCCTGCCTCAGGACCCGAATCGGCCGCCGCTGGTGCCCGATCGGCGTCGGCGTCGTCGGACTCGAGCGTCTCGCTCGAGATCCGGGCTTCCGCCGGTGCGGAGCGACCCCGCGGGGCGCGCGAGCGAAGGAGGCCGTGCTCGAGGAGCGCGGTTTCGACGGCGGCGTCGACCTGTCGGCGGACGGCGTCGTCGTCGTCGAAGCGGACCTCCCGCTTTCGGGGGTGGACGTTCACGTCGACGACGTCGCCGGGGACCTCGAGAAAGAGCGCGACGAACGGGTAGCGGTCGCCGCCCAGCTGGGTGTCGTAGGCGCTCATGATCCCCTCGCGGATCGCGTCG
>LKMK01000220.1 GCA_001563805.1 Natrialbaceae archaeon B1-Br10_E2g2
AACCGTCCGCTGGCGGGGACGATCTTCCGAGCGTGGAGTCACTCCCCGTCAAGCCCGACGAGACGTTCCTTCTCGGTTCGCGAGAGCGACTTGATCTCGTGTTCGCGGGAGAGGGCCGCCGACCGACTCCCGTAACGCTCGTGATAGACGAGCGCGACGGGGGTGCGTCCGCGGGTGTACTTCGCACCCTCGCCGGCGTCGTGTTCGGCGACGCGTCGCTCGAGGTCGGTGGTGTAGCCAGTGTAGAGGCTCCCGTCGGCACATTCGAGTACGTAGACGACGTGTCTGCCCACGCAACCGGTGGGCGTCCGACCGCTAAAAACCTCCCGCAGCCAGGTTCGGGGTCCGTACTCGTACTTTCGATACGTCTCTCAGGCGCTGCGTCCACGCCGTCTCGCGACCTCTGCGATGCCAGCGTTCGCAGAGCAGCTGATGCAGGCGTGGACGTCGCCGCGTTCGTCGGCGAACACGCGCGCGAACCGCTCGGACACGTGTGCGCCACAGTGGTCACACTCTGGCATGTTCACACCGGTCTCGTGCCGGTACCATCCGTACCCCACGGGATATTAAATAGGCTTTCCCAAACGATGTATACGATTTCGACTTCGAGAAGTTATTGTTTACTCTTCGAATCTTTCGCTTTCTCCTCGGAAGCTCCGTCGATCGCTCGGGCGATCAACGCGGCCTGCCCGCCAGCGACGAAGCCGGCGTCGACGTTCACCGCCGAGAGCACCGTACACGACTGGAGTAACCCCGCCAGCGCCGCCTCGCCGTCCCCTCCGTGGCCGTAGCCGCTCGAGACGGGAACGCCGACGACCGGCGTCTCGACGAGTCCGGCGATCACGGTCGGCAACGCCCCCTCCCGGCCCGCGAGGACGATCAACACGTCGGCGACCCGCAGACGGTCGAGCTGATCGAGGACCCGGTCGAGGGCGGCGACGCCGACGTCGTCGATCCGGTCGACGGTCGCACCGGCGTCCTCACAGACGAGCGCGGCCTCCTCGGCGACGGGCCCGTCGGCGACCCCCGCAGTGACGATCCCGACGGTCGCCGACAGCGACGGGGGCTCGTACGCCGGACCGGCGACGAGGAGGCTCCGCCCGCGTCGATCGACCGTAGCCTCCGGGTGGCTCCGTTCGAGACGGTCCTCGATCGCCGCGACGTGTTCCGGCGAGACGCGAGTGAGCAGCGCTCGGTCGGTGGTCTCGACGGCCGCGACGGTCAACGCGGCGACCTGATCGGGCCGTTTTCCCTCCGCGAGGATCGCCTCGGGGATGCCGCGGCGACGCTCCCGGGTCGCGTCGAACCGCCAGCCGTCCCCGGTGACGTACCCCTTGAGCCGTGCTTCCGCGGCCGCCGGGGAGAGCTCGCCCACCGCGACCGACTCGAGTAGTTCACGCATGCCCCCCCTACCGGGCGGGAACACTCGAATCCGTCGGGTCGACGACGGTCGAGGGCCGACGTTCCGCGGGCCGCCGAGAGTCGGCCGGAGCCAACGGATGGCGCGCGTCTCGAAAACGCAGGGTCCGATTCGGGCCGGCGAGTGAGGGCCTCGGCGGCCGTCCACGCCGGGGAAAGCGCCTCGGTTAAATACTTTTTGGCGGTTCGATGGTCGAATCGGCCGTTTCGGCCCGTCAGCGGGGCTCTACGGCCAGTATCAAACACAACTATTATAAAGGGGTACGGGAAAGAACCGAACCGTATGGCAGATCTCATCGTCAAAGCCGCCGTGAAGGAAGCGCTCGACGACAAGAACGTGGCCTCGGACTTCTACGACGCGCTCGACGCCGAAGTCTCGGAGCTGCTCGAGGACGCAGCCGAGCGTGCCGAAGCGAACGACCGGAAGACGGTCCAGCCCCGCGACCTGTAGACGGGCGACCGCTCGATTCTTCGCCGTCGCCGATCGGCCAGCGACGCGTCGGACGGTGACGGCTCACGCCGATCGGCGACGGCTCACAGCGGCCAGCGTTCGTCCCCACGTTCGGCCAGCCGGGCGGCGGTCCCGTCGGCCAGCCGGTACTCCCCGCCGACGCGTTCGACGTCGCCGGTACGTTCGAGCGCCCCGAGGTGAGCGTACGCCTCCCCCGGACCGTGGAGGACGTGGATCCCCTCGAGGTCGCCAAAGAGCCGGGCGCTCACCGTCCAGGCGTCCGCGGGTCCATCCTCTCCGAGCGCCGAGAGCACGCGGTAGGACCGCTCTTCGTGGTGTTCGAGGATGGTCCGCGCCCGTCCCGCCGGATCGTCGATCGGATCGCGGTGTCCCGGCCACGCCCGGTCGAACCCCCGGTCGGCGATCGCCCCGAGGGTCTCGACGTACCGCTCTAAGGGTCGATCGACCCTGACGTCCGCGCCACCGACGTTCGGCGTGTACACCGGCAACAGGGCGTCCCCCGAGAGGAGCTCCTTCCCGTGGACGAGACAGACGTGCCCGGCGGTGTGGCCGGGCGTGTGGAACACCTCGAGTTCGACGTCGCCGAACCGGAGTCGGTCGCCGTCGGCGACCGTCTCGACCGCCGGAGTGGGCCCCTGCAGCCGTGTTCCGTGGTCGAGGTAGTCGAGAAGCTCCCGACGGTCCTCGGCGGGCATCCCCCACGCCTCGAACAGCCGCCGGTGGGTGGCTTCGACGTCCCCCCAGGCGCCCTCCCGGTCGGCGACGAGCGGCGCGTCGGCCCCGTGGACGTAGACGGTCGCGTCGCCTGCGGCCTGGATCTCCCCGGCGAGGCCGGCGTGGTCGGCGTGGTAGTGTGTGAGCACGATCGCATCGACGTCGGCGAACCCGACTCCGCGGTCGGCGAGTCCCGCCTCCAGTTGCTCGCGCGTCTCCGGAACGGCGACGCCCGTATCGACCAGGACGGTCCGCTCGCCGTCGAACAGGTAGGCGTTGTTCTCGCCCTCGAAGACGGTGTTTCCCAGCGTGATCCGGTCCATCGCCCGGCGGTAGGCCGGGGACGACCTACGCTCTTGTGGTTCCGGTCAGGCACCGTCGCCGTCCTCGAGGCGGGCGACGGACATCGAAACGACGTAGACGGCCACAAACACGAGGTAGCCGACGAAGAACCCCGCCAGCTCGCGTGCACCCAGGAACTCCGGCCAGACGAGGGCGACGACGGCCATCGAGGCCACGAATACCACCAGCGTGAACACGCCGACCCCGTAGTAGAAGCCCGCGTCCGACTCGAACGGTCTCATATCGGGGTGACGATTGACAGCACCAAAACCCTGACGCGTCGTGGGACGGCACGAACGGACCCTCGCTCCCCCCCAAACCGAGAGCCCCGCCGCTTCGCGGGCGTGAAGCCCCGCCGTCGACTGCGCGGACGTCACCCGTACAGCAGGCTGTCGACGGCGTGGTCGTAGCCAGGGAGGCACTCGGCGATCCGGTCGGGGTCGGTCGTTCCGTCGAGGTTTACCAGGTACGTGCGGCCGGCCTCCTCGCCGTAGACGCCGTGAAAGTCGTAGACGAAGCCGTACACCGAGACCGTCTCGGGGACGTCCCTGGAGTTCCTGAGAAATCGGGCCTGGGCGTCGACGTTGTACTCGACGAGCTGATCGACGACCCGTTCGGTGGCGGCTTCGCGATCGATCAAGCCGCTCTCGAGTGCCTCCTCGACGACGGGGACCAGCAGTTCGACCCACTTTCGCACCCCTTGCGGTCCGGGTGGTTTCCCACCCGTCGCGACGTCGTAGGCCGCGGTGACCGCACCACAGCCGGTGTGGCCGACGATCGCGACTGCCTCCGTCCCCGCGTGGTGGATGGGATACAGCAGGCTACCGTCGACGATCCGGTCGCCGCCGTGGTCGTCCCAGGTCTGGTTGCCGATGTTGCTCGGGGTGAACACCGTCCCCGGCTCGTCGATCGACCACATCCCCTCCTGTGAGACCCGCGAGTCCGAACAGCAGACGGTGATCGCCGCGGGGCGTTGTTCCTCCCTGACTGCCACGAAGTGATCCGGCGTCAGCCCCTCGACGTGGGCCTCGTTTCCCGCGAGCAGCGTCAGAAGCACCGAATCCGAACGACCTACCATGTGACTGGCAGGACCGACTGGATGAAAACGGTTTCCCCGGCCGGCGCTCCCCGGGGGTGTGCCCGGCCGACGCGGCGGCCGGCCGCGCTGGCTCCGCTCAGAGACCGAGGCGGGCGACGTTCTGGCGGATCTGGCCGATGACGCCGTCGCCGCCGAACTCGATCTCGGAGTGAAACGGCGACTCCGGGGGTTCATCGTTCATTACCAGCCGGAGGTACGGACGGAGCTGTTCGAAGTTCTCCGCGAGGACGACGGTGTGATCGCTCTCGTCGTGGTCGACCACGCCCGCGTCGTGGAGCTTCGGGACGTGACACTGTACCGACGAGACGTAGACGCTCTTGTACTCGTTTTTCGCGACCTCCTCGGGAGGGACGCCGTGTTCCCAGCCCGCGACGGTCTCGGCGAGTCGTGAGAGGGCGGCGGGCTCTTTTCTTCCCTCCAGTGCGTAGAGGATGTACCGCCGGCGGCGGTTCGCGAGGAGTTCGAGGATCGTGTCGGCCATCAGATCCTCACCCCGGTCGGCCGTAAGGGCTTCCATAATGGTAAATTGTCCGCCACGCCGCAAAAGGGTGTCTTGAATATCGTGAATACAGACAACCGTGATCCGGTAATTCGAATCCCGTGAGCGTACCGCGTGAGTGACCAACAGCTCGTTGAGTCGACCGACGACGACGCCGGAGCCCGCCACCGCCGTGGTAACAGCTCGTTATCACCCCTCGCGCCGGCCCCCCACGGGCGGCATTCGAAACCCTTTTTTCTACCTTCGACCGAGGACAGGACGCGCCGCCTTAGCTCAGACTGGGAGAGCACTCGACTGAAGATCGAGCTGTCCCCGGTTCAAATCCGGGAGGCGGCATACTTGTTTCGGGTCGAACCACAATCGCCATACAGCGACGCAATTCGCCCAGTTTTGACGGCAATCCACTGGGAGATTTGAACCCGCTACAACGCGCGACTTCGTGCTTGCTTGCGTTTCACGTCATTCGACGCCCGAGAGTGTGGTAAATGAAGTCGGATGAGTGAAAGTGGATATCGTGCGTATGTATCATCACTCTCGTCGCCAATGGACACGACGCAAGAGCAGGCGATCTCAGCGGTGTTTCAGTGGAGTGCCCTACGATGTATCCTATTGACCTCGAACCGCGAGAGACGGGAATCTGCTGTCATCTCCATATTGCCGTCTCATCACATGTGTTGTTGCAACGACACCGAATTTCGATTTGGATCCCCTCTATTCCGGCGCGCCGAATTGCACCCAATAGAATACTCTCCTTCTCACTGCGGGACCTATTTTTTCAAATCCCGGTTTTTGTCTCCATTCTCCTTCGAGGACGCGTTAGCAGCGGGCGACGTAAGCGGTTGGAGGTGCTGGTTCCGTGTCATCCATCGGAATGATCGTCCCCCCGCTTAGACGTTAAACATCTTCGTCTCTTCCCATTTAACCTATTTAGGAACGTCTGGGGTAGACACATGCCAATTGTGCTGTTGTGTACCGTGTCAACCTTTCGACCCAGAGAACACCCCTATTTTCTGTCGAGTGATACAGGCGGGTCTAATTCGTATAATGTTATACAATGGATCGAACAACCATTGCGCTCGAATCGAAGACACGAGACGAACTTCGAGCGTTG
>LKMK01000221.1 GCA_001563805.1 Natrialbaceae archaeon B1-Br10_E2g2
GGCGCGAAAACGGATGGTCGACCGGTTACTCCCGCAGCGCGTCCTCGCGTGCGGTCGCCTCGAGCGTCTCCGTCTCGAGGTCCGTCGCGACGACGGCGGGCTTGTAGGCGCCGCCCTCGAAGAGGTCGTGGTCGCTGACCGAGGATTCGACGAACCGGGTGAAGGCGCGGCGCTCGGGGGGCAGTTCGCCGTAGAGCACCTCCTCTTCGACGAGGTCGTAGACCGGAATCCGGGGGGTCAGAAGGGTGTTCTCGCCGACGACGCTGTTCTCGCCGACGACGAATCCCGACGTTACCCGACAGCCGGCGCCGAGCGAGACGCCGTCCTCGACGATGACCGGGGCGCTCTCGACGGGCTCGAGCACACCCCCGATGAGGGTGTTCGCGCCGAGTTTGACGTTCTCGCCGATCTGTGCACAGGAGCCAACCGTATCGCAGGAGTCGACGAGCGTGCCGTCGCCGACGTAGGCGCCGATGTTGACGAAACTCGGACTCATCATGATGCAGTCCGACCCGAGGTAGGCACCCCGGCGGATCGTCGTCCCGTCGGGGGTGTTCCGGGTGCCACGGGCGCCCAGGTCGTCGGTCTCGCGCAGCGGCAACACGTCGTAGTGGTCGACGTCGCCGTAGGCGAACGCCTGGTTCTCCCGGAGGCCGAAGTTGAGCAGGATTCCCCGTTTGACCCACTCGTTTGCCTCCCACTGGCCGTCTCGTTTCTCGGCCGCACGGATCTCGCCGGCCTCTAAGGCCTCGAGGAACGCCTCGAGCGTGGCGTAGGCGTCTTCGCCCGCGCTCTCGGCGTCGATCTCGTCGTTCTGTTTCCGGTCCCACAGCTCGTCGATGTCGGTCTCGAGCGTGCTCATGCGTCGATCACGTCCGCAAAGTCGTACCAGCCTGCCTTCCGTCCTGCGATCCAGACCGCCGCGTCGACCGCGCCAGCGGCGAAGACACCCCGATCCTCGGCGCGGTGGGTCAGTCGAACCTCCTCGTAGTTGCCCGCGATGACGATCTCGTGTTCGCCCGTGACGTTGCCTGCACGGAGCACGTGGACGCCGATCTCGCCCTCTTCGCGGGGGTCGAACCCCTCGCGGCCGTGCTTGCGGCCCGAGAAGTCCCCGTGGGCTTCGATCTCCTCGAGCAGTCGGTTCGCGGTCCCGCTGGGAGCGTCGCGTTTCGCGTTGTGGTGGGTCTCGACGAGTTCGACGTCGTAGTCCGGGAGGCTCTCGACGGCCTCGCCGACGACGTTGAGCAGCGCCTGAACGCCACGAGCGAAGTTCGGCGCGTGGAGGACCGGAATCGTCTCGCTCGCGTCCTCGAGTGCCTGCCGGTCGACCGCCGCGAAGCCGGTCGTCCCGGTGACGAACGCGACGCCGGCGTCGGCACAGGTCCGGGCGTAGTCGGCTGCCGATTCGGGGCCGGTGAAGTCGACGACGGCCGTCGGCTCCCGCTCGGCGAGCAGCGAGTCGAACGCGGCTGCGGACTCGACGGGGACGCCGTCGACGCTGTCGACGTCGGGGTCGCGGTTGACCGCGAGAACGACCTCGCAGTCGTCGTGGTCGCTCGCCGCGGCGATCACTTCCCGGCCCATCCGGCCCGTCGCGCCGGTGACGCCGATCCCGACCGTCATCGATCACCCTCCGCGTCGGCGCTGGCGACGGCCACGGACTCGTCCTCGAGGTCCTCGAGGACGGCTGCCAGGTCGTCGCGATACTCCTCGGCGAGTCGGGTCAGCGGGAGGCGCATCCGGGCGGGACCGTAGCCGCGCATCTCCATGGCCTCCTTGACGGGGATCGGGTTGGTCTCGACGAACAGCTCGCGGAACAGCGGGCCGAGTTCGTGGTGGAGTTCCCGGGCCTGTTCGTAGTGGCCGTCGAGGGCCGCGCCGACCATCGCACAGGTGCGTTCGGGCTCGATGTTGGCCGAGACGCTGATCGTTCCCGTCCCGCCGACCGAGATGATCGGCACCGTCAATGCGTCGTCGCCAGAGAGAACGGCGAACTCCTCGTCGACGGTTCGTTCGGCGATTTCGCCGATCTGACCGAGGTCACCGCTTGCGGCCTTGAAGCCGGTGATGTTCTCGTGGGAGGCGAGTTCGACCGCCGTGTCGGGGTCGATGTTTCGGCCCGTCCGTGAGGGGACGTTGTAGACGATCTGCGGCAGGTCGACCGCGTCGGCGATCGTCCGATAGTGCTCGATCAGCCCGCGCTGTTCGGGCTTGTTGTAGTACGGCGAGATGAGCAGGAGGCCGTCGGCGTCCGCATCCGCGGCGCGCTCGGAGAGCTCGAGCGCCTCGCGGGTGTTGTTCGAGCCGGTGCCGGCGATGACCGGAACGTCGTCGACGGCCTCGATGACGGCCTCGACGACCTGGACGTGTTCGTCGTGGGTCAGCGTCGCCGACTCGCCGGTCGAGCCGACGGGGACGAGCCCGTCGACGCCCGCGGTCTCGAGCCGCTGGGCGTCTTCCTGCAGGGTTTCGAAGTCGATGCGTTCGTCGTCGTCGAAGGGCGTGCACATCGCGGGGAACACGCCCGAGAGGTCGAGGTCTGTCATTGGTATCGTGGTGTGTTGGTGTCGGGTGTCGGATGCGGTCGTGACACGTGTGACCGCGGTCGCTGGGACGGAGTCGTCCCCGATCGGGGAGTCGTCGTCGATCGAACGTGGCGAGCCGAACCGCGCCCGGGACGGGGGTGCCACTCCCGCCGCGAGCGCACTCACGCACGTTTACGTTTCGGAAAACGGACGGACGCGCCGCTGACGTCGAGGTCGACGCACGATCGAGCGACGCGATGCATACTCGAGACGGCGACCTGAATCGACTTATCCGTTTTGACTTGTCGCGACGAGAGCCACCGAAGCCGGGATGAGCCCCGACGGAGCCGAGTCCGCCGATCGTCCGGTGGCTCGAGGTAGCGCGAGCGGCAGGTAGAATCGACGGTAGGTTGAAATGGTTCTGTCCTCTGTACTCGGACACGATGATGCTGCCGACTCACGCCCTGAGCGGGATGGCGCTCGCGCTGCCGCTGGTAGCCGTGGCGCCGGAACTCGCACCCGTCGGGTTCGTGGCGGGACTGCTCGGCGGGATCGTCCCCGACCTGGATATGTACGCCGGTCACCGGAAGACCCTCCACTTCCCCGTGTACTACAGTGCCCTCGCCATCCCGGCGTCGGTGGTGGCTTTCCTGGCCCCCACGGCGGCGACCGTCGCCGTCGCACTCTTCCTCCTCGGCGCCGCGCTCCACTGTCTGACCGACGTGTTCGGCAGCGGCCTCGAGCTTCGGCCCTGGGAGGGGACCTCCGATCGGGCGGTGTACGACCACTATCGCGGAACGTGGATCGCACCCCGCCGGGCGGTGGCGTACGACGGCTCGCCCGGCGACCTCCTCCTGTCGGTCGCACTCGCAGTGCCGCTGGTGCTCGTCCTCGAGGGCGTCCTGCAGTGGCTCGTGGTCGCGGTCGTCGTCGTCGGCGTCGTCTACACCCTACTCAGACGTGTGCTGGCGGATCTGGCAACGGTCGCCGTCGACCTGCTGCCGGCGCGCGTGCTGCCGTACGTTCCAGAGCGATACCTCGAGGACCTCGAGGACGAGCCGTCGCTGGCCACGGCGGGGCGGTGACGCCCTGACGACCGACGGTGACAACACTGCTTCCGATGCGTGAGAGTCTCACCGCCGGAGCGTGACGTGACGACGACTCCGGCGTGTGACGCCACTTTCGGTCCGTCGCGCTCGAGGCGGTGAAAATATCAACGACTAACTAGGTCTTCTCTGAAGTGGCGGGTATGGATCTCCGCCTCGGGTTTCTACTGGTGCTGCTCGCGTTCCTCGGGGCAGTCAGCGCGCTCCTCGTCCTGCCGCTGTTGCAGTACGTGCTCGCGGCCGCCCTGCTCGCGTTCGTCCTCTTTCCGCTGCACGAGCGACTCGAGTCCCGAGCCGTCAGCGTCGGCGACCGCGAGGTCACGATCGATCCGCGGCTGTCAGCTGGGCTGGTGACGGCCTTCGGCATCGTCGCCGCCGTGATTCCCGTGCTCGTCCTCTCGGTCGTCTTGCTCCAGACGACCCTCTCGTTTCTCGAGGACGTCCGCGAGTCCGATACGGTCGGCGAACTCAGAGAACTCGCTCGAGAGTTGGGAGTGAACGACACGACGATCGCCGAGTTAGAGGGGTACCTGCTCACGGAGGTCGACGGCATACTCGAGCAGGGCGTCGAACTCGTGTTACAGGAACTGCTCCGGCTGGTGAACCTGAGCGTGCAGGTCGGCCTCGGACTGCTGGTGCTGGTCTTTTTGCTGTACTACCTGCTCGTCGACGGCCGGCGACTGGTCGCGTGGGTCGGCTCGGTCGCGCCGATCGACGACGACGTTCGGGACGAGCTCTTCACCGAAGTCGACGGTGTCACGTGGGCGGTGATGAAAAGCCACGTCCTCGTCGCGCTCGTCGAAGGCGTCCTCGGCGGTCTCGGGCTCTACCTCGTCGGCGTGCCGAACGTCACCTTCTGGACCGTCATGATGATCGTCGTCTCGTTCCTCCCGGCGATCGGAATCTGGCTGGTCTGGGCGCCCGCGGTCGGCTACCTCGTTCTGATCGGCGAGCCCATCAGCGGTGTCTTGCTCCTCGCCTACGGCATCGCCGTCCTCTCGGTGGTGGACAACTACCTGCGGGCCATCCTCGTCGACATCGAATCCGGCGTCCACCCGGCGGTCGTGCTGCTCGGCGTCATCGGCGGCGTCTACCTCTTTGGCATCCTGGGACTGTTCCTCGGACCGGTCCTGCTGGCGACGTTCAAGGCCGTTCTCGAGGTCTTCGGCGACGTCTACGACCCGCAGGTCGAGGGGGCAGACGGCCGGCCCGGGTCGTAACCCCGGCGGAGCGATCTATCATCCGCGAAGGAACAACGCTGTCTACACAGCCAAACCGTAGAAACGGGACACGAGAGGGAGTGCGCACCCGTCACAGACCGGGTGGCTTTTTACCAGTGACTGCGAAATACCCTTCGCACATGAATAAGACCGGCTTGCAACTACGGATGGCAGTCGTCGGAACTGTCCTGTTCGGCCTCTATCTGGCCGCGGCGCTGTTCTTTTCGGCGCTGTTCGACGTTTCGCTGCTGCCAATCCTGCTCGTCAGCATCGTCCTCCTGCCTGCCGGGCAGTACAAACTCGGCAAGTGGCTGGCGATCCGGAGCGCCGGCGCCGAGGACATGCCCGAGGACGACCCCCGATTCCAGCGGGTCCACCAGATGACCGAGTCGCTGTGTCGGGACATGAATATGAAGAAGCCGCGGCTGATGGTCGCCGAGATGGGCGTCCCCAACGCCTTCGCGACCGGGCGCAAAGGCGCCGGTGTGGTCGTCGTCTCGAGCGAACTCATGCAGATCCTCGACGACGACGAACTCGAGGGTGTCGTCGCCCACGAACTAGCCCACCTCAAGAACCGCGACACCGTCATGATGGTGCTCGGCCAGTCGATCGCGACCGTCGTCGGCTACGCCGTGTTCTTCCTCGTCCAGATGCTGGGCGAGGACAACCCCGGAAGCTTCGTCGTCGCGTGGATCGCCTCGATCGTCGCGAACATCCTCGTGATGATCTTCGTGATGGCCATCTCGCGATACCGCGAGTACGTCGCCGACGACACCGCCCGGCAGTACATCGGCACCGGCGA
>LKMK01000037.1 GCA_001563805.1 Natrialbaceae archaeon B1-Br10_E2g2
CTCGCGGCGGCCGTCGCCGACCGCGCCCGCCGAGAAGGTGCGCTCTACCGGACCGTCGGCGTCAAGGCGGTCCTCCCGCCGTACGACGTCAACACGCGCGAGCGATCGCTCCCCGGCCCGGTCGACGATCCGGCACTCGTCGAGGAGATCGCACGCGACCTCTTCGGGGAGTTCGAGACTGACGCCGTGCGAAAACTCGGCGTTCGGGTGGCGAACCTCGAGTTCGCGACGGCGGATCAGGCCAGCCTCGATAGCTGGGAAGCCGACGCTGGCGCCGAACCGGACGTCGACGAGCCGGACGACGAGCCCGAGACCGACGGGTACGAACCCGACCCTGCGAGCGGCCAGGCGTCGCTCACCGACTTCTCCTGACAGTGCGGGGGGATCGGATCGGTCGCGACGAGGCTACGAATCGGCCGAAACGCATAGGCGACTCGAGTATCGATAGGGGGTCGAGCCCCGTGATCCGGCCGGAACAACGAACCTATAAGATTTCGTCTACAACTCCGGAGCAACCGACGGTGTCCTCGTGTCCATGACCGACGACTTCTACGACCTTCTCGGCGTCCCTCCCGACGCCTCTCAGCGCGACATCAAGGACGCGTACCGCGAGAAGGTCCGGCGCTACCATCCCGACGTCAACGACGACGACCGGGCACGGGCGCAGTTCACCGCGATCACGAAAGCTAACGAGATCCTGAGCGATCCGGTCGAACGGCGTGCGTACGACCGCCTCGGGCACCAGGACTACGTCTCGAAACGAACGAGCGGGATCCCGTCACCGAGCGTCTGGGCTACCGACGACGAGTCGGACTCCGACGGATCTGCGACCTCGAGCGAGTCGAGTCGCTCGTCGACGGGTCGGTCGCGGAGTCGAGGGACCACTCAATCGACCTCGAGTCGGTCCGGAGCGGACGCGACGACCACCGATTCGACGGACACGACGGGGTCGTCCGACACCGCGCGGTCGTCGAGCAGGTCGAGTACTAGTCGGTCCGCGAAGCGAACGAGTTCGACGACCACGACGAGCACTACGTCGACGGAAACGAGCTCGCGGTCCGGAACCCGCTCGAGCGACGGGAACGAGGGGAGGACGAACACGAGAGAGACAGGAAAGACGAGTCGATCGACGAGCGGACGGACCGGCGCCGGCCGGCGGACGTCGACCGGGCAGGGGTCGACCGCCTCGGATCGAACCGGGACCACCGCGCGGGCAGCCGGGTCGGCCGCCGGAGCGACCGGGGCCGCAAACACGACCGCTGCCTCGAGCGACGCCGCGTCGGGGGGTGGGACCGGCAGTTCCAGCTCGAGGTCGGTCGGCGGTTCCCGAACGTCGCGACAGCGTCGGTCCGATTCGACGGGGATACTGTACGGGGTCGTCGACTGGTGGCGTCGGCGAAACTTCGCACCTCCGCTGCTCTGGAGTTCGCTGCTGGTCTATCTCACCGGCCTCGTCCACTTCGGTCTCGAGAACGAGTCCGGAATTCGATCGCTAGGGGAGCGGCTGGTCGCGGCCGGGGCCGCCCCGGGCGAGCTTCTGGCGGTGCTCACGAGCAGTCGGTACGGGATCCAGACGCCGGTCAGTTACGTCGTCGGGGTCGAACCGGTCACGCGGCCGCTCGAGCCCCTCGAGTGGTACGCCGCACTCGCCGGCATCGTCGCGGTCGCGGTGGTGATCGTGGGACTCACTCGAGTCGCGTGGCGGGCGGAGCCGCTGGGTCCGATCACGATCGACGAGACGATCGTCCTCGCGTTTGCGCTGGGCCTTTCGAGCTGGCTGCTCGGCGGGCCGTTGCTCGCCGGCGCAACCCTCATGCCGTTTCTCTTCGGCGTGGTCGTCCACTACACCCGACGCCGGGTCGGCTGGACGCCGTCGTACCTGTACGTCGTCCCGTCGCTGGGGCCGCTCGCCGGGCTCGCCGCCGGCTACGCGGGGTACACGACGCTCCCGCTCGAGGTCGTCGCGTTCGTCGTTCTGCCGCTTGCCGGCGGCCTCGCGTTGCCGCTGCGAGCAGCGATCAGGAAACAGTTCGGTCGGTGACGTTCAATCCGGTCGGGACTACCCGACCATCGTCGCGACGCCTTTCGTCTGGCGGTAGTCACGGCCGAGGATCGACTCGAGCCGCGAGACGATGCGCTCGCGGTCGTCCGCGTCCCAGTCGGACGGCTCCCTGATCGGGACGACGAGGAAGCCGCGGCCGCGGATCTCGCTCGCGTGCAGCGTCGCCAGATCCAGCGTGTCGTCGAATTTGTGCCGCTGGGTCGTATATTCACGAAGCAGGTGGTCCGTGGCCCGTTCGCCGACGGGAAGCAGGATGTGGGCGTTGATCGCCCGGAGTTCCGCGTCGAAAAAGCGCTCGAGGGTCTCGTAGTCGTCCGCCGTCGGCTCGTGGCCGTTCGGCAGCGAACACATGTGGACGTAGCTCAGAACGCAGTTCTCGAGCGTGGGCTCGTCGGTCGGCCCGGTAGCGAAGCCGACGTCCCGAAGGACCGCCTGAACAGCGCGTCCGGCCGTGGTTTCGGTGAACGGGACGCCGGTTCGCTTGCCGCCGTGGACGCCCGGATGGTCGCCGACGACGTGAAAGTCAGCGTTGGCGTCACCGTAGCCGAAGACGGCCGTCCGGTCGCCCGCGGCGCTCCGGTCGAACGGCGGTCTGAGTCCGAAGGGATTGCTCGTCCTGTCGGTGACGTTTTTCACGGCAGGGGGTTAGACGAGACGCCGTATAACGGTCGCGATTGCGGGTGATCGGGCCCGATCGTCGACTAGACCGTTCTCGCCATACCAGCTCACCGGTCGATCCCGTCGGCGCCGTTCTGGGCATCCGCGCCGGTCGCCAATGCGGCCTCGAGCGCCCGATCACGGCCCGGCGGGCCTCGGGACCGTCGAGCGGCCACCTCACTCCGCATCGGAGCGCAAGAGCGTGACGGATACGCGACCGACGGCGTCGAAATCCTTCAACCGGTAGACGAGCGAGCGGATCTCCGCCGCCTCGCCGTGACAGAAGACGGCCTCGAGACACCACTCGCCGTGGTGGACGTGGCAGGTCGTGTCGATCTGGCCCTGGAACTCGTGTTGGATCTCGTGGAGGTCGGCGATGATCTCGTCGTGAACGTAATCGAAGACGACCGTCGCGGCGACGGTGCCGCGGGACTCCTCGAGGCGGGTGTGTGATTCGACGTACTCCTGGATCGCCTCGCGGAGCGCGCGGGACCGCGAATCGAGGCCTTCGGCCTGCCAGGTCCGGTCGAACTCCTCGAGCATCTCGTCGGGAACGTTCAGACTGGTTCGCATGACGGACGATTCGCCGGCCGAAGAAAAAGGTTCGACGGTCGCCGCCCGGAGACTCAGCGTCGACTGCGGGCGATGCCGACGGCGAGAGCCAGGATCAACAGGCCCGCGAGCGCGACGTAGATCCAGTCGAGCGTCGCGCTGTGGGACATCACGGCCTGTCGGCCGAGGTAGGCGACGGCGAGCCCGAGCCCTGTGGAGCCATATATCAGCCCCAGCAGGCCTCGATCGTCGAAGTGCCAGCGGCCGACCATCGTCGCGACGATGAGCGAGCCGAGCAGCGAGAGCGTCACGCCGTACTGGAACAGCTGGACGGTCGGCGAGTACGACGTAACGACCCCCAGATCGGTCGGACTGAGTGCGACGTGGGCCGGCAGCGAGACGAGACCCACCGCGAGCGCCGTGGTAACCGAGCCGGCGGTCAGCGACGACCGCCAGACGAGCACGGTGGCGACGACGAACATCGCGAAGATCAGGATCGCCGTCCAGAAGTGCAACGAGAGGATCTCCATCTCGTACTGCAGCACGGTCTGACCGCCCAGGTAGACCTGAATCGGCGTCAGGACCATCCCCAGGACGACGAGCGAGGCGACTCGGTTGTCGACGTCCTCGAGACGCCAGGCGGCCAGCGCGGAGCCGACGATCCCGAAGCCGGCGAACATCGCGACGAACCGGTGGACCCACTCGTAGAAACTCGGAAGGTTCGCCGGGAGCAGGTTGTACGGTCCAGCATCACATTGTGGCCAGTTTGCCTCACACGCGAGCCCGGAGCCGGTCGCCTTCGCGGCGACGCCCAGGAGGATGGTCGCGGCGACGAGCACCAGCGTCGTCGCGAGCAGGTGTGGAAAGCCGAACCGGGCGATCAGCGATCGGAGTGTCGGACGGGTGGGACTGTCGGACGACACGGTCGTTCGCCCGAGGCTTAGGACCACCCGTATTTAGACTTCCCGTGTCGTTCTCGCGTCCCCGGAACGCTCGATGGCCTGCCAGGCGTGCATCCGCAGCACTGCCGGACGACCGGACGGTCGGTCGCCGTGACAGGTCGTCCTTCGCCGGATTCAAGAGCCAGCCACGCCAGCCACGCCACATGGAAAAACGCGAGCGACTCGAGCGCTATCTCGAGGCCCACGACCTCGACTCGGTCTGGTTCGCACGACCGAACTCCTTTGCCTGGCTCACCGGCGGCTCGAACGTCGTCGACCGGGAGACTGACGCCGGAGTCGCGGCCGTCGGCTACGACGGTGCCGACGTCTGTCTCCTCGCGAACAACGTCGAAGCCGAGCGGATCGTCGAGGAGGAACTGCCCGACCTCGAATCGGAGACGGTCACGGTCGAGCAGTTCCCCTGGCACGAGTCCTCGCTCGCGGAGGCGATCGCCGATCGGGCGGGCGACGGGCGAGCGGCCGCGGACGTCGACGTCGCCGGCCTCGAGCGCGTCGATCCGACCCCGCTTCGAGGGCCGCTGACCGATCAGGACCGCGATCGGTACCGCAAACTCGCCAGGGAGACGACGGTCGCCGTCGAGGCCGTCTGTCGCGAGCTTCGGCCGGACGACACCGAACACGAGGTTGCCTCAGCCTTGCGAGTCGCCCTCGCCGCGCGGGCGATCGAGGGTCCGGTCGTCCTCGTCGGTGGGAGCGAGCGGGCCCGACGGTACCGCCACTACACGCCCACCGACGCCGAACTGGGGGCGTACGCACTCGTCTCGGTGACCGCCGAACGGGCTGGACTCCACGCCAGTTGCACCCGAACGGTCGCGTTCGACCCGCCGGCGTGGCTCGAGAAGCGACACGAGGCCGCCGCTCGGGTCGAGACGACGGCCCTGGCCGCAACGCAGGAGGCCGCCGCTCTCCCCGACGGTGCGGACGGCGGAACGGCGGGTGACGTCTTCGCGGCGATCCAGGGGGCCTACGAGGCCGTCGGCTACGCCGGCGAGTGGGAGCGACATCACCAGGGCGGTGCGGCGGGTTTCGCCGGCCGAGAGTGGATCGCGACGCCCGACCATGACGCGACCGTCGAACGACCGATGGCCTACGCGTGGAACCCGACGGTCCAGGGAGCAAAGAGCGAAGGAACGGTGCTGGTTACCGAGGACGGGTTCGACCCGCTGACGACGACCGGAAACTGGCCGATGACGACGGTTTCGGCCGTGGACCGTGACCTCGAGCTCGAGCGACCGGGAATTCTCGAACTCGACGGAGAGTGAGGAACTCGAGCTACGTGTCGTCTTCGTCGTCGGGGTCCGACAGTTCGATCGTCGACTCGTCGTCGGCCGGGTCAGGCGTCTCCTCCGTCGTGTCTGGGTCCTCGAACGAACTGTCGGCCGCCTCGAGCACGTCGGTCTCGTCGACGGTGATCGTCACCGGCTCGGCGTCGGCGTCGAGGGTCGGTTCGACCTCGGCTCCCCGGTCGAGGACGCGGTCGAGCGTGAAGATGGTGTTCAGTTCCTGCTGGACCTGATCGACCACGCCGCCGACGAGTTCGCTCGGCTGGATCGCCGTGTACTCGTACGGGTTGTTGCCGGCCCCCTCGCTGGCCCGTTTCTCCCGCGTGACGCGGTCTTCCTCGTGGAGCTCCGCGAGGGCCTCCCGGACCGTACTCGGGTAGAGTCCCGTCCCCGTCGCGACCTCTTCGGAGGTGCTGCCGGGGTTGTCGAGCAGGTGGACGTAGATCTTCGCTCGCGTCTCGGTGTCGAGGATCCACGAGAGCAAGTCGACGATCCGCCCATCGACCTCCTCCGCCGCGGTCGCCCGGACCCCGTCGTCATCGTCGGCCAGGGCGTCGTCTCCGAGTGGCTGATCGTCACCGCCGACGAGGGCGTCGTCATCGTCTGGCTGTCGGTCCCCATCCTCCCCCCGGTGATCGTCGGTGTCGTCTCGAGCCATATGTCTCGGGTAGGAGGAAGTTTCGCGCGACGTTAAACCTTTGTGCGGGGGTTCTCCCTGCCCGAGCGGACGCCACCGGTGCCACGACCACTTTCGCTTCGGTAGCGTACACCTTTTAGCCCCACCGCTAATACAGGGAGGTGATGACGTCGTTCCAGTCGACACTCGGTGAGGAGCCGGGGATCGCCGAGGAGCTGGCAGAGAACCAGCAGGCGATCTCCATCGCCGAGTTCTTCGAGAAGAACAAGCACATGCTCGGCTTCGACAGCGGCGCTCGAGGCCTGGTGACGGCCGTCAAGGAGGCCGTCGACAACGCCCTCGACGCCGCCGAAGAGGCCGGCATTCTCCCGGACATCTACGTCGAGATTCAGGAGGCCGGCGACTACTACACGCTGATCGTCGAGGACAACGGGCCGGGACTTACGAAGGAGTCGCTCCCGAAGGTCTTCGGGAAGCTGCTCTATGGGTCGCGCTTTCACGTTCGCGAGCAAAACCGCGGCCAGCAGGGGATCGGGATCTCCGCGGCCGTCCTCTACTCACAGCTGACCAGCGGCAAGCCGGCGAAGATCACCAGTCGAACCCAGGGAGAACACGAGGCACAGTACTTCGAACTCATCGTCGACACCGACGAGAACGAACCCGAAATCAGCGTCGAGCGGACCACCAGCTGGGACCGACCCCACGGGACGCGCATCGAACTCGAGATGGAGGCCAACATGCGCGCCCGCAACCAGCTTCACGACTACATCAAGCACACCGCGGTCGTCAACCCCCACGCTCGCCTCGAGTTGCGCGAGCCCGAGGCACACTTCAAGTTCGAGCGGGCGACCGACCAGCTCCCCGAGGAGACAGAGGAGATCCGTCCCCACCCCCACGGCGTCGAACTCGGGACGGTACTCAAGATGCTCGCGGCGACCGACTCACACTCCGTCTCGGGGTTCCTCCAGGAGGAGTTCACCCGCGTCGGAAAGAAGACGTCCGAGTCGATCATCGACGCGTTCCGCGACCGTCACTACGGACGCGAGATGCGCTGGCGGCCGCCCGCGGCTACCGAAGACATCGACCTCCGTACCGTCGTCGCCGAGGCCACGGCGAACAAGGGCCAGGACGCGACGAGTGCGTTCGCCGACGCCATCGCCGACGGCGTCGACGAGCGCGACCGGATCGCCCACCACGAACTGCTCGCAGTCGTCGCTGACGCCGCGGAGGACGCCGAAGCCGAGCACGGAACGACGTTCGGCGAGACCGTTCGCGAGAACGCGGTCGAGGCCGTCTGGCTCGCGCTCGTCGATGTGGCCGAAGACGACGAGGACCGCGAGAGCGCCGACTCGAGGCTCGTCGACGAGATCTACGCCCTCGCGGACGAGGCGACCAGCACCCGGAAAGACGACGCGGTGGTCTACGCGTTCGCCGAGCGACTCGCCGGAACGTTCGCCGACGTGACCGAGGCGGACGTCCGCCATCGACTGACCCAAACGGCACTTCGGGAGGCCGTCGACCGCGCGGCGGACCTCACCGAGGAGTACGACGACGTCGCGTTCGGCGACACCGCTCGCGAGAACGTCGTCGAAACGATCTGGGACGTGATGGCGACGGTCCCCGACGAGCCACCGCTGGTCCGCGAACTCTCGGACGACCGGGACGCCGCCAGCGACCTCGTCGACGCCATGCGCGAGACGGACATCATGGCCCCGCCGACGCGGTGTCTCTCGCCGATCTCCGCCGACCTCATCGAGGCCGGCCTGAGAAAGGAGTTCGACGCCGACTTCTACGCCTCCTCGAGCCGCGACGCGGAGGTCCACGGCGGCGACCCGTTCGTCGTCGAGGCCGGCATCGCCTACGGCGGCGACCTGGAGGCCGAGGGGACCGTCGACGTCCTCCGGTTTGCGAACCGCGTGCCGCTGGTCTACCAGCGTGGGGCGTGTGCGACGACCGACGTCGTCAAGTCGATCGGCTGGCGCAACTACGGGCTCGACCAGCCCGGCGGCTCGGGCCTGCCGAACGGTCCGGCCGTCGTCATGGTCCACGTCGCCTCGACGAACGTCCCGTTCACGAGCGAGTCGAAAGACGCCGTCGCGAACGTTCCCGAGATGGAAGACGAGATCGAACTCGCCATCCGGGAGGCCGCCCGCGAACTCAAAAGCTTCCTCAACAAGCGTCGGTCGATGCAGAAACGCCGGAAGAAACAGAACGTCCTCGGAAAGATCCTCCCCGAGATGGCTACGAAAGTCGCCGAGGTCACCGGCCGCGACGAACCCGACATCGACGACGCCATCGCCCGAATCATGAACAACGTCCTCGTCGAACGCGAGGTCGAAGCGAACGGCGACGCGAAGGCGGTCTCGGTCGTCGTCGAGAACAACTCGAGTACGAGCGAGCACCTCGAGATCACCGACATCGTCACGGCCGAGCCGACGGCCCTCCCCGACGACGTGACCGTCGTCGAGATGGACGGCGAGTGGTTCGTCAAGTGGGACCCCGAGGTCGGGAGCGGTGACGAGGCGACGCTCGAGTACGAGGTCGCGACGGACGCATCGTTCGACCTGAGCGTGAAAGGTGTCGAAACCGAGAAACTGACGGTGAAACAATGAGCACGGACACGGACCAGCAGGCACGAGAACAGTTGATCGATCTCGCGGCGCAGTTTTACGACCAGTTCGAACTGGGCGAGATCCCGCACATGTCGCTTCCGACCCGGACGAAGAACAACATCGAGTACGACGACGACGAGAAGGTCTGGGTTTACGGCGATCGGGAGTCGACCCGGTCGGCCAACTCGGTTCGCGGTGCTCGAAAACTCCTGAAGGCGGTGTACACCATCGAGTTCCTCGCCGACCAGCTCGAGCAGGATCGCTCGTCGACCCTGCGTGAACTCTACTACCTCTCCGAGAGCTGGGACAACAAAGAGGCACAGTTCAACGACCAGGACGAGTCGAACGGCCTGGTCGAGGACTTGGAGATCGTCTCGGGTGTCACCCGCGAAGACTTCCACATGCGTCCAGAGGAGTCGGGGGCGACGATCATGGGTCCGTTACACCTCCGCGAACAGACCCGTCGGGGCGAACGCGAGATTCACTGCCAGGAAGACGTCGGTGAGGGAGGGTATCAGATCCCGAACAACCCCGATACGATCGAGTTTCTCGACTGTGATGCCGACTTCATCCTCGCCGTCGAGACCGGTGGGATGCGCGACCGACTCGTCGAGAACGGCTTCGACGAGGAGTACAACGCCCTGATCGTCCACCTCAAGGGCCAGCCCGCTCGGGCGACGCGTCGGATCACCCGTCGGCTCCACGACGAACTCGGCCTGCCGGTGACCGTCTTCACTGACGGCGACCCGTGGTCGTACCGTATCTACGGCTCGGTCGCCTACGGTTCGATCAAATCCGCCCACCTCTCACAGTATCTGGCGACGCCCGACGCCCAGTTCATCGGCATCCAGCCCGCCGACATCGTCGAGTACGACCTGCCGAGTGATCCCCTGAGCGACTCGGACGTCAACGCACTCGAGAGCGAACTCTCCGATCCGCGATTCCAGACCGACTACTGGGAAGAACAGATCGAGTTACAACTCGAGATCGGGAAGAAGTCCGAACAGCAGGCGCTGGCCTCTCGCGGGCTCGACTTCGTCACGGACACGTACCTGCCAGAACGGCTGGACGCGATGGGCGTCATCTAGAGCTCGAGGCAGTTACGGCGAACCGTATCACCCGGCCGTCGACTCGTTTTCCTACTCGAACCTGCCAGGTGTGCGGTCAGTGCTCGTCGAGGACGACCGGCACGCTCCGGTTCGCGACGTCGACCACGAACGCGTCCGTGTCGGTTTCGATCGCCTCGAACGTATCGTAGTGGACGGGCAAGACGAGTTCCGGCTTCATCCGACCGGCGAGGTCCGCGGCTTCGTGGCGGTCCATCGTGTAGGTGCCGCCGATCGGCGGAAGCAGGAGGTCCACCTCGAGGTCCTCGTGGAACGCGAAGGCGTCGGTGTCGCCGGGCCAGAACGCCGTCACGCCGTCGACCGTGACGCCGAAACCACAGCCCTCGCCCTCGAGGTGGTAGGGCGTCCCGTGTTCGTCCGTGTGTGGCCCCGCCGGGTGGTTGAACGCCGGCGTCGTGTAGAGGTCGAGCGGGCCGAGGATGAACGACTCGTCGTCGCGGACGCGTTCGACGTCGTAGGGCAACTCCGCCGGTTGCTCGCTGATCCCGTCGAGTTCGCGAGCCTCGACGGACTCGTGGACGACGACGATCGCGTCGTCGCGGGCGACCCGGCTGATCGAGTCCGGATCGTAGTGGTGGCCGTGTGAGACGAGCACGAGATCGCCGTCTTCCGGCCGGTAGTCGTCCAGATGGCCGTATCGCTCGGGGCCGGGATCGACGTAGATGACGACGCCGGTCCGTCCCTCGAGTCGGACGCTCGCGAGCCCGAGCCAATCGACCGTGATCGCGCCGAATCTGACAGTCATCGACGGTCCTACGACCGGCCGAATCGAAAAAGATTCGACTCTCAGCCACCGTTGCGATAGCTGGCCACCGACTGATTCGGCTTGGACTCGTATGTAGCGTCGTCCGCAGTGCTCCACGAGGTGCGCGTAACTGACATTATTAATAAGTACATAACCGGAATAGCTATAAGCTTCTCGGCGAACCGCTTATAAAGTAGGCGAAACAGTTATATGGTTTTCGGCCTTACCATACGTTAGGCGAGGCGACCGGGTTTCTTCTGGCTACCCCACCCGGGAGCCCCGAGTAACCATCCCGATACACCATGACAGATACGAACCTTCGAACCTACGAGAACGAACGAACGGACGAACGAGAAGACGAAACGACTGCCCGGGTCGACGAGCAAGAGCACTGCCCGGAGTGTGGCGGCCGACTCGTCTCGGACACCGAACACGCCGAGACGGTCTGTGGCGACTGTGGGCTCGTCGTCGAGGAAGGAGAGATCGACCGCGGTCCCGAGTGGCGCGCGTTCGATTCGGCCGAAAAGGACCAGAAGAGCCGCGTCGGCGCCCCGACGACGAAGATGATGCACGACCAGGGCCTCAGCACGAACATCGGCTGGCAGGACAAAGACGCCTACGGTCGGGCACTCTCGAGCCGCCAGCGTCAGAAGATGCAGCGCCTGCGCACCTGGAACGAGCGCTTCCGTACCCGTGACAGCAAGGAGCGCAACCTCAAACAGGCCCTCGGCGAGATCGACCGGATGGCGAGCGCGCTGGGACTGCCGGAGAACGTCCGCGAGACTGCCTCGGTCATCTATCGGCGTGCCCTCGAGGATGACCTCCTCCCGGGCCGGTCGATCGAGGGCGTCGCGACGGCCTCGCTGTACGCTGCCGCCCGCCAGGCCGGCACGCCGCGCAGCCTCGACGAGATCTCGGCGGTCAGCCGCGTCGAGAAGATGGAACTCACCCGGACCTACCGCTACATCATCCGGGAACTCGGCCTCGAGGTCAAACCCGCCGACCCGGAACACTACGTCCCGCGGTTCGTCAGCGACCTCGACCTCTCGGACGAGACCGAACGGATGGCCCGCGAACTGCTCGAGTCGGCTCGCAAGGAGGGCGTCCACAGCGGCAAGTCGCCCGTCGGCCTCGCCGCCGCTGGCGTCTACGCCGCGGCGCTGTTGACCAACGAGAAGGTCACCCAGAACCAGGTCAGCGAAGTCGCGAACATCTCGGAGGTCACGATCCGAAACCGCTACAAGGAGCTGCTCGAGGCGTCGGACTCGGCTGCACCGGCGTAATCACCGGTTTCCCGAGACGAAACAGCTGTCGAACGACGTCGACGACGTTCACTTCAGTCGGGTGGTGTACTCACGTGGTGTTGTCGCTCGAGATGCGACACGGGTCGACTGACAGTTTTCGCGGGAGTGTGCGCCCGTGAGCGGACGTCCGCGGTAAGGTTTTTGACTGCTCCCGTGTAAGGGACTACCATGGATGAAACGAGCGTCCGACTCTTGTGCCCCGAGTGTACGAAAAACTGGCAGACGGCACCGGGCAACCTTCCAGCATCCGCCGAAATGTTCCACTGTCCGAACTGCCACGCGTCCCGGCGGACGGCCGAATTCATGCGGACGGATCACGACCTCCAGACCCTGAAACAGCTCGGCTAGTTCGGGTCGAGCCATCCGCTTTTGTATGCCGGTAACCGCTCACGTCCACTTACTGGCGCGACCGTACCCACACCGTCGTTCGGTCTCGAGGATACGCGTAAGCCAACCATACCACGCCGCCAACGCTGTAACACCAGATTACGGGCGTTAGTGAATCGGTGACAGGGACTTCCTGTGAACTGTTTCAGCGAACAAATTCTCCGTATCCTGTTTGCCGACAAAACGGACTGTCGCGGCGGTCTATATGGGTCGTGTGGTAACGCGACTCAAGATAATAATATAACCCTGCAGTGGGTATGACTGGATGCCTATGAAGAAGCAGGAGCTCATTCACCTTCACGGCCTTCTTGCCGAAGTATCGAACCAGTGTTCGGAGTGGGACAACTGTCGAATCGACCTCGACGAGTACGAATCGCTCGGAATTCGACCGACATCGATCCACAAATCGAAAACAGATCACAAAGCTGCTGTTTTTGCGCTGGCTGGCGGCATCACGACGAACATGCGCGAGGGCGAACAGGAAGCCGTCGCCGCCACCGCTGACTGAACGAACCGACGTATCCTCCGATGTGCCAGACGGATACTGGCCAGACTCATCTCCGAACCGGACGAAACGGTCCGCAGTCGGATCGATGAACGCAACCGAACCCGCATAAACCGACCGAAATACCGCCTTACTCGACGAGGTCTTCGAACTCGGGAAGGATCTCTTCGTCTTCGTCGTCCTCCGCTGTATCCTCGGTCTCTTCGGTGGACGACTCCTCAGCGTCACTCTCCGACTCGTCGTCCGCTTCGTCCTCGTCATCGTCCTCTAACACGTCGACTCGCTCGACTTCGAGCGGGATGTTCTCGAGGCGCTGGCCGATCTCCTTGCGGGCGATACGCGAGGCGTGTTCCTCGCGCTCGACGTTGAAGACGGTCATCTCCAGCTCTAACGCGACGAGCGCTTCGTCGGCCGCGATGAACGCGGGTGGGAGTTCCTCTCCCGACGGGGAGGTGCGTTCTCCCATGTTGATCTCGACGTAGTTCAGGTCAGGGTTCAACATCTCTCCCGTCTTGGAGATGGCGATGCGGATCGCCTCGTCTTCTGTCTCAACGTCGAATACCGGCACGGCAGCTTCGACGACAACCCTGCAGTTCATACCATGATATTGTGTCGCCTACAGTATCAAGGTTCGCCTCCCGACCCGTTCGTCGACCGTAGCTGTGTAGGCGCGCTCTCGGCTGCGCTGCGGTCGTCGTGGACTGTGACGTCGCGGTTCGAAAGGCACAAGCCGGCGCTCCCGAACTCCCGGACGATGGAAACCGGGCAGTTCCCGATCGACGACCTCCCTGGCGGGCTCGATCTCTACCGGACGCTCGAGAGCGGACAGACCTACCTCTGGCACCGCGACGATGGCGAGATGTACAGCGGGACGCCCAGCCCCGAGTCGTGGTACGCCACGGTCGTCGACGGGGACGTGATCCGGGTTCGAACCCGAAACGGGATACTCGAGTGGGAGTCGACGACGGACGCCGACCCGATCGTCCGGCGGCTGGTACGACTCGAGGACGACCTCGAGGCGATCGTCGCGGCCGCCCCCGACGACCCCCTGGTAGCCGACGCCTACGACGCCCACCGGGGGATGCGACTCGTCGAGGATCCGCCGTTTGGCTGTCTGATCTCGTTCATCTGTTCGGCCCAGATGCGGGTCAGTCGGATCCAGTCGATGGTGTCGGCGCTGGCCCGCGAGTACGGGGACGAAATCGCGTTCGAGGGCCGAACGTACCACGCGTTTCCGACGCCAGCACAACTCGCGAGCGCGACCGAAGCCGAACTCCGTGAGCTGGGACTTGGCTACCGTGCCCCCTACGTCGTCCGAACGGCTGAGCTGGTCGCCGACGGCGGCGCACATCCGGCCGAAGCGCGCGACCTCGAGTACGAGGCCGCCCGGGAGTATCTCACGCAGTTCGTCGGCGTCGGCGACAAAGTGGCCGACTGCGTGTTGCTCTTCTCGCTGGGGTTCGACGAAGCCGTCCCGCTCGACACCTGGATTAAGTCGGCGATCGAGGAGTACTACCCCGACTGCGACCGCGGGTCGTACGCCGAGACTTCGCGGGCGATTCGCGACCGACTCGGCGGCGAGTACGCGGGGTACGCACAGACGTACGTCTTCCACCATCTCCGGACGGGCGACTAACACCTCCCTTCCCCGCCCCTTCTCCGACGGCAGCCGGGACGCTGCGAGCAGGTCGCCATCGCGGAGCCGGTGGGAGGGGGGTACGTCGCGTGTGTAACTGTCGCACGACGATCGTCAGCCAGCCGACAGCCAGGCGTCAGACGAACGGGATTTTTGCCGGTCGCGGCCGACGTCTCGATTATGACAGACCGAACCCGGGCACACGTCTTCGTCTCCGGTACAGTGCAGGGCGTCTACTACCGTGCGACCACTCGCGATACGGCCAGCGATCGGGGCGTCGACGGCTGGGTGAAGAACCTCGCGGACGGTCGCGTCGAGGCAGTGTTCGAGGGTACCGACGCCGACGTCGAGTCGATGGTCGAGTGGTGTCACGAGGGGAGCCCCGCGGCCGACGTCGACGACGTGGACGTGAGCTACGAGGAGCCCCAGGGCCTCGAGGGGTTCGAGATCCGCTACGAGTGAGCGGCCCGTCCGAGAGCGATCACTCGGCGCGGGCTACCGAGGGCTAAATCGGTTCGTCCGGTTCCCGCTCTCGGAGTCGTCACCAGCCTCCCAATCGTCGCCCCCGTCACCGTGCCACTCGCTTCGGTCGTCGTAGATGTCGATGTGGTGGACTGCGGCCGGCGAGAGGAGGCGATTGCCCTCGAGTTCGATCCAGCCGTTGGCGTGGACGACGATCGGCCCCTCGTAGAGGGGGGCGTCCGCGTCGACGGCGTCGTAGACGACGACGTCGTGGTACGCTCGCGTGAGGGGGTTCAGATCGTCGCCGACGATCGATTCGGTGGAGGCAAACGGCGGGAACATCGTCCCGAGATGACAGCCTGGGCGGACATAAGTGGTGTGGACGCCGCTCGAGGACGCACTCCTCGACGTGTCCGACAGGACGATCGGCCCCGACCGGACGACCAGCCCTCCGCAATCTTCAACGGTCGCCCGGTCGAACCGTGTCGTATGATTACAGGCGAGCGGATGGGCGCCGTCGACGAGAACGCCGAGGCGCTCGGGGTCCCGCGAAAACAGCTGATGGAGTCGAGCGGCCACGCCGTCGCCCGGACGATTCGTGAGGTCGCCGAACCGGGCTCGAGCGTCGTGGTCGTCGCCGGGCGGGGAAACAACGGCGGCGACGCGTTCGTCGCCACGCGATTTCTGGACGACTACGACGTGACGACGCTCCTGCTCGGCCGGGCCGAGACGATCGGTACCGAGATCGCCCGCGAGAACTGGGACGCACTCGAGCGCGCTGACTACGAGGTCCGCGAGGTGACCGACTCCCGGAGCCTCGAGCTCCCCGACTGTGACGTGATCGTCGACGCGATGCTCGGGACCGGGATCAGCGGCGACCTCCGTGAGCCGGCCGCAAGCGCCGCGCGGGCGATCGACGAGACCGACGCGACCGTCGTCGCGGTCGACGTCCCGTCGGGCTTCGACGCCGACGGCGGCGACCACGCCGACAACGGGATCGTCGCGGATCACGTCGTTACCTTCCACGACACGAAGCCGGGCCTCGAGCGCCTCGAGGCCGACGTCACCGTCGCCGACATCGGCATTCCCGCCGCCGCAGAGGAGTTCGTCGGCCCCGGCGACGTGCGTCTCGCTCGTCCCGACGACCGGGCGGGGCGACCGTACGTCATCGGCGGCGGCCCGTACACCGGCGCACCCGCGCTGACCGCCCAGGCGGCGCTCCGTGCCGGTGCCGAACTCTCGTTCGTCGCCGCACCCGAGGTCGTCGCCGGCGAGATCCAGGGCTACGCCGAGGACCTGATCGTCCAGCCGTTCGACGGCGACCACCTCGAGCTCGACCAGCTCGACGACCTCCTCGAGACCGCCCGGACGTACGAGAACGTCGTCGTCCTCGGCCCCGGACTCGGCACCGAAGACGAGACGCTCGAGGCCGCACGGACCTTCCTCGAGTCCTACGACGGCCGAGTCGTCGTCGACGCGGACGCACTCGCGGTCGTCCCCGACGTCGAGACCGACGCGACGCTCGTCTGTACGCCCAACCGGGCCGAACTGGCACGGATGGGCGGGCCGGAGGCCGACGACCTTCGAGCGGTGGCCGACGAGATCGAGTCCTTCGCGGCCGACCTGGGCCACGTCGTGCTCGCGAAAGGGGCCGACGACGTCATCACGGACGGCGAACGGACTCGTATCAGCCGCTCGGGAACCGTCGGGATGAAAGTCGGCGGGACGGGCGATACCCTGGCCGGCATCGTCGCTGCCGTACTCGAGTTCGCCGACCCGCTCGAGGCGGCGGCAGCCGGCGCCCACGTCAACGGAATTGCCGGCGAACGACTGGCCGACCGCCAGGGCCACGGCTACCTCGCCTCGGACGTCCTCGAGGAGATTCCTGCAGCGCTGTGGGGTGATGACGATGAGTGAGACCCCCGAAGCCGACGGGGAGGCCGGAGCCGACGACCTCACTCACACGACCGACGAGGGCGTCGTCCAGATGGTCGACGTCGGCGACAAGCCGGACAGCGAGCGCCGGGCCGTCGCGGCCGGTGAGATCCGCCTCCAGCCCTCGACGATCGAGGCCATCCGGGCCGATCAGGTCGGCAAAGGCGACGTGCTCGCGACGGCCCGCGTCGGCGCGATCCAGGCCGTCAAACACACCTGGGAGACGATCCCGATGTGCCACCAGATTCCGATCACGAACGTCGACACCGGTTTCGAGTTGCGCGACGACCGGATCGAACTCGAGGTCGGGGTCGAGACGACCGGCAAGACCGGCTGCGAGATGGAGGCCCTCGAGGGCGTGACGAC
>LKMK01000222.1 GCA_001563805.1 Natrialbaceae archaeon B1-Br10_E2g2
CCACCAGTGTCGTGACTACCTGCTCCGACCTGGCTCAGGCGTTGACGTCTTCGATCTGCTGGGTCACGACGATTCGTCCCTTCGGCGTCAACGAGATGCCGTTGCCGTTCTCGAGGATGAGGTCCTTGTTCTTGACCGAGTTCAACACGTTCGTCACGTAGGCGGGGTCGCCGTCGAGCATGTTCGTGAAGTCGATGTCGCCGCCGGTCGCGTGGACGCCGACGAGAACTCGTTTTTCGGGGTTCGTCAGCTCGATCTCGTCGATTTCCTCGCGCAGTTCGTCGAACTCGAGGCGGAGGAACCTGGCGAGTAAGTTCACGTACTGACTCTTCGTCGGGGCGATCAAGGTCGTCTGCGTCAGCCCCGAGTCGTCGATCGATTTGACGATCAGCGTGACGCGGTCGTCGCTGCTGCCGAGTTTGTTCCCCCGGCCGATGTTCATCACGTTCTCGATGTCGATGCTGATCGACTCCTGTTTGGTCTTGATGACGATCGATCGTTTCTTGATCCGGAGTTTCCCCTTGCGGACGGGGGAGTTTTTCACCCGCCCACCGACGCGTGCGGGGTGTTTGACCGCGACCGTCCGGCCGTTCAACAGACACCGAAAGAGGATGGCGACGAAGGTCTCGAGTTTGTCCCCTTCGCTCTCGATGACCGCACTCTGGATGCCGGCCGGTCCCTCGTACCCGATCGTGAGCGTGTCGTCGAAAAACCGTTTGACGTGATTCGGAACGGTCCCGACGTTGACGTCGACGACGTTCGAGAGCGGGACCGTCGTCTTGTCGTCCGTGGTCGCGAGGACCAGTCGGCGCCTCGTCATGATGATCCGGCCTCGCTCCGGCGTCTCGCTGCTGTCGGAACTCGTGCTGAGAAAAAACCGGCCGGTAAAGTCCGCGACGATGTCTTCAGTCATGCTCGTCTATAGAGGGGCGGTGCAACGGGCGGCGAGCAACGTGCACCAGTTGTCTTTGAATGGGCAGTCAACGTATATATCTCTTTACCCATACCGTCGTGCGACGAACGGAATCGGCCCATCGTCGAACGAGATGGGTCGTGTGACAAACGGGGGATGGTGAGTCACCCGACGCGACGGGGCATCCGACGCCACACTGGAGGAGTCACTCTCAGACGACGGTTCCAGCCCAATCACACGCGGTAGCGACCTGGTTACCACGATAGGTGACGCCGCTCGTTAGAACCGAACCGAGTGACCGACCGATCAGACGCGGACGGCGGTCGGGTCGACCCAGAGCACGAACTCGTCTTCGCGGCGGATGATGCCGGCTATCTGGGAGCCTTCGACCGACGTGTCGACGAGGTCCGTCTGGAGTTCCCTGACCTGGTGGACCTCGTCCGCGAGCCAGCCGATCCGCTCGTTGGCGCCGCGTTTGCGTTTGAAAACGATGATTCGGTCGCCAAGTTCCTCGTCTTCGTTCGCACCGAAGATCTCTCGTAAGTTGACGATCTTCGTCGTCTCACCGCGCAGATCCATCACGCCCTCGATGTGCGGGGGCGTGTTCGGGATCGGCGTCAGCTCGTCGGTGTTGACGATCTCCGCGACGTATCCGATGTCGACGCAGTATCGATTCTCCCCGAGGTTGAACTCGAGCACGTGCGTGCTGGCTTCCGCGGTCGATTTCGTTGTTGCCATAGGTTGTGTTGGGTACGCCGACCGAACCTAGCTCGTGTTCTCGATGATCGCGTCGATATCGAGCCACGTGACGAGTGCGGTCCGGTCGTCGGTCGTTTTCTTGACGATGCCGTTGATGAACTCGTGTTGGTGCTCGCCCGAGGAATCCATCACGCTGCCGGTCTCGTCGATCTGTGACTCCCGGTAGGTCACCGCCTGCAGGACGTCCGTCACGCGAATGCCGAGTTTCTGCTTGTCGTCGTCGCGTTCGAGGACGACGATGTACTGGTCGTCGGTCAGTTCGTTTCGCTCGACGTCGAGCATGACCGTCGGGTCGAGGACCGCCGTGATCTCGCCACGGAGGTCGGTGACGCCGTCGATCGCCTCGGGCCCACGGGGGAACCGTGTAATCTCTTTCATCTCGACGATCGCACTGATCCGCTCGATCTCGATGGCGTAGCGGTTGTCGTTCAGGTAGAACTCGAGCATCTGGATCGTCTCGTCGGCGTCGTGGGTCGACCCGGCGAGCCCGTCTCCCTGCTCGAGGACGCCGCCGCGGCCGACGCCTCCGGCTCCGTCGACGGAGCCCGCCGACGCATCGAGCGTCGCCTCCGCCCCGGCCTCGTCGACGAAGTCCGACTGGATCGCGTCGTCGGCGATCGCCCCGCCGAACGCGGACTCCTTGGCGTGGTCCGGGTCCACCATCGGGGTCAACTGCCGAGCGGCTCCCGCCGCGGTGCTCGCTGCGGCGTTCGGGATCGCCGACTCGTCGTAGCTGAAGGTTTCACCACCAGCGGACGTCGATTCGAGAGCGGGCGATCCAGGGGTGGTCGGCCCTTCAGCCTTGGTGCCGGCCTCGACGGTCGACTCGGGCTCGGCTGGTGCTTCCTGGTCGTCGGGGCCTGCGTCCGTCGTCGACTCGGTCGTCTGTTCGTCGTCGCGCTCGAGGTCCGACTCGTCGGCTGCCTCCGTCGTCGCCGTCTCGTCCGACTGCTCGATAGGACCATCGGCGGAGCCGGTTGGCTCGTCCGTCGAGCCGGCTTCCCCGGCGTCCGGCTCGTCGCCGTTCCCGTCCGTAGCCGTCGGGGCCGACGACGGTTCGTCTCGTGCGCCGTCGTTCGGCTCATCGACATCGGCGTCCGGCTCGTCACCGTCGGCATCCGGCTCCTCGTCCGCCCTCTCCCGGGCTCGTCCGTTGCGGTTCCGGAGGTCGCGAATGCGCCGGGCTCGATCGTCTGTCATGCCGGCACCTCCGGGCTTTCGATCGCCGCTTCTATCGTCTCGGCCATCTCGAGAAACACGGTTTGCATGTCCGTCTCTTCCTCCCTGGCGAATACGGACGTTCCGTCGGCGAACGCCCGCTGGAGCGCCACTCGCTTTCGAATCCGGTACAGCGGGACGTCTGGCAGCGCCTCCTCGAACCACTCGAGCATGTGCTCCGCTTCCCGCGTGTTCTCGATGCGGTTAGCGACCAGCGCCCGGGGTTCGATCTCGACGTCGTGGTCCAGTTCGAGTGCGCCGACGTAGTCGAACAGGAGCTCGAGCGATCGTTTGCTCGTCGGCTCGGCGAGTGCCGGAACGACCAGGTTTTCCGTGGCGACGAGCGCGTTGTCGGTGACCATCCCGAGATAGGGCGGACAGTCGACGACGGTCACGTCGTAGTCGTCCTCGACTGCCGTGAGGAGAGCGTCGAGGCGGGTCTCGCCGTCAGGCTCCTGACTGAGCGTCGACTCGGCGGCGTTCATGTCGACGTTGCTCGGGACGACGTCCATCTCGGGATGGGAGTGGACGAGGTCAGCGAGCGACACGGCCGACGGCTCGAGGAGCGCATCGAGAAGCGTGGGAGGTTGTGCGTCGTAGGCCTCGAGCAAGCCGAGTCCCTCCGTCGCGTTGCCCTGTGGATCGAGGTCGACGAACAACACGTCGTGTCCCCGGTCGTTCAACGCGCCGGCGAGGTTGATCGCGACGGTCGTCTTTCCGACGCCTCCCTTTTGATTTGTCACGCAGAGCCGAGCAGATCCCGCCATTCGGTTGGACCGTTTCGATTGATCCACCATAACTCACACGGCCGAGTTTCGAGCGGCGAGCGGGCGTTACGCCGGGCTCGACTCCCCGTTCGGGCCGTCGTCGGCAGCCCGCCAGTTTCGCCCGGTTTCGCCCGTCGAACCCTTCATTGGCCGAATTCTTTAAGCGGGGTTCATCACAATCCAACCGCATGGCAGTGAGCGAATCGATCGTCGGCACCGTCGATGGCTCGAGGCGAGACGAGGACAGTTCTGCGACGACAGCCAGCAGCCACGTCGCTCGCTGATGGTCCGAGCAGTTATCGCCGACGACTCGGCAGTCATGCGCGAGACCCTCGGGAAGATCCTCGAGGAGGGTGGAATCGACGTCGTCGAACGAGCGAAAGACGGGGTCGAAGCCGTCGAGGCGATCGCGGAACACGAACCTGACGTCGCGACGATCGACATCCAGATGCCACGGATGACCGGCCACGAAGTCATCGAGCAGGTGATGGCCGAGACGCCGACGCCGATGATGGTCATCAGCTCACATACGACCAAAAACGCCGATGCGACGTTCGAGGCGCTCGAGGCCGGGGCGGTCGACTTCCTCGCGAAACCCTCCGGCGACAACTCGGTCGACATCTGGTCGAAAGCGGACGAGATCGTCGAGCGAGTGCGTGCAGTCGCGGCGGCCGACGTCTCGGCCGAGGAACCCGAGCGGACCGAATCCACACGAACGCCGACGATCGAGGCCGACGACGAGTTTCCGAACGATCCGACGCTCGTGATCGGCGCCTCGACGGGCGGCCCACGGGTCGTCGAACAGGTCCTGTCGGAACTGCCCGAGCGAGCGGGATTGCGAATCCTGGTGGTACAACACATGGCAGACCATTACACGGAACGTTTTGCAACGCGTCTCAACGAGCGAACAGAGTACGAGATCCGCGAAGCCTCCGGCCGCGAGCGAATCGGCGCCGGCGAAGGCGTCCTCGCGAAGGGTGGCCTCCACCTCGCCGTCACCGGCTTCAGAAACGGCGAGGTCATCGTCGATCACGACGACGGCCCACAGCGCCACAACGTCAGGCCGGCCGTCGACGTCACGATGGAGACGGCGGCCGACCGGGTCACCGGAAACCTCGCGGGCGTCATCATGACCGGCATGGGCTCCGACGGCGCTATCGGCCTCGAGGCGATCAAGAACGCCGGCGGGAAGGCGATCGTCCAGGACGAGGCGACCTCGCGCGTCTACGGCATGCCGAAGGTGGCAGCCGAACGCGTCGACGTCGACATGGTGTTGCCGAAAGACCGGATCGCCGAAGGAATCACTAACGCGTTTCGGGGGTGGTCCGGATGACCGATCCGACGAGCACCTTCGTCCAGGAGAGCCAGGAGGACATCCAGAAGCTCAACAACGCGTTGCTCGACTTAGAGGACGCCGCCGACCCGGAGAACTCCGATGCGATCGAGACGGTGTTCCGGGTCGCACACAACCTCAAGGGTAACTTCGGCGTCATGGGCTACACCGACGCGAGCAACCTGGCACACGCCGTCGAGGACTTGCTCGACTGCATCCGGGACGGCGAACTCTCGGTGACCGGCGACCGGATGGACCTCATCTTCAGCGGGGTCGACCGACTCGATCAGATGGTCCGGGAGATCTCCGACGGCGGCGAGACGGAGACGGACCCCGAGGCGACGATCGAGGAGATCCGCGCGTCGATCGAAGCCGGCGAAGACGAAGCTGCCAGCGACACCGCTGAGTCCGACGACGGTGGGGCCGCAGACGACGTCCCGGTCGACGAGCTCGCGGACGCTCTCGAGGGAGACCTCGAGGACCGGGAACTGTTCCGGGCGACCCTCGAGTTCGGCTCGAGTAGCTCCGCTCACGTCGACGCGATGTTCGTTCTCGACGCGACGAACGACGAGTACGACCTCCTGACGACGGAACCGGACAACGAGGCGATCGAGGGGGGCGAGTTCGACGGC
>LKMK01000223.1 GCA_001563805.1 Natrialbaceae archaeon B1-Br10_E2g2
ACGACTCTTTCGGCCAATCGGAACCACGGTCCCGATCTACCCTCGCCAGGACGTCGACGGGATGGTCGACCGGGCCGCCTCGCTCGACTGCGTCGCGATCCACCCCCGGCTCGAGCTCTGTCTTCGGACGCCGCTGGTCGAACGAGCCCACGAGCACGGCCTCCGGGTCGAGCCCTGGACGGTCGACGCGGTCGCGGTCGGCGAGCGGCTCCGCTCGAGCGGCGTCGACGGTCTCATCACGGACGTCTGTACCGACCTCGCCTACCGGCGTTAGCCCGGTCCGTCATCGACGGGCGTCTCGAGACACGCCTCGAGCGTCTCCCGGATCGCCTCGTGGTAGCCCCCGGGCTCGTAGCCCAGCCGGCCGATCCAGACGTCCTGGTAGGAGGGATGTAAGATGGGGACGAGCCAGGTCTCGAGTTGATCACACGCGATCGGCTCGAGGACGATCTCGAGGAACCCGCCGAGGTCGCGTCCGTCGGCGGCGAGCACCGTCTTCGTGGCGTGTTTCCCGGTCGCGAGGACGACGTCGGGGTCGACGATCTCGAACTCCGCTAGCAGATGGTCGCGACAGGTCGCCCGTTCCTCGGCGGTCGGTTCACGGTTGGTCGTCGTCGTCTCGCTCGCCGGAAAACACTTCACCGCGTTCGTGTAGTAGGCGTCGTCGTAGCCGAGGCGCTCGAGGAGTCGCCTGATTCGACGGCCCGAGTGGCGGGACGTGTAGGCCTTCCCGGTCCAGTTGCCGCCTCGCCAGCGGTCGGCCTCGGGGGTGCCGTAGCCCGGCGCCTCGCCGACGACCACGACGCGCGCCTCGAGCGAGCCGGTCCCCCACGAGATGCACTCGCGGGCCTCGACGAGTGCCGGACAGCGCGCACACGCCGGCTCGAGGACGTGACGCGACTCCGGGAACGCGGGCGTGGTCGCCGCGTCTGTCTCCTCGTCGATGTCGGTCGGTCCGTGCGGAGACATACTCGAGTCGTGGGGGTCGATCGGTTTAGTCTGGCCGATGCGTCCTCGCTCGAGGGACAGGTTTACGTTCGTCCGGGCGCTCTCGAGGGCTAATGCCCACGTTCGATCCGGAACTCCTCGCGGAAGCGGTATCCATCGGCCTCTACACCGTCGTCGCCGTCGCCCTCACGGCCGGCGGAATCTTCGCCGAGTACACGAGCCTGCAGCAGCTCGGCGCCGGTGAGGCGACCGCTGCGCTCTGGCTCGCAGCGATCGGCGCCGTCATGCTGTACGCGGGCGTCTACGCCCTCGGCTACCGGAAAGTACTCGTCCGACTGCTCGCGGCCCGCGAGTACGGGAGTCGCTGACTCGCTGTTTGGTTCCGTTGGAGCCACATTCGAACATCAACACGCGCTGTCCGTTTTCGATCGCTGACGCGTTACCGACCTGACGACGGTGGGCTATCCGCGTCGTCGTCTGCTGGACCGATTCCCCTTTAATGTCGGAGCGAATCACTGCAGGTATGAGCAGGTTCGGCGAGGTCGACGACCAGTACGATCCACACGCGCTCGAACAGCGGGTGTTCGACTACTGGGACGAGGTCGACGCCTACGAACGGACGGTCGAGCACCGCTCGGACGGTGAATCGTTCTTCTTCGTCGACGGCCCGCCGTACACGTCGGGGTCGGCGCACATGGGGACGACCTGGAACAAGTCGCTGAAGGACGTCTACCTCCGCTTCTTCCGGATGCAGGGGTACGACGTCACGGATCGGCCGGGCTACGACATGCACGGGCTGCCGATCGAGACGAAAGTCGAGGAGCGACTCGGCTTCGAGAACAAGAAAGACATCGAGGAGTTCGGCGAGGAGAACTTCATCCAGGAGTGTAAGGACTACGCCGACGAGCAACTCGAGGGGCTGCAATCCGATTTCAAGTCCTTCGGCGTCTGGATGGACTGGGACAACCCCTATCGGACGGTCTCGCCGGAGTACATGGAAGCCGCGTGGTGGGGCTTCTCGAAGGCCGCCGAACGCGGGTTAGTCGAGCAGGGACAGCGCTCGATCAGCCAGTGTCCCCGGTGTGAGACCGGCCTGGCGAACAACGAGGTCGAGTACGAGGACGTCGACGACCCCTCGGTCTACGTCAAATTCGACCTCAGGGATCGTGAGGGCTCGATCGTCATCTGGACGACGACGCCGTGGACGATCCCCGCCAACACCTTCGTCGCTGTCGATCCCGAGGGCGAGTACGTCGGCGTCCGCGCGGAGAAGAGCGCGGAGGACGGCGAGGAAGAGCTCCTCTACCTCGCCGACGCGAAAGTCGAGGAGGTGCTCTCGGAAGGCCGCTACGACGAGTACGAGATCGTCGAGGAGTTGCCCGGCGACGAGCTGATCGGCTGGTCCTACGACCACCCCCTCACAGAGGAGGTCCCCGACCACCCCGACCACGAGGGCGCACTCGAGGTGTACGCCGCCGACTACGTCGATACCCACGGCGACGGCACCGGACTGGTTCACTCCGCGCCGGGCCACGGTGAGGAGGACTTCGAGCGCGGGCGCGAACTCGGCTTCCCGATCTTCTGTCCCGTGGGCGGCGACGGCGTCTACACCGCGCAAGCGGGCAAATACGACGGCCAGTTCGTCAAAGAGGCCGACGAGGAGATCACGGCCGACCTCGAGGAAAACGGCGCCTTGCTCGCGTCGGGAACGATCCACCACAGCTACGGCCACTGCTGGCGCTGTGACACGGGCGTGCTCCAGATCGTCACCGACCAGTGGTTCATCACGATCACGGACGTCAAAGACGAACTGCTCGCGAACATCGAGGACAGCGAGTGGTACCCCGAGTGGGCCCGCGACAACCGCTTCCGCGACTTCGTCGAGGAGGCCCCCGACTGGAACGTCTCCCGACAGCGCTACTGGGGCATCCCCCTCCCGGTGTGGACCCCTGAAGACAGAGATGACGACGGGGCGGCTACCGCTGCCGGTACAGAGCGCGCCAGCGGGCGCGCGGACGAAGAGATGATCGTGGTCGGCACGCGCGAGGAACTCGCCGAGCGCGTCGATCAGGATATCGATCCCGAGGACGTCGACCTCCACAAGGACACCGTCGACGACCTGACGATCACCGAAGACGGCACCACCTACACCCGCGTGCCGGACGTCTTCGACGTCTGGCTCGACTCCTCGGTGGCGTCGTGGGGGACCCTCGATTTCCCCGAAGACGACAGCCGCTTCGACGAACTCTGGCCCGCCGACTTCATCCTCGAGGCCCACGACCAGACGCGTGGCTGGTTCTGGTCCCAGCTCGGGATGGGCACCGCCGCGATGGGGGAGGTGCCCTACGACAAGGTCCTCATGCACGGCCACGCGCTCGACGAGGACGGCCGCAAGATGTCGAAATCCGTCGGGAACGTCGTCGAACCCGACGAGGCGATCGAGCGCCACGGCTCCGATGCCATGCGCATGTTCTTGCTCTCGGCGAATCCACAGGGCGACGACATGCGCTTTTCGTGGGACGGCATGCAGACGATGGAGAACCACCTCCGGACGCTCTGGAACGTCTTCCGCTTCCCGCTGCCGTACATGCGCCTCGATGGCTTCGATCCGTCCGAGACCGACCTCGAGACGGTAGACGACCACCTCGAACTCATCGACGAGTGGGTGCTCGCCCGCCTGCAGTCCACCAAGGCGGAGATGACCGACCACTTCGAGGCGTTCCGCCAGGACAAGGCGCTCGAGGCGCTCCTCGAGTTCGTCGTCGAAGACGTCTCTCGCTTCTACGTCCAGGCGGTCCGCGAGCGCATGTGGGAGGAAGACGACAGCGGCTCCAAACGGGCCGCCTACGCGACGATCTACCACGTCCTCCGGGAGACCGTCGCGCTGCTTGCGCCCTACGCGCCGTTCATCAGCGAGGAGATCTACGGCACGCTCACCGACGACGCCGGCCATCCGACGGTCCACATGGAAGATTGGCCCGCCGTCGACGAGTACTGGGAGGACGAGCAACTCGAGACGGACGTCGCCTTCCTGCGAGCGATCGAGGAAGCCGGCGCGAACGCTCGCCAGCAGGCCGGCCGCAAGCTGCGCTGGCCCGTCCAGCGGGTCGTCGTGGCGGCCGACGACGACCGCGTCGCCGACGCCGTCTCCCGGCACACCGAGCTCCTCGAGGACCGACTCAACGCACGCGAGATCGAACTCGTCTCCGCCGAGGACCGCTGGGAGGAACTCGCCTACAGCGCCGAAGCCGACATGAGCGAACTCGGCCCCGCCTTCGGCGGCCGTGCCGGCGAGGTCATGACCGCGCTCAACGAAGCCCGGATCGAAGAACCAAGTCTCGAGGCGCTCGAGGAAGCGGTCGCCGACGTCCTCGAAGCCGACGAGTCGATCGAGGAGTCGATGGTCTCGTTCGTCACCGAGACGCCCGACGACATCGCCGGCACCCCGTTCGGCGTCGACGGCGACGACCGCGGCGTCGTCTACGTCGACGCGTCGCTCTCCGAGGACATCGAGAGCGAGGGCTACGCCCGCGAGGTCATCCGCCGCGTCCAGGAGATGCGTAAAGAGCTCGAACTCGACGTCGAAGAGCGAATCGCGCTGGACCTCGAGATCGACGACGACCGCGTCGCCGACCTCGTCGAGGAACGCGAGGATCTGATCTGCGAAGAGGTTCGTGCCGACGAACTCCGGACCGTCGAGGACGGCCACCGCAAGGAGTGGGACGTCGAGGGT
Source organism: Natrialbaceae archaeon B1-Br10_E2g2 (assembly GCA_001563805.1). GTDB lineage: Archaea > Halobacteriota > Halobacteria > Halobacteriales > Natrialbaceae > Natrarchaeobaculum. Next base: position 4,682 of record LKMK01000223.1, read on the forward strand.
GTGACGATGGAAATTGCCCTCGAGGCGGTTGCGGCGGCTGAAGCGTCAGATTAGAGATCTCACCAGCGCGGGAGACGAAGCCGACCGCGGTGGATTTTTGGTCCAGATGTTTGAGGAGCGACGAGCGAGCGAAGCCAGTGAGTCCGACGAGCAAACGGTGGATGCCGAGATCGCGCTCGAGGCGGTTGCGGCGGCTGAAGCGTCGGATTAGAGCACTCACCAGCGCGGGCGGCGAAGCCGACCGCGGTGGATGTTAGGTCCGGATTTTTGGAGGAACAACGAGCGAGCGAAGCGGCCTGATCTCGGTCGGGTCGATACTCGAGCAACTTCCCACACGATCCGACTGTCTGTCGAGCACAACAGTCATGCCCGCTGGCTGTCCATAGAGTTGGCATGAAGCACCTGGTCCCCGTGCTCCTGATCGCGATTCTGGTCGTCAGTCTCCCGGCCGGTGTCGTTGGTGCGGCCGGTGGCGCTGTGACAGACTCGAGCGGCCACCCTGCGGCCCCGACCGGGCCGGTGCAGGCGGCTGCCGGAACCGGTGAACTCCCGGTACACAACCGCCTCGACTCAGCGACGGCCAGCGTTGGCGGGAGCGACGACGTCCTTCACCGAACGACGACGCTTCGGCAGTTGCCCGACCGGCCGGGCGAGTTCGAGACGGAAAAGACGTTCGACGTCCCCGACCCCGTCGTTTCGCTCGAGATCGACCTCGAGTCGAGCGCGACGGTCGTCGGGACCGACGGCTTCGAGGCCACCGACGACGGCACCTACCGCTGGACCGAGGACGTCGAGGAGCCGTCGATCCGGTTTACGATGCCGGCGAATCGCACGGGCGACGTGGGCCACCACGCTGGCGGCTCGGCTGTAGGCGGTGGGGTCGCCGTGGGCGATGCCTCGCACGGTGGCGAGGCGACCGCCCGCGGCAGTAGCGGCTACA
>LKMK01000224.1 GCA_001563805.1 Natrialbaceae archaeon B1-Br10_E2g2
TGCTGTCGGAGCAAGAAGACGGTGGTCGCGCTCGCGAGATACGGGATGGTGAGCGCGAGCATGCTGTTGTACCAGCCCAGATCCGTGACGATGTTGAAAAGCGGCACGAACCGGACCGGCACCGGCAACATCAGCGTAAAGAGGATGACCACGAACATCAGGTTCTTGAACGGGAATCGGTAGTAGACGATTGCGAGCGCCGCCAGAAGCGAGATGGCGAGTTTGCCGACGACGATGACGATCGACATAATAAACGAGTTCAGCAGGTAGACGCCGAAGTTGTAGTCGGTCATCACCGTTCGGTAGTTCTCGATCGCGTGGCCGCCGGGGGCGAGATCGCTGAATCCCCCGATCAGACCCTGCTGTTGCGTGCTGACGAGCGCGGCGATCAGAATCGGAAGCGCCATCAGTACCACCGACACCGCGAGCGTCGCGTGGGCTAGCAGCTGGGTTCGGTCAGTCGTCGGCTGTTCGAGCGATTCGGTAACTCGGTCGATCGTGGATGGGGTGTCTATACTCACGTGTGCTCACCCATAGTGCGTGTACCGATCGGAGAGCCGAAGCTGGGCGTACATCAGCCCGCCGACGATCAGGAACAGGATGACCGACTGTGCCGACGCCAGTCCGTGGTTGTTGAACTCGAATGCGTTGCGATACAGGTCGTAAATCAGAATATTAGTCGCACCACCGGGGCCACCCTGGGTGAGGATGTCGATGAACGCGAACGTGTGGAAGAACGCGTAGATCGTGTTCATTACGACCAGAAAGAGCAGAGTTGGCGAAATCAGCGGTACGTAGATCCGCCGGAGACGCTCGAGCGGCCCGACGCCGTCGAGGTCGGCGACCTCGCCGAGGGCGTCGGGAACGTTGTTCAACGCGGCGATCATGAAGATGACGTTGTAGCCGATCTGTTTCCAGATGACGGCGGTGACGACGACGACGAACGCCTGGCCACCCCGGGTGAACCAGTCGACGTTGACGCCGAAAATGGCCTGGATCGGCTGGGTGAGCACGCCGAGACTGGGGTGGATGATGTAGAAGAAGACGATTCCCGCGACTGCCGGCGGCAGGGCGTACGGCCAGATCGCCGCGATCAGATACGACGACTGGCCGACGCTCACTTCGTAGATCAGATACGAGATGACCAGCGAGATGGCCATCACGCCAACGATGACGATCGCCGAGAACAGGACCGTCACGCCAATGCTGGCATGAAAGTCACTCGAGGTGAACAGATAACTGTAGTTGCCGAGGCCAGTCCAGAGCCGCTGGGTGCCGAACTGGAGCGTCTCGTAGAGGCTCAGGTGAACGGCCTGAAAGGCCGGATAGTAGAGGAAGACGGCCGAGACGACGAGTGTCGGCACCAACAGGAGGTAGGCGAGCCACGTTCGGTCGAATATTTCTCGAGTCATTGGTAGGAAGTGTGTGGTGTCGAAAATCGGTCGGTGAGTCGGAGCTCAGTCACCCGCGACCCGAGCGTAGCGCTCGAGTTCTTCTTCGACGGACGCTTTCATGTCTTCGAGCCCTTCCTCGACGCTGACGCTGCCCGAGAAGATGTCCTGGGACGTTTCCTGGATCGTCAGCTGGACCTCGCGCGCGGGGCCGACGAGCATCCGACGGGTCGCCGGCGTCGTTTCGGTTGCGAGTAGCTGATCGAACGCCGTCGCGTAGTGGGGCTGCTCGTCGAACCAGCCGTCGGCCTCGAGTTCGTCCATAGCCTCCTCGCGGATCGGGTAGTAGCCGCTGCCCTGGTGCCACTCGATCTGGCCCTCGACGGAACCGAGGTCGGCGAGCAGTTGACCGACGTGTTCTTCGTGTTCGCTGCTCACCTCGGAGCTGACCCACAGCGACGCGCCACCGATGACCACTCCGGTCCAGTCCTCGGTTGGCGACGGATAGAAGCCGGTGCCGAGTTCGAACCCGTCGACGTCGTCTTCGTCGATGTCGTCGGCGTCGGGGTCGCCCTCTGCCCCACTGACGGTTGACTCGACCGCTGCGGTGGAGTCGAGCATCATCCCGACCTGCTCGGTGAGGAAGGCGTTTCGGCTCTCGTCCCAGGCTTCGATACCTGGGTTGAGATAGAGGTCGTCCTCGTAGAGGTCGCGCCACCAGCTCCAGAGGTCGTGAGCGAAGTCGGTCTCGGCGTACATCGTCGTCGGCGCGCCGTCGTGGCCGTTCTCGTTGTCGAGAATGAGTTCGTTTGCGAGCGAGTAGAACGTCTCGACGAACCAGACGTGGTTCGGCCAGGAGATGCCGTAGTCGGTCGCGCCGGAGTCGACGAGCGCCTCGCAGTGTTCACGCACATCGTCTATCGTCTCCGGCGGCGACTCGGGGTCGAGCCCCGCCTCCTCGTAGGCGCTTTTGTTGTAGTAGAGGATCGCATTGGAGTTGTTGAACGGCATCGAGTGAAGTTCGCCGTCGACGCGGAAGAAGTCCTGAACGGCTGGGACGAGGTTGTCCGTCGGGTAGTCGCCAGGCAGCAACGCCTGTGCCGACTGGGAGGCTCCAGCGTCGAGCACCTGCTGGTTGTGCAGGCTGTCGATCATTACGACGTCCGGGGCCTGGCCAGCCTCGACGGAGGCGAACAGACTGTTCAGGATATCCTCGTAACTGCCCTGGTACTCCGACTGTGTATCCGCGGCGTCGTACCGCTCGACCATCTCGTCGAGCAGGTCTCCGCTGCCCCCACCCATCGCGTGCCAGACGTTGATGACGTCGTCGTCGACTTCAGTGTCGCCTTCAGCGTCGTCACCGCCACCACCACCGTTACCGCCACCTGGGCCCTCATCGTCATCGCCGAAACACCCCGCCAACGCTGCAGTTCCAGCCGCAGTTCCGGTGAGTACGAAGTTGCGTCTCGTGTACCGCCCACCCGTTTTCGACTGATCTCCAGTCATCGTCTGAATGGGGTCGTCCCGGGCTAAATACAGCTTATATTTTCAGTACTTTCGACCCCAAATATGATCGTACCGCTATATTCTCCACGGGTTGATACTGTCCCCCACAGTTCACTATGTGACAAAACACTCGGTTCCGGTCCCAACGTTCGACGGGTTCAAACGGGGATGGAAGAGTTCCTCGAGTCGCTAGGCCAGCGACTCATCCTCGAGGCGGTGTCCGGCTATCGTTCTCAGGTGGTACACCCAAGCGAAGGGGTCCCGTTCAATCGCGGCGTTCGGTTCATCAAAATGCAAGGCGGATACCCCGAGGTAGTTGACCCCGACTACGACAGCCGACAGGGGGCGAAATTTTAGAAAAACGGAATCCAGACCGTCGTCGGGAAGACGCCGAGTGCGTAGCCGACGGCGATCAACAGGGTCCCGAAGACGATGGCGGCCGCCGGCGGATCGACGTGGGTGTCTCCGTGTGCGTAGAACACGCGCTGAAAGAGTTCGCCGAACAGAGCGCAGGCGACGCCGACCACGAGTCCGACGACCAGGGCGACCTCGAGCGAGTGGCTGCCAGCCAGTAGCGCCGTCTCGTCGTAGGGGACCGGTGGGCCAGCGACGGCGTTCGGTCCGAGCACCGCGGCCAGCGCGGCCGTGCTCGCGGGGAACGTGATGTGGTGGGTGACCGGAATCCGCTCGACGCCACAACAGGCGAAGACCAGCGTCGCCGCGCTGATGCCGAACGCGAGAAACGCGCTTCCCGAGACCACGCCGACGTACGCCCCCAGGAGTCCGCCGACGACTCCGATCGCCGCAACGTGGCCCCACCGGTACTGGTGGGGAAGCCACGGCTCGACGACGAACCGGTTCGACTCGGACTCCGACGTCGGGTTTGGATCGGATCTCGACCGCGATTCCGATCTCGAGTCCGACCGTGCGCGATCCACGGCAGATTCATCCCGGGCCAGTCCGCCGTCGGTGGCTCGTCGGCTCGAGTTCCTGCGCTCCCCTCGCTCGTAGGGACGCATGTCGAGAACCCGGCCGCGGATCGTTCCGATCACGCTGTAGCCGAGGACCAGCCGGTGGAACAGCGCCGAGACGACGACCCCCATCGCGATGGGGTCGTACGGCATCCCAGCGGTGACGGAGAGTTCCGTGAGCCAGAAGCCGACCACCCCGAACGCACCGCCAACGGCGAGGACGTCCGGTTTCGTCCCGAGCGCGTACGTGACGTCCTTGGCCGCATGGTAGTCGGTCTTGACCGCGTGGTAGTCGAACGGCGTTTCGACGTACCCCTGGCGGGCAGCGTAGGCCACGGCTGCTGCGCCACCCCCAAAGCTGATCGCCGGCGAAAACGGCGGTCCGAGCGCCACCTCGTCGGTGATCACCGCCGCGTCAGGGTGGACGATCGCAGCGACTTCACCCGCGATCACGAGCAGTCCGGTGAAGACGAACGCCGGGAGCGCGCCGATCGACGCGCCGAAGGCGCCACCGGCGAACGACGCGAGAAGCATATCGATCTGAACCAGCGCCTCGAGGAGCTCCTCACCCACCATTGCCACCGTCAGGTCGCCACGTGGTTCGATCGTCGGTCGGCAAGCGTCGGTGCATACCAGCCGTCTCCCGTCGCCGGTAAACTCCGTGTATATGTGGCCTACGTACGTCGTTAGTCACCTACGTACTGCTCCCGATACAGCGACTGTCCTCGTGGCCGTTCGTCGCCCGACTCCGGCACGACGGGAGCCATGCCCAGTTCACGAATGAGGGTCATCGCCGCGAGACTCTCGAGCCGAACGATCGTCGGCCCCCGACGACCGCGCCGGCCGTATACGAGCGACGTCGTCTCTGTCGATCGTAGCGCGGTCGCCTCGAGGGCGATCGGCTCGCTGACTCGTTCCTACTGTCGGCTACTGAGTCGACCGTAGAGGTGGCTCGGCCTCGGGAACCAACCGATCCGCTATGGGGCGCCAGCGAGAGGACTGTCGGCATACTTACAGAACATATAAATGATATTCGACGCTCGAGCCGGACGGTCGCCCGTGATATGATCGTTCCTCACCCACGAACAGTCGACCACGCCATCCCCACGCCGTCGAGAGTCCGGACGGAGACGGATCTGCCGCACCGATGACGTCGTCCGCCACGAGCCCGTTTTCGGAGCCGGACGACAGCCTGCTGCTCGCTCGCCTCGAGGAGCCGAGCGTTCGAACGCCGACCCGGATCGCAATCGTCGGCGACCCACACCTCTCGACGCAAGCACACGGGACCGATCGGGTCTTTCACCGCACCGAACAGCGACTGCGAAGCGTGATCGAGGACGTCAACGGCCGCGACGTCGACCTGGTCGTCTTTCCAGGCGACCTCACGAAAGACGGCGAGCCGTGGAACTACGAGCGCCTGGACGTGTTGCTCGAGGAGCTCGAGCACCCATTCGTCGCCACGCCCGGCAATCACGACCTGCAGAAATCCGGCGACGACCACCGGTGTCCGTCTCCAGCCGCGTTCGCCGAGCGGTACGCCGAGGGACGGTACCCGTTCCAGCAATCCGTCGGCGACCTCGATCTGTTCGTCCTGAACACCGCCGCCGGATCCAACGGCCCGTACGAGACAACTCACCGCGGGCGCATCTGCCACGAACAACTCGAGTGGCTCGACGCCCGGCTCGCAGACGCCACGGTGCCGGTCGTCGTCTCCCACCACA
>LKMK01000225.1 GCA_001563805.1 Natrialbaceae archaeon B1-Br10_E2g2
GGGTTCCCGTGAGGTGGTAGGGTACCCTCACGTGGTCGCGGACGAGCCGCGTCGGCTTCTGCCCGTCGCGGGCGAGAGTCGCCTCGAGCAGCCCGTTCTTTCCTGGTCCGCCGGCGGGGGCTTGCGCGAGCGATTCGTCGGCGTAACCCTCGAACCCTCGCGGTAGCGTCGTCCCCGAACTCACGTGAACAGCACCTCCCGCTCGATATGTTCGAGGGTCACCTCGATCCCCTCGCCGGCCTTACAGTCGGTGAATACGTAGGGCTCGTCGCCACGAACCTCGGCAGCGTCGGCATCGATTACGTCCATATCGGCGTCGACGTAAGGGGCGAGGTCGGTCTTGTTTATTACCAGCAGGTCGGCCTGGGTAACGCCTGGACCTCGTTTACGGGGGATGTCTTCACCCTCGGCGACCGAGATGATGAACAGAAAGTAGTCGGCGAGTTCGGGATTGAACGTCGCGGCGAGGTTGTCGCCGCCACTTTCGATCAACACCACGTCGAGGTCGGGGTGGCGTTCGGTGAACGCGTCGACTGACGCAAGGTTCATCGACGGGTCCTCCCGGATGCCGGTGTGCGGACAGGCCCCGGTTTCGACCCCCTCGATGAGGTCTTCGGGGAGGAGGTCTGCAAAGGACTCACGGAAGACGTCGGCGTCCTCCTGAGTCATGATGTCGTTCGCGATCACGCCGACGTGGTACCCCCGATCGACGAGTTCGGGGACGAGTCGCTTGACCAGTGCCGTCTTCCCTGAGCCGACCGGGCCACCGAGCCCGATCTTTGCGACGTCTCGATACCCCATTATTCGACCTCTCCGATCTCGAGGTCGACTCCGGGGCTCGGATCGACCACCTCGAGCTGGTCGTGGCTGTCGGCGCGGATCGGATCGTGGATAGTGACGAGCTTGGTTCCGTCAGGGAAGACCGGCTCGACCTGGATCATCCCGACTAGCTCCGGAACGCCGTCCATGACGTCTTCGCGGGTGAGCAACTGGGTCGCTTCGGCCCTGATCCGGGAGACGGATTTCCCTTCGCGTGCGGCTTCACAGGCCCAGTCAGATATGTAGGCGACCGTCTCGGGATGGTTCAATTTGACCCCGCGTTCTTTTCGCCGTCGCGCGAGTTCGGCGGCCATGAAGACGGTCAGTCGTTCCATCTCCTTCGGCGAGAGCATCATCGGCGCATCACCACCGCGGAGATGACTGGTTGGTGGCACGGTAGCGCTTCACCTCCGGGTTTCGTACGTTCCTGTATCAGGTATGTGATTCGTCGCATGGATTAGAGTAAGTACCGTTGTGCAAGTGGAATTTCGTCGGCTGGGTCGCAGGTCACGTGTTCACCATCGACTTGTACCTCGAACGTCTGGGCGTCGATCTCGATGTCGTCGGGACAGTGACTGTTGTGGACCATGTCCGACTTGCCGACCGATCGCGTGCCGCTGACCGGTCGAACCGGCGTCTTCAGATCGTAGGCGTCGCCGACGTCGTTCTTGGCGGCGGCCTCGCTGACGAACGTTCTCGAGAGGGCGTGTTTCGCCCGACCCTGGGCACCGGCGCGTTTCCGGCCGATGACCGGTTCGCAAGTCATCAGCGAGCCGTTCGCCTCGCCCATCTGCGACCAGACCGGGAAGCCGCCTTTGATCACGTACTCCGGTTTGACGCCGAAGAAAGCCGGATCCCATAGCACGATGTCGGCGAGTTTGCCGGGCTCGAGCGAGCCGACGTAGTCGTCGATGCCCGCCGTTATGGCGGGGTTGATCGTGTACTTCGCGACGTATCGCTCGATGCGGGCGTTGTCGGCGGCGGTTTCCTCGTCGGCGGGCAGCGGCCCGCGCTGGGCCTTCATCTTGTGTGCGGTCTGCCAGGTCCGAGAGACGAGTTCAGCCATCCGCCCCATCGCCTGGGAGTCGGTCGTCATCATGCTGATCGCCCCAGTGTCGTGGAGCACGTCCTCGGCGGCGATCGTCTCCGCGCGGATGCGTGATTCGGCGAAGGACACGTCCTCGGGAACGTCGGGATTGAGGTGGTGACAGACCATCACCATATCGAGGTGTTCGTCGAACGTGTTGGCCGTGTACGGCATCGACGGGTTCGTCGACGACGGTAGCATGTGCTCGTACCCGATCAACTCGAGCACGTCAGGGGCGTGGCCGCCGCCGGCGCCCTCGATATGGAAGGTGTGAATCGTCCGGCCGTCGATCGCGTCGAAGGTGTCTTCGACGAAACCCGACTCGTTGAGCGTGTCGGTGTGGATACAGACCTGAACGTCTTCTTCGTCTGCGACCTCGAGACAGGTATCGATCGCCGCTGGCGTCGACCCCCAGTCCTCGTGGAGCTTGAGCCCGCAGGCACCCGCCTCGAGCTGCTCGGCCAGCGCTTCCGGCCTGCTGCTGTTGCCCTTCCCGTAGAAACCGACGTTGACCGGCCAGTCCTCGCTGGCCTGGAGGAAGCGTTTGATGTTCTCAGGACCAGGCGTACAGGTGGTCGCCCCGCCGCCGAATCCGCCGCCGAGCATCGTCGTCACGCCCGAGGCCAGCGCGTGGTCGACAAGCTGCGGGCTGTTGAAATGGACGTGGATGTCGAGTGCGCCGGGCGTTGCGATCAGGCCGTCGGCCGGAACGGTGTCCGTACTCGAGCCGATCACCATGTCGACGTCGTCCATCGTATCCGGGTTACCGGCCTTGCCGACGCCGACGATTTTTCCGTTTCGGACGCCGACGTCTCCCTTTCGGACGCCCACTATCGGGTCGATAATGACAACGTTCGTAAATGCCCAGTCGAGTGCGCCCTCGGCCTGGGTCGTTCCCGACTGCATTCCCATCCCATCGCGCATCGTCTTGCCGCCGCCGAAGACCGCCTCTTCGCCTGGGACACCGCAGTCGACCTCGACCGCTGCGAACAGGTTCGTATCACCGAGTCGAACCCTGTCTCCCTCGGTCGCACCGAACAGGTCCGTGTACTCGCGCCGGGAGAGCTCGCGGCTCACTCCTCACCCTCCATGTAGCCTCGATCTTTCGCCCGTTCCATCGCCCTAGCTTTGATCTCGTCGTCGTCGAGTGGTCCCTGAACCAATCCACCCATGCCGTGGACGATCCGATCGCCGCCAATCTCCACGAGGTCGACCTCGCGCTCGAGGCCCGGTTCGAACCTGACTGCCGTTCCCGCAGGGATGTCCAGTCGCATCCCGTACGCGGCCGCACGGTCAAATTCGAGTCCGGGGTTAGTCTCGAAAAAGTGGAAATGGGAACCGACCTGAACGGGCCGATCACCGGTGTTCTCGACAGTTACGGTCGTCGTTTCGTACCCCTCGTTGATCGTGATCGAATCGTCTGCACGGATGAGCTCCCCTGGAACGAACTCGCTCATGTCTCGAGTGCCCCGATTCGTTCGCCGGACGCACTCTTGGTAGTAGTTCTCACCATACGGACTACAAACAGACAGATGAAGAAAAACTTACGCTCGAACAACAATACTTGCCCACCATATAGGATGGTAGCGAACACAATTCCTCCGCTGTAGCTTTTTCAGCGACCATATATCATATTTAGACCAGTGTCCCGGCATCGACAGACGGTAGCGATTCCCTGAGCAGCAGTCAGTTAAGTGATATGATGGTGCAAAGTTAGAAATATATATTAAAACCAGTTGTTTGATTTTGGAATAAGAGTCTAATTATTAGCCGGATTAATTGCTGTTGTAAGCTCGTTAAACGTCTCGAAGTATCGGTTGCTGGATGGCACTCGAAGTTGTCTCCAGCACTCTTAGACAGGATATATCCCTGAAAAGTACGCCGGCAACGTCACAAAGGCGGGGTCGTCACGGGCCGTCAAGTCTATGACGGCCGACGCCTAAAATAGGGTGCTCCATCCAGCAATACGATCAATCATGTTAAACCTTTTAGTATATCTCGAAATCGAAATGTTTTACATGTTCGGTAGTTACATGCTCCGGGAGCTTAAAAAGGGGAGCACCGTCTTCAGGGTGGTGCTCAAATAAGCTGGTTTCATGCGAACGCGAATGATCTGAGCCACTGATCAGCAGTTGTTACCTTGGCGTTGCTGAAACAGTTTGAGAACGAGGTAGTCTGCTGTTTTATTTTACGAAAGATACGTTCACTGTCGTTCCGATCACCGTGTCGTTCGTACCGGAACTGGAGGCCGTAACGATCACGGGGTACTGTAACGAGAGATTTCCGTCGATGAGTAACACGGCGTCGTCGACGTCGTGTTTCTCCCGAAACTCTCGAGTGAAACCGCTCTCGATAGCCGTTGTTCTCGTCGATCTAAGCTTTTTAAGGGGCTATTCATTGTATTCGGGATCTCCAGCAGCGTACAGTCAATACCGTTCGTCGCCGAGTCAGATCACCGTCTTGTTAACCCAACGTGATCCGAAATCCGACCGGATTCCGGCTGTAGATCGGCTTTGTGAACTCAGTTGTGGGCGGACGATTGAACCCGACCAACACCAAATACCCCGAGTATTCGAACAGTATTCAAAAACGATAGTCTAATAATTTCCTCGTCGCCATATCACCTAATGAAGTTCCCGTTTCGAGACCGATGCGGGTAGACGTACTTCTCCTGAAGCGGGCGACTGAAAGCCACCTGTCGCGGCAGCACTCAGTCGAACGCTCGCTGCAGATCAGTTGCGACGTCGTTGATTAGGTCGCGCCCTCGAGTTAGATCCATCGGTTCGACTAGCATCTGGACGATACCATGTATCGCGTCGTCGTAATGATGATGTGTGACGTCCACGCCGGCGTCTGCGAGGCGGGCAGCGTAGGCAGCACCCTCGTCACAGAGGGGGTCAAACCCACATGTGGCGACGGTCGCGGAAGGAAGGCCCTCGAGGCTCTCGGCTTTCAGCGGCGAGACGTAGGGACTCATCGCATCGAGATCATCGCGAAGGTAGTGTTCCCAGAACCACTCCATGTCGGGTTTCGTGAGCAGGTATCCCTCCGCGTTCTCCTGATAGGAATTGGTGTCGAACGCATGGTCCGTAACGGGGTAGATGAGTACCTGATGGTCGAATGTCGGCCCGTCGCGTTCACGGGCTAGCAGCGTAACGGCCGTTGCCAGGTTTCCACCCGCGCTGTCGCCCCCGATTGCGACGTTATCTGTATCGATCTGCATCGGTTCCGCGGTATCGAACACCCACTCGGCGGCTGTGTAACAGTCTTCCAGCGGTGTCGGGAACTTATGTTCAGGCGCAAGCCTGTAGTCGACCGAAACGACCATGCAGTCAGCTTCGTTGGTAATCGCCCGACAGGTCGCATCGTATAGGTCGATATTCCCAACAACCCAGCCGCCACCGTGTAGATACAGGAGCGTTGGGTAGGGACCTTCACCCTCCGGAACGTAGACGCGGATCGGGATTCCCTCATCACCGATTTTCAGGTCCATCGTGTCACCGACCGGCTCTGGCTCCTCCGGTGTCGGGAACATGGCAGCGATCATTTCCCTCGCTCCCTCCGGTGAGAGCGAGTTGAACGTCGGTGCGGGGGCGGCTCCCATCTGCTCCAGAAGCCCCGAAATTTCCTGATGCGGTTCATCCGCGGCTGTCACTTCTTCTGGTGTCATCGAGGACATCAC
>LKMK01000038.1 GCA_001563805.1 Natrialbaceae archaeon B1-Br10_E2g2
ACCCGACGCGGAAGCCGAACCCGACGCGGAGGCCGAACCCGACGCGAAGGCCGAACCCGACGCGGAGGCCGAACCCGACGCAGAGGCCGAACCAGACGCGGAGGAGGAAGAGGACGCCGAATCGGAAGCGGCCGTCGACCCGGAGGCCGAGGAAGACGCCGAACCGGACGTGGCTGCCGACGAGGCGGACGACACTGCGGCCGAGGAGACGGCCGACGAAGACGACGACGTGGCCGACGAGACGGAGAGCGAACCGGTCACCTCGATCAAGGGAATCGGTCCGGCCTACGCCGATCGGCTCGCCGACGCCGACGTGGAAACCGTCGCGGACCTCGCCGACGCCGACGCGGCCGACGTCTCCGAACTGACCGACATCTCCGAAAAACGACTCCAGGGCTGGATCGACCGCGCGGAACTCAGATAGCCAGCCTGCGACACGCCGGTATCCGACACGACTTCGACCGCCGACCGGTGGCGAGGGGGCACAGCCGTTCTCGAATCGCAAAACGATTAGTTACGCGTCTCTTCGCCCAGGACATGAGCGATCCGCGCGTCGTGACGACCGCCGACTCGTTCCGGGCAGCCGTGGGCGAGTGGCTCGACGACGGCGGCACCGACGACCTCGAGTCGCCAGCGCCGCACGGGATCAGGGCGCCGGTCGAGGTTCGAGTCACCGTCTCCGATCCGTATCTCGCGTACCGCAGGGCCCGCCGGAAATCCGGCGGGGCGTTTCTCGAGACGACCGGCGGCCAGCCGGGCTGGGGGTACTTCGGCGTCGATCCGATCGACCGGCTGACGGTCTCGTCGGACGCGGCCGTCTGGACGACCGCGAGCAGTGACTCCCCGACCCTCGCCGCCCTCGAGGGGGTGCTCGAGCGAGGCGCCCTCGCCCGCGGCGACTGCGACGTGCCCTATCCCTGCGGGGCGATCGGCTGGCTCTCTTACGACGTCGCCCGCGAACTCGAGACCCTCCCCGAGTCGGCCGTCGACGACCGCGGCTTGCCCCGCCTCGAGGTCGGCGTCTACGACCGACTCGCCGCCTGGGAGGAGCCGACCGACGACGAGTCGGTGACGCTGCGAATCACCGCCTGCCCACGACTCGCCGTCAGTGGTGACGGCGATCCCGGAGCCGACGCCGTCGAGGCGGCCTACGAACGCGGCCGCGAACGCGCCCTCGAGCTGGCGGCCGCGGTCGTCAAGGGCGATCCCGACGCGGCCGAGCCGCCCGTCTCGGGCACGGAGGCGACGTTCGAGAGCGACTGTGGCCGCGAGGCGTTCGCCGACCGCGTCCGACGGGTCAAAGCGTACGTTCGCGACGGCGACACCTTCCAGGCCAACGTCTCCCAGCGGCTGGTCGCTCCGGCCGCCGTCCACCCCGTCGACGCCTACGACGCACTCAGGCGGGTCAACCCCGCCCCCTATTCCTGTCTGCTCGAGTTCCGTGCGGCCGATCTGGTGAGTGCGAGCCCCGAACTGCTACTCGAACGCGACGGCGAGTTCGTCCGGACGGAACCCATCGCGGGGACGCGCCCGCGGGGCCAGACCGCCCACGAGGACGCCGCGCTCGAGGCCGACCTGCTGGCCGACGAGAAAGAACGGGCCGAACACGCGATGCTGGTCGACCTAGAGCGCAACGACCTCGGGAAAGTCTGTGCGTACGGCTCCGTCGAGGTCTCTGAGTACCGCCGGATCGATCGCTATTCCGAGGTGATGCACCTGGTTTCGGACGTCACCGGACGGCTCCGGCCCGACGAGACGCTCGCGGACGCCATCGCGGCCGTCTTCCCAGGGGGGACGATCACCGGCGCGCCGAAACCGCGGACCATGGAGATCATCGACGAACTCGAGGCCACTCGCCGTGGTCCCTACACGGGCAGCGTCGGGGTCTTCGGCTTCGACGGCCGGGCGACGCTGAACATCGTCATCCGAACGCTCGTCCGCCACGCCGACGAGTACCACCTCCGCGTGGGGGCGGGGATCGTCCACGACTCCGACCCCGGTCGGGAGTACGACGAGACGCTCGACAAAGCCCGCGCGCTCATCACCGCGGTCGACGAGGCGCTCGGCGAGCGCGCAGCGATGACGGTCGAGGCCGACGACGGCTCGAGTCGAGGCGCGCTCGAGGACGAACTGGACGGAGGTGAGCCCGATGAGTGACGAGACCCGAATCCTCGTCGTCGACAACTACGACTCCTTCGCGTACAACCTCGTCCAGTACGTGGGTGAGGTCGCCGACGAAGTCATCGTCCGCCGAAACGATGCGATCGACCTCGAGGACGTCCGCGATCTCGAGCCGACGGGAATCGTCGTCTCGCCTGGCCCCGGGACCCCACAGGAGGCGGGCATCTCGATCCCGCTGTTCGCCGAGACCGAGTACCCGATCCTGGGGGTCTGTCTCGGCCACCAGGCGCTGTGTGCGGCCAACGGCTCGCCGGTCGTCCACGCGCCGGCGGTCGTCCACGGCAAACCCTCGAGGGTCAGCCACGACGGCGAGGGAATTTTCGCGGGGCTGCCGGAGAGTGTCCAGGTCGGGCGCTACCACTCGCTTTCGGTCGAACGCGAGGACCTGCCCGACGTCCTCGAAGAGACCGCACGGACGGCCGACGAACGCGAGGTGGTGATGGCCGTTCGCCACTGCGGAAAACCCCACGTCGGCGTCCAGTTTCACCCCGAGAGTATCCTGACGCGGGAGGCCGAGTCAGCCGACGCGAACGAACCGAACGGTGCGGACGGCGACGGCATCTCGCTTCGCGTCGGTAAACAGATGATCGAGAACTTCTGTCAGTTCGCCGCAGCCGACGCGGGCGGAGGGAGGCGGTAGCCGTGGCTGACGACCTGCTATACCACGTCGACGGTGACCTCGTGCCCGCGAGCGAAGCCACCGTCAGCGTCGACGACCGGGGCTTTCGCTACGGCGACGCCGCCTTCGAGACGCTGCGTGCCTACGGCGGCACGATCTTCGCCTGG
This sequence comes from Natrialbaceae archaeon B1-Br10_E2g2, assembly GCA_001563805.1. Lineage (GTDB taxonomy): Archaea > Halobacteriota > Halobacteria > Halobacteriales > Natrialbaceae > Natrarchaeobaculum. The sequence continues at coordinate 2,968 of LKMK01000038.1, forward strand.
GATCGCCACGTCGAGCGCCTCGAGCAGACCTGCGAGGCCCTCTCGCTCGCACACGGCCTCTCCGCTGCGGACCTGCGCGAGCGAATCGACGAGACGCTCGCGGCGAACGACCTCGTCGACGCCTACGTCCGGCTCTCGATCACGCGCGGCGTCCAGCCGGGCAAGCTGACACCCCGGCCCGAGGTCGACCCCACGGTTGTGATCTACGTCACGCCGCTCCCGCGGGGCGGCCTCGAGGGCGAGCCAATCTGGGACGGGCCGGCTACAGTCCGGTCGGTAGAGACCCGCCGGGTTCCCGACGACGCCTTGCCAGCGAGTGCGAAGACGCACAACTACCTGAACGGCATCCTCGCGCGGGCCGAACTCCGGGGCACCGACGCCGACGAAGCCCTCCTCTCGGACCTCGAGGGGACCGTCGCCGAGGGCGCGACGAGCAACCTATTTTTCGTCCGCGACGGCCTCCTCTGTACGCCGACGACCGACGGCCCCGTCCTGCCGGGGATCACGCGCGAACTCGTCCTCGAGTTGGCCGAGGACGCCGGCGTTCCGACGCGAGAGGGGCGATACGACCTCGAGGACGTTTTCGGGGCTGACGAGGCGTTTCTCACCAACCGGACCTGGGAGCTTCGCCCGATCGGTCGCGTCGACGACGTCCCGATCGGCGGCGGCCCTGTGACCGAGCGACTCTCACGGCTGTACGACGAACGCGTCGAGAAAGCGTGTTACGAGGAGTGACTGTTCCGTTCGGAGTTAGCTCGGACGGACTGTTGGACGCCGGTACCGGCAACCCTGCCATCGTGCTTCGTGACGGGCGTTCGGTACAGCACTCCGAATCAGTCGTCGGCAGCCGATACCTCTATCCGGTGTGACGTTTCGGGAGCGTCCACCAGTTCGCGCTCGACCCCCTCGAGTTCGAGGGCGAGCTCGGGGCCGAAAGCGCTCGCCGGCGTCTGGAAGCCCGCTGGCACGCGACTGTCGGCCTCGAGGACGCGCTCGGCCGCGGTCAGCGCCGCGTCGACCGTCAACGCGTACGGGTTCGGCGTCCGCATCCGGCCACGAACGGTCCGGCCGGTCTCGCTGTCGCGGGCCTCGCCCCAGATGACGGCCGTTTCGGTCGCGCGCTGGCGCTCGTCCGGCCCGTCGACGACGGCGTTGATACCGTGCTCGAGGAGTCGCCTGACCGGCGCACGATCGACGAGCCAGGCACCGACGTCGGCCAGCGGAAGAAGTGGTTTCGCGACGGGCGGAACCGCGACGTAGACTTCGATCGTCTCGATCCCCGTACTGTGGGCAGCGGTGACGACGTCCGCCCACGGTGCCGTGACGGCGAGTTCGGGGCCGTCGCCGAAGTCGATCCGACGGCTCCGGAACGCCGTGGGTACCTCGACGAGTCGGCCGTTGCGTCGCACCACGCCGGTGCCGAGCAACTCGAGTAAGGTGTGAGCCGTCCCGCGAGAGACCGTCGGCGAGCCCGTAATGGCGAGCGTGAGTTCGTCGGCTGTGGGGAGCTGCTCGTGGAGAAACGCGGCCAGACAGTCGGAGGGGACGACCTCGAAGCCGACACCCGGCAGAACCGTGATTCCCGCCCCACGGGCGACGTCGTCGCGTTGACGAAGCCGTTCGAAGACTGGGAACTCACCGGAGATGTCGAGGTAGTCCGTTCCGGCCTCCTGACAGGCCTCGAACAGCGGCTCGGCTGTCGGGTTGAACGGCCCTGCACAGTTCACGACGGCGTCGACGTCCTCGAGGTGAGCGGCTAGCGCGGGCGACTCGAGGTCGAACGACCGGCCCTCGAGTCCGAGGTCTGTGGCCTGCCGGGAGACCTGCCGACCGTCCCGTCCGGCCACGATCGGCGACCCCCCTCGTGAGACGGCCTCGCGGGCGACGAGCCGGCCGGTGTAGCCGTACGAGCCGTAGATGAGAAGGGAGTCCATAGCTCACGTTGGTCGCTGGGGATGTTAAAGCTCCGTCAGACACACACACCGGAGTCGAACGGGACGAACACTGATCGATGGGAATTCCGGCGGCTGCCGCTAGGGAGTCGGTCGGGCTGCTGTGAGTCAGTTCCGGGGGTCCGCAGGCCGATCCGAGGGGAAACCGGCAGACAGCGACGCTGGGCTGTCTCAGATGACCGCCGGCGACACCAGGTCCCGCTCCTGGTCGTACTCGACCAGGCCGGCGTCGACCAGTCGCGGCAGGTGATCGTGATACAGCGAGATGTAGACGTTCGCGACGCGTTCGGCGGAGAGGTCGGCCACCGAGCGGCCGGACTCCCTGACGGCGACCTCTTCGGCGGCGTCGGGCAGGGTCAACTGCTCGTCGTAGGTCCGCATGACCTCGAGGAAGAGTCGCCGGCGCGTGTGCGCGAGGAGTTCGAAGGCCTCGTCGAGCGATTCGATAGGCTCCTCGCGGCCGTCGAGCCAGTCGAGGACCGCGCAGACGAATTCGGCACAGTCGAACTCGGAGTGGGACGTCGTGGTCATATCTCCTCTGGGGTCCCTCGAGCGGCGGCGCGGTATCGAGAGCGACGGTGAGAATCGATGACCGTGATGGGACACGACCGTCGGTGGCCGCGTACGAGGGTTCGTACGAGGTTCTCGGGTGCCCGCTAAATATCTGTGTCGAAACCGAGTTGCGATTTCGTCTCCGCGGCAGGTATCAATCGGTGACTGTCAGTGTAGCCATCACTCGATCGTGAACGTCGGCTCGGCGATCGACTCGGACTTACACGAGGGACACCGGGAGGGAAGGTTCGCCGGATCGTCGAACCCGTCGAACCCGCAGTCACGACACGTCGGCGGTGCGACGAGCAGTTGCTCGTCCGTTCCCTCGAGCGATCGAGCGACGTGTTCGACGTGGTCGACGACCGCGTGTGGAGTCACGTCGAGTCTGGTGGCGAGTTCGCTTGCTGTACCAGCCTCCTCGCGTAACGCGGCCGCCAGTCGCTGCCTGGTCGTTTCGTCGGCTTCCCGCATATACTCGAACACGGCGGGCGGTCCCTAATACGCTGTCGTCCGACCCGTGGGCCAAACGATCATACGCTATCGTCCGACCAGTGGGGGTGGACGGTCGGCGGAACCCACTGTCGGAATCACCGCGAACCCACAGAAAGGGCAAGTGACTTACAGCACGGCGGCGAATCCGGGGGCATGAAAGCCGTCGTTCTCGCTGGCGGATATGCGACCCGTCTCTGGCCGATCACGAAGCATCGACCCAAGATGTTCCTGCCGATCGGCGACTCCACGGTCATCGACCGGATCTTCGCGGAACTCGAGGCGGACGACCGGATCGACGAGGTCTACGTCAGCACGAACGAACGGTTCGCCGCCGACTTCGAGCGCCACCTCGCCGACGCCGAATTCGAGAAACCCCTGCTCTCGGTCGAGGAGACCGTCGACGAAGACGAGAAGTTCGGCGTCGTCGGCGCGCTCGCCCAGCTCGTCGACCGCGAGGGCGTCGACGACGACCTGCTCGTGATCGCCGGCGACAACCTGATCAGCTTCGACGTCGCGGAGTTCGTCGACTACTTCGAAGCGCGCGACGCGCCGACGCTCGCAGCCTACGACGTCGGCTCGCGCGAGCGTGCCAGGTCCTACGGCCTCGTCGAACTCGAGGGCGACCGCGTCGTCTCCTTCCAGGAGAAACCCGACGATCCGAACTCGACGCTGGTCTCGATCGCCTGCTATGCGTTTCCGCGCGAATCGCTGTCGCTGCTGTCGACCTACCTCGAGCAGGGGAACAACCCCGACGAGCCGGGCTGGTTCGTCCAGTGGCTCCAAGAGCGCGAGCCGACCTACGCCTACACCTTCGAGGAGGCCTGGTTCGACATCGGCACCCCCGAGAGCTACCTCGACGCCGTCGCCTGGCACCTAGACGGCGACTCGCTGGTCGCCGACTCCGCGACCCTCGAGGACACCACGGTCGGCGAGAACGTCCACGTCATGGCGGACGTCACCCTCGAGGAGACCCACCTCGATCACGCGGTCGTCTTCCCCGACGCGACGGTCAAAAACGGGGACATCCGCCGGTCGATCATCGACGAGGGGACCCACCTCGAGGACCTCGATCTGGCCGGGGCGCTCATCGGCGCACACACGACGATCACGAACGGCAACTCGTAGCGTTCGCGGTCGAAATGACCTCGAACCGCTGACGGCAGCTGATCGAGATTCCATGTCGCGGTAAACCTTTAATCAGCGTGAGCCCTTACCCCCAGACATGCTCGACGCCCTCTTCGGGAATCTACCGCTCATGCTGTTGTCCGTGGGACTCCTCCTGATGGCGCTCGAGGCCATCTCGCCGGGTGCTCACTTCATCGTCATCGGCGTCGCACTGGTCGGCGCGGGGCTCGTCGGCGTCCTCTTTCCGCCGGTCGCGAGCCCGTTTATCCTGGCTGGGATGACCCTCGTCATCGGGCTCGTCGCGACGTACATCTACCACGAGTTCGACTTCTACGGCGGGAAAGGCACCGCCCAGACGAAAGACTCGAGTTCGCTCGCCGGCGCGACCGGCTACGCGACGGAGGCGATCACGAACCGGAGCGGACAGGTCAAACTCGACGAGGGCGGCTTCGCACCGTACTACAGCGCGCGGACGACCAGCGGCACGATCGAGGAGGGCGACGAGGTCATCGTCCTCGACCCCGGTGGGGGAAACGTGCTGACGGTCGAATCGATGGACGCGATCGGCGAAGACGAGATCGACCGTGCACTCGCAGAGGAGGCAGCGCGCCACGCAGCGGACGTCGATGCGCCGGAGGAGACGACGGAACGCGAGCGCGAAACCGAAAAGTCGAGCTGACGCTCCGGACGTCGGCTCGCTCGAACCGGCCGCTTTCGCCCCCACATGTAAACGATACAAGAGAACGCTTTTCCCTTCACCGCCGTAAGACCGGTGTATGGTGGTAGAACTCATCCCGTTGCAGACCGGTGAGGCGGTGCTGTTCATCGGTGCCCTCGTCCTCGTGGTTGTCGTCGCCGCGTTGCTCAGCGCGATCGAGATCGTCGACGCGTACGAGAAACGTGCGCTGACGGTCTTCGGCGAGTACCGGAAACTGCTCGAGCCGGGGATCAACTTCGTCCCGCCGTTCGTCTCGAACACCTACCGGTTCGACATGCGAACGCAGACGCTAGACGTCCCCCGACAGGAGGCGATCACGCGAGACAACTCGCCCGTGACCGCCGACGCCGTCGTCTACATCAAGGTGATGGACGCCAAGAAGGCGTTCCTCGAGGTCGACGACTACAAGAAGGCCGTCTCGAACCTCGCCCAGACGACGCTGCGTGCCGTCCTGGGTGACATGGAACTGGACGATACGCTCAACAAGCGCCAGGAGATCAACGCCAAGATCCGCCACGAACTCGACGAACCCACCGACGAGTGGGGGATCCGCGTCGAGTCGGTCGAGGTCCGCGAGGTCAACCCCTCGAAGGACGTCCAGCGCGCGATGGAGCAACAGACCTCCGCCGAGCGGAAACGCCGTGCCATGATTCTCGAGGCCCAGGGTGAACGCCGCAGCGCCGTCGAGAAGGCAGAAGGTGACAAACAGAGTGAGATCATCCGCGCCCAGGGTGAGAAACAGAGCCAGATCCTCGAGGCACAGGGTGACGCTATCTCGACCGTCCTGCGCGCTCGCTCGGCCGAATCGATGGGCGAACGCGCGGTCATCGACAAGGGGATGGACGCCCTGACCGAAATCGGCCAGAGCGAGTCGACGACGTTCGTCCTCCCACAGGAACTCACCTCGATGGTGGGCCGCTACGGAAAGCACCTCTCGGGCAGCGACGTCCGCGAGGACGGCGAACAGCTCCAGAGCCTCGAGTTCGACGACGAGACGCGCGAACTGATCGGCCTGGACGATATCGCCGAGATCATCGGCGAGATCGACCAGGAAGCCGAGATGGACGTCGAAGCGATGGAACAGGAGGCCCAGCGAATCAAAGAGGGCGAAGATCCGGCGACGATTTCGGATCCGGACGACGTCATCGAGGAGATGGACCAGGAGTTCCAGCAGACCGACGGCGGCGTCGAGGATGCAGTAGACGACGAGCCGACGGCGAACAACTGAGCCGTCGAGAGAGCTCGAATCGCCCGTTCGTTCTTCCCTCCCTGACGTTCAGTATTCGCAGAACGAAGCGGAGCGAAACCGGTTTTACGGGTCGTCCCGTCGGGGACCGTAGACAGCAATGACAGCACCCGATGGGGTCGACGACGACAAGCGAGCCACCCTGCGGCGGTTCGCCGCGCTCGGTGGCGCGACCTCGCTCGCCGGATTCGCCGGCCCCGCGTCCGCCGAGACGGGTGAGAGCGACGCCCGTGACGCGATCGCGGGCTATCTCTCGACGACCCCCGGGGCGCACTTTTCGAAGATCCGCGACGACCTCCAGCTCGGAACTGGCGAGACCCAACACCACCTGGGTCGCTTGGAGGAGGTCGACGCGATCGAACGCTACCGCGACGGCGACTACAAACGGTTCGTCCTCGCGAACCGATTCGACGCGTTCGAGAAACAGGCGCTCGGCTACCTCCGACGCGATACCCCACGCGGGATGCTGATCGAACTCCTCTCGACCCCCGAGGCTACCGCGGGCGACCTCGCGGACGCCCTCGAGGTCTCGGCGCCGACCGTCAGCAAATACGCCGGCGAACTCGAGGAGGCCGGCCTGCTCTCGCGCGAGGACGGCTACGCCGTCGAGCGGCCCGAGACCGTGCTGTTGCTCGTGGTCCGACACGCGGACTCCTTCGGCGACCGTGCGCTGGCGTTCGCGACGAACGCCGACGGACTGGTCGAATACCGCAGGTAAGGATCGATTTCTCGCCGGAACGACCAGTGTCGAACTCCAGTAGTCAATGATTACCGCGAGCTACCGCCCGACTCTGTCGACGGCCGGCGACGGCGAGTGCGGACGGCATCGAGGGAGACGGTACGTACGACGCTATCGAAGGGGTCGGTACGCACTGCCTACTCGAGGACGCGTTCGAGTTCCCACAACGAGTCGAGGTCGTACGTCGGGTCGGGGACCGCGTGGCCGCGGTTGTGCGGGCGACGGACGAACGCGGTCTCGAGGCCGGCCTCGCGACCGGCGACGACGTCTTTCGGCGAGTCACCGACGTACACGCCGGCGTCGATCGCGAGCTCCTCGAGCGTCCGCTCGAGGTAGTACGGATCGGGTTTTCGCCGTCGGTAGCCCTCGAACGTCGGGTCGCGACCCCGAACGGCGTCGAAGTCGAAATCGTAGTGGTCGGCGACGAAGACGGCGGTGGCGTGGCGGTTGTTGCTCACGAGAGCCGTCGTGGTCCGGCCGGCGAGCTCGTCGATCACGTCGCTGTCCGCATACCGACCACGCTCGCCCGATCGGATCCGGTCGTGAGTCCCCGCCGACGCGTGCCGTTCCTTGGCCGCCCAGAACGTCCCGGGATCGATCCCGAATTCCGCACAGCGGTCGGCGACGGCCTCGAGGTCGCTGCTCCCGAGATCCCGACGCTGCGCCTGCGAGGGCGTGACGCCGAGTTCCGCGAGCGCTGCGTCGGTGGCGTCCGCGTACACCTGCCGGTCGGTGCGTGGCCCCTCGAGGATGACGCCGTCCATATCGAACAGTACCGATGACTGCACGATTGATCGATTGAACGGGGTGGGACAAGTGCGTTCGGTGTCACGCCCGCTGCTGGTCGGACGACTGCCAGGCGTCGCTCTCGAGTGGTCTGTCGATAAAACGCCGTGGAGGAAGAGCGTGGTCGGGACGGTTCGGGTGGAGGCGACCCGAGCGTTAGACGACGACCTTCCAGGTCGTACTCGAGGAGTAGCCCCACTTTTCGATCTCGACGTCCTGGGCGCTCTCTTGCAGGGCAGTGATGTTCGACCCGACCTCCTTGGCCGTCATCCCGAGTTCCTTTCCGATGAGCCGGGACTTGAAGTACGTCTTCGTCCCGGCGTTCTCCTTCAAGTACTGGAGGATCTTCCGCTGTTTGCTCGTGAGGTCGGGGGCCATTGCAGTGGACATACTCGACGAAACGACGGGAACGCTCTTAGGGGGTTTGGTACGGGAGGTTAATAGGCTCCCCTCTTGCGATTTTGCCACCTGGTAATGGGCTGGTAATCGACGGGAAAGCCCTCGTTGGTACGGCCGGTTAATTCCTCCGAAACGGCGACTGTCAGCAGTTCGTGACCGTTTCTGGCCCCCGGGGCCGACCGGTGCCGTTGGCTGCCTATCGGCGGGGCGGTCCGGCGTAGTGTGGCACCCGAAACGGGCCGAATGCACACGCGACCGCGTGGGACAGCGCGCTCGGTCTGTCGGTCAGTCCGTCCGTGAGAACGCCCGCGGCACCCTCGGTCTCGGCGACCCCGCTCGTTCCGAGGAGGTCGTCCATCACCGGCCCGAGTTCCTCACCGGCGTCGAGTCGGGTCGCGACGCGGTCGGGCAGTCGCAACGACGGCCCGCTCCCCCGCTCGAGCCGGCGGCCGTCGGTGACCGCCGCCCACATGACGAGCGTCAGGCCCGGAACGCCATCGAGGTCGGCGACGCCACCCTCGAGCCCGACGCCGTAGCTCGCCTCGGTTTGCTCGAGCGCGCGACGGGCACGGTTCTCGGCTCCCGTTACGGTTTCGGCGATCGACCAGGGCTGTTCGGGGACGCCGGAGTCGACCGCGACGGCGGTTACCGACGGCTCGTATCGCGCGAGCGTCCGTTCGACTGCCTCGACCTTGACCGGGTTCGTGCTCCCGACCGCGACGTGCATACCGGTCGTTCGAGCCGATACCTTTTGGTCGTCGCGTTTCCCGGCCGGAGTACTCTTCTTTAATGTTCTGATTTTTCATACCGGTTCCAACGAATTACCGGTTTACGGGCGCTGTCGGATGTCGATTTCGAAACGTTTAAACGTCGAGTCTCGGAAGGCAGTAGGTAACGACTCCGTCCGGGCTTTTCAAACCGCTGTCCGGACAGTACTCGCCATCGCATGACCAACGCATCACCGCACACGAGAGTACGGCGTAGCGAACACGAAACGAGCGAAGCGGAAACGACGAGCGAACACGACGACCTGGCCTGTCCCGAATGTACCGGCAACCTCGTCGTCGACGACGAACACGGCGAGACGGTCTGTGAAGACTGTGGACTCGTCGTCGAAGAGGACTCCGTCGACCGCGGCCCCGAGTGGCGCGCGTTCGACGCCGCAGAGAAAAACGAGAAGTCCCGCGTCGGCGCCCCCACGACGAACACGATGCACGACAAGGGGCTCTCGACGAACATCGACTGGCGAAACAAGGACGCCTACGGCAACGCCCTGGGGTCACGCCAGCGCGAGAAGATGCAGCGCCTTCGCAAGTGGAACGAACGGTTCCGCACCCGCGACTCCAAAGAGCGCAATCTCAAGCAGGCACTCGGCGAGATCGACCGCATGGCGAGCGCACTGGGCCTCCCGACGAACGTCCGCGAGACTGCAAGCGTCATCTACCGCCGCGCGCTCGACGAAGACCTCCTGCCGGGTCGGTCGATCGAAGGCGTCTCGACCTCCTGTGTCTACGCCGCCGCCCGTCAGGCCGGCGTCCCCCGGAGCCTCGACGAGATCGCCGACGTCTCCCGCGTCGAGAAGAACGAGATCGCCCGCACCTACCGCTACGTGGTGCGCGAACTCGGCCTCGAGGTCCAGCCGGCTGACCCCGAGAGCTACGTTCCTCGCTTCGCCTCGGGACTCGAACTGTCCGACGAGGCCGAACACCGCGCTCGCAGCCTGCTCCAGAACGCCAAGGAGAAGGGCGTCCACTCGGGCAAGTCGCCGGTCGGCCTTGCTGCAGCGGCAGTGTACGCCGCCGCGCTGTTGACCAACGAGAAGACGACCCAGGCCGCCGTCAGCGACGTCGCGGACATCTCCGAAGTCACCATCCGAAACCGCTACCACGAACTCCTCGAGGCCGAGGAGACGCTCGGTCTGGCCTGAGTTCCGTTCGATCCCCGAAGCGACACCGTTTTTCACCCGGTCGCCGTCACCCCGAGTACCGATGGGTTTCGACTTCGATTCGTTCACGCTGCTGGCGTCGACCGCCGACCTCGCCGACGAACCCGCCGCCCGCGAGCACGCCGACGGTCTCGAGTTCCGGATGGACCTGGCCGACGACCCGCTCGAGGCACTCGCCGACTACGACGGGGAGTTGCCGATCCTCGCGACGAACCGCCCGACCTGGGAGGGCGGCGAGTTCGACGGCGACGACGCGGACCGACTCGACGACCTCGCCGAGGCGACGGCTCTCGACGCCGTCCGTGCGATCGACGTCGAACTCGCGTCGCTGGAAGCCGGCACCGCCGACGCCGTCTCCGAGACGGCCCGCGAACGCGACGTCGCCGTCGTCGCGTCGGCCCACGACTTCGAGGAAACCCCGGACGAGATCGAACTGCTCGAGACCCTCAACGACGCCTGTGAGTACGCCGACGTGGGAAAACTCGCAGTGACGGCACACTCACGCGAGGACACCCTGGGACTGCTCGCGGTCACACACCGGTTGACCGCGAGCGGAAAGGCGGTCGCGACGATGGCCATGGGCGAGGCGGGCAGCCACACGCGCGCCGTCGCGCCCGTCTACGGCTCGCGGATCGGCTACGCGCCCGTCGATCCAGCCGAGGCGACCGCGCCTGGGCAGTACGACCTCGAGACGCTGTCACAACTGGTGGCCCGACTCGAGTGAGAGTCGACGATCGGAGCCGGTCGTCGATACGATACATTTCCTGACCGTAATCGAATCATACCAATAGCGCACGTTCCCGTCGCTCGGCGCATGCTCGCCAGCGTGTCCGCCGCCCTCGAGTCGCTGCGTCGGCCCGAGTACACGGGCGACGAGCGGTGTGTTCCCTGTACCGCCCTCCACGTCTCCCTCGCGGTCGTCCTGTCGATCCCCCTCGCGATCGTCGCGACGCCGGTCGTCGCCGCCGTCGCGTTCGTCGGCTTCACAGTCGCGATCTATCTCCGGGGATACCTGCTGCCGGGAACGCCGAGGCTGGCGAATCGGGTCGTCTCACGATGGTCGCGTCGATCGTTCGGGGCGATCACCGACGACGGCAGCACCACGACGGCCGGACCGACCACCGACGACAGCAGTGCCACCACCGCCATCGACGCCGACCGACTCGAGTCGCTGGTGCGATCGCTCGAGGTCGTCGACGATCGAGGACGGGACGGCTGTCGACTCGAGCCCGCGTTTCGGGACGCCTGGCGCGACCGGATAGCCGAGATCCGGGCGGCGAACAGCCGGCTCGAGGTGTTTTCGACCCAGCTCGGGCTGGACCCCGACCGGGTGGTACTCGAGGTTACCTCGAGCGGGTTCGCAGCGAACTACGGCCGGAACCGCATCGGGTGCTGGCCCTCGGCGGCGGCCTTGCTCGCCGACCTGGCGGCCACACCGGCGCTCGAAGCGCGGGCGCCGCGCTGGCGCACCCTCGGGGCCGAAGAGCGCTCGGCCGTCCTCGCCGAACTCCGGGGGCTGCTCGAGTGCTGCCCGACGTGTGACGGCACGCTCCAGCGCGTCGACCCAGCGCCCCACTCACACGGATCGAACGCAGCGGGAAGCGGTACCGACTGTCGATTCTGTGGGTCGCGGCTGGTCGAGCGAAATCGAGTGGTTCGACGCGTCTCGAGGCTGTAAGCGTCGACGGGGGCGAGCCGATGAGTCGTCCATCCGAACCGGAATGTTAACCAGTCGCCTCGCCTAGAGTGGAGATATGAGCTGGCTTCGCGCGCTCGCTGCTGGCGGACTTTCGGTTCTCTTCCCCGGGGCAGGCCACGCGATCATCCGTGATTGGCTTCGGGCCCTGGTGTTTGCCGGGCTGTACCTCTCTGCAATCGTGCTCTTTCTCCCCTCGTTCGAGCAGCTCGCCGCCGCCGGATCGATGGCCGAACGAGCCGAGTTACTCGGGGCCGAGATCGACACGATCGGACAGTTCGTCCTCTCGTTCGTCGTCCTCTTCGCGGCGATCGACGCCACGTTCCGAGCGCTCGGCTTCCCACCGGGATCGAACGGCGCGGGTAACGCCGACGGACCGACGTGTCCCCAGTGCGGCAAGGAACTCGATCAGGATCTGGCGTTCTGTCACTGGTGTACGGCCCGGCTCGAGCCCCCTGAGGGGGATGACGTCGAAGAAGAGCCGGCACACACCTGATCGACGGCCCGACTGCGGTGGAGGGGGGCTGACAAAGATCGACCGAAAAACAGCCGCGGCGATTACTTCTCGATGATGCTCTCTTCGACGGCTTCGCCGAAGTGTCGAGCCGTGTCCTCGTAGTACAGCAGAAGGTCGTCGCCGGCCTCGAGGTCGGTCACCGCTTTTCGGCCCTCGCCGGTGGCGACCTTGATCGTCTCGGCGTTCTGGAGCAGCGTCTCGACGCGGTCGCCGTCGTCGGTCTCGAGCGCCACGCGGAACATGGGGCGTTTTTCGATCTTGACGCGGCCGACGATCGCCTCGCGGGTGTTGCCGTCCGTGTCGAGGACCTGGACCTCGTCGCCGCTCTGGAGCTCCGAGAGGTACTTCGTGCCGCCGTCGGGTGTCCGGACGTAGGCGTGGACGGCACCCGCGTTGACCCGGAAGGGCCGGGAGGCGACGTACGGCGATTCGGCGGTCTCCGCGTGGACGAACACCAGACCCCGTGCCATGGAGCCGACGAGCATCCCCTCATCGTGATCCAGCAGGTTGCCCGTGTCGATACAGACGCGGTCGGCGCTGCCGACGCGTTCGACCTCGAGCACCTCGGCGTGCTCTAGCTCGAGGCGCTCGCGTTCGGCCTCGTCGCGGACCTCGACGGTCTCGCGGATCACGTCGGGGTCGTCGGAGTCGACCAGGACGGCGTCGGCGCCGATCTCGAGGGTTTCGAACGCCGTCTTCGCCTCTTCGGGGGTCGTGACGCCCGCGACGAGTTCGGTCTCCTCGCCGATGCGAGCGATGAGGTTCTCGAGGGGGATGATCGTCCAGTCCTCGCCGACGACGATCGTGTAGTCCGCCTCGTCGGCCGCCGTCTCGGCGAACGCCTCGTACTCTTTGGCGAGGATGCGAACGTAGGCGCCTCGCTCGAGGTCGCCGTCGCGACGGAGCGTCGAGAGGTCCGCAGAGCCCGAGAAATCCTCCGGGATGTCGACCGTCCCGTCGCCCTCGCCGTCTTTACCGACGACGATGGCGTCGGGTCGCTCGTCGGGGTCGTCGCTCGCGTCGACGTCGTCGACGAGCGTCACGTCCCCGTCGGTTCGAAACGCGGCGACGTTGACGTCCCCGAGTTCGCGCACGCGAGCGACGTCGTCTTCGTCGACCAGTACCCAGTCGGCACCCGCCTCGAGCGCGGCGGTGATCCGCGCCCGGCGGTCGTCCCAGTCGCCGACGGTGTCGTCGGCTTTGATCCAGACAGATCGGGTCATACCACACCGGTCGAAGGGGACCGGCTTGAACGTGGCGGATCGGGCAGCCGACCGCGACGTCGAACGGCGGCCAACGGGTCGGCGAAACGTTCAGAACGCCAGCCACCCTAGGACCCCACAGATGGCCCCCTACGATGCGGTCTGTTTCGACCTCGATCGGACCCTCTGTGAGCCGACCCAGGACCCGGAGGCGTTGCTTCGGAAGACGTTCGACCGCGCCGGCTGCGAGCCGTTCTGTACCCGGGCCGACCTGCGTGCGGCCGTCGACTCGCTGCCGACCGCCGAAACCGACCGCGAGTTCTACGAGTATCTCTTTCGCGAAGTCGCCAGTCGAGCCGACGCCGATCCGACACAGGCGCCGGCGCTCGCCGACGCCTACCTCGAGAGCTACGATCCGACGGCGGTCCGCTTTCGTCCCGGTGCAGAAACCGCCCTCGAGTACGCCCGCGAACGCACCAGCGTCGGCCTGATTACCAACGGCGGCCGGCCGACCCAGACCAAGAAGCTCCGGTCGCTCGGGATCACGGACGCCTTCGACGTGCGGGTGTTCACGGAGCCGAGTGCGGGGATCTACCCGAAACCCGACGCCGCCCCCTTCGAATACGCCCTGGGCGAACTCGGTGCGACCCCCGACGCGGCGATCCACGTCGGCGACTCGCTACACGCTGACATCGCGGGCGCGAACGCGATGGGACTCGACTCGGCGTGGATTCAGACCGGCAACGTCACTCCCGTCGAACACGAGCCGACGTACGAACTGTC
>LKMK01000226.1 GCA_001563805.1 Natrialbaceae archaeon B1-Br10_E2g2
ATGGCGGCGATCTTCTCGATCGCCCGCGTTCCGTCCGCGGTGACCTCGAGGGCGTCGACACCGGCATCGTGGATCGCTCGGGCGACCGGCACGACGTCGTCTTCGTGCACGCCGCGGAGCACCGCGATCACGCCGCTCTCGACGATTCGGTCGCGAATTTGACTCGTTGACATGATGGCTCGGCGTTCGCGCCCTGCGCTCAAGAGCGTTGTCCATTCGGGAGAAATAAACTCACATTCGAGTTGTTTTGTACCGAGGTTGGCGACGAGGGAGGGCGAGCGAAGTGGTGAACGGCTCACTCGAGCGAGCGACGGAGTTCGTCCGGGACGTCCCCGATCGGCGTCTCGAGGGCGCGGCTGGCCTCGAAGGCGATTCGCTTTTCCGCCGTGCGGCGTTCGATCGCCGCGGGGCCGACCGCCAGTTCGATCCCGGTGACGCCGTCGCCGCGGTTCGAGCGACCGAGCACCGTGACGGGGCCGATTTCGCGGGTGTTCCGCACGTGGGTCCCACCGCAGGCGGCGACGTCCCACGGCTCTTGTGATCCGTTCCCACCCGAGACGGTGACGGTCGCACCGTTGCCGAACCCTGGGCGTGACCCGTTGCCGTTGTCGTCTTCGCTGCCGATCGTGACGAGTCTGACCCGCCCGTTCGCGACGGCGTTCGCGTCGGTCGCCTCGGAGAACGTGACCGCCTCGCGCTCGCGGGCTCTTGCCACCGGGACGTCTTCCCACGAGACCGGTCTCGACTCCCAGACGACGCGGTTTATGCGCTCGTCGAGTTCGAACAGGAGCTCGTCGTCGATCGGCGTCGCCGTCTCGAGGTCGACGCGGACCCGCTTCTCGTCGACGTCGATCCCCGCGTACTCGAGGTCCTCGAGTTCCCGCCGGGCGGCCCCGTAGAGGACGTGACTCGCAGTGTGTGCTCGCATACAGTACATCCGAAACGACCAGTCGATCGAACACAGCACGCGATGGCCTACCGTGAACGACGGCTCCTCGGCCAGATAGTGAACCGGCTCGCCGCCTTCGACGCGGACGTCGGTGACGTCGACGCCACCGATCGTCCCCCGGTCGGCCGGCTGGCCGCCACTCTCCCCGTAGAAGTAACTCGACTCGAGCCAGACGCGTCGGCCATCGATCGACGTCACTTCAGTTTCGAATCGCGTGACGTATGGCTCTGTAGCCGCCCGTTGCCCGGTCATCGGTTGAGATCTCTCGGCAGCCACTAAAAGTCTGCTCGCCGACCGCCGGTTTTTGCTGTCGAACGGCCTCGCCCGCTCACTCCGACAGTGTCACGTCGAGACGGTCCTCGAGCGCGGCGATCAGCCCGCCACCGACGCCGGCCTGCGTGGCCCGTCCCTGCTCGACGGCGAGGACGTCCCGCTCGCGTGCACCGAGTTCCTCGGCCAGTTCGTCGCGCTGAAGGCCGGCCTCCTGGCGGGCCGCTTCGAGCACGTCACCGTACCCTGAGACGAGGTACGGCAGCGGGTCGTCGTCGTAGTTCGTCCCTTCGGCCTCCCAGTGTTCGGAGTCGCCGTCCCAGACCGGGTTGGCCTTCGCGACGTTCCGTGCCGCCTTCTTCTTTCGACGCTGTTCGTCGTCTAGACCGGGCTCGTCGTCCTGTGCGTTCCGGGTCCCTCGGTCGGACCCGGACTTCCGGCTGTCGTCGTGTGGCGCACAGTCCGGACAGACCTCGAGTTCGGCACCCGCGACGGACGCGAGCTCGAGCCGGTTGCTTTCGGCACCGCAGAGTTCGCAGTTCGTCCCGCCACCTCCGGCGGACGACCCCGTCGAATATTTAGCCATGGTAGCCTTTGGCAACTGACGCATTTCAACTCTCCGTTCCACCCAGTCCCGTGTGAGCCGGGTGCAGACACCGACGGAAAAGAAAGGGCTTTTGTAACCCCGATGGGTACGAAAGAGTGCGGAACAACAGACAGAGACTGCGAGCGTGGGTAGCCAAGCCAGGCCAACGGCGCAGCGTTGAGGGCGCTGTCCCGTAGGGGTCCGCCGGTTCAAATCCGGTCCCACGCATCGCATGGGCGGGTTTCCCGCCACTTACGATGCAGGTGATCTCCCTTCGTGGACATCACCCACGCATAACTTCTGCGGAAACTACTTCCCATGAGCGATGGCTCGGTACTGGGCACAGTCCCGTCGGGTCCGCCGATGAGCGATTGGCCCCGCTGATCGTTCACCGTCTGCCAGTTCTCGAGCACACTGGCTATCACCAGCGGCGCACAACCGACGGACAGTAACGGCTTTCCCGCGCCAGTCGAACGTCGAAATATGGAGTACGTTCCTCGAGAACGCGTGGGTCCGTTGACCGCAATTTTGAGCGTCGTGTCGCTCATCGTCGTCTTCGCGGCCGCGGGCGGACAGATCCCCCAGTCTGCGGTGCCGGGCGCGCCAGCGTGGGTGCTTGATCTGATCCCGCATCTAAACGTCGCGATCAGCGTGGCGGCCATCGCGACGATCACGGTCGGCTGGCGGGCGATCCGCCGCGGCGACGTCGAGCGCCATCGGCTCGCGATGATCGCCTCGTTTGGGCTGTTCGCCGCGTTCCTCGTATTCTACCTCTACCGGCTGATCGCGATGGGCGGGCCGCAGCCGTTCCCCGGCCCCGACGCGATCTACCAGTTCGTCTACATGCCGCTGCTCGTGGTCCACATCTTCCTCGCAGTCGTCTGCGTCCCGCTGGTCTACTACGCGCTCTTGCTGGCGGCTGCCTATCCCGTCGACGAACTGCGCCGAACCAACCACGCTCGCTTCGGCCGTCTCGCCGCGAGCCTGTGGCTGGTCTCCTTTACGCTGGGAATCGCCGTCTACGTGCTGTTGTACGTCGTCTACTGAGACACAGCCCTCGAAGGTAGCGGTGGGGGCGAACGCCGCCCCAGCCGGCGTCCGCGAACGACTCGATCGGCGATTCTGACCGGCTGGAAAAACGACCGGAGAGGAGCGGTCAGTCGTCCGCGTGGAGCGTCTTTCCGCCGAGGTCGGGACGGGTCACGTCCCGATCAGTCGCCTCGCCGTCGATGTCGAAGGGGTACTCGCCGGTGACACAGCCGAGACAGAGGTCGATCCGCTCTTTGCCGAGGACCTCGGCGACCGCGTCGGTCGAGAGATAGGCGAGGCTGTCGGCGGCTATCGTCTCGCGGATCTCGTCGATCGTCCTGTCCGAGGCGATCAGTTCCTCACGGGTGGCCATGTCGATGCCCATGTAACACGGTGCGACGATCTGCGGTGCACCGATACGGACGTGGACTTCCTCGGCCCCGCAGTCTTTGAGCAACTGGACGAGCTGGGTCGAGGTGGTGCCACGGACGATACTGTCGTCGATGACGGTGACGGTCTTGCCCTCGATCGTGGACTTGATCGGGTTGAGTTTCAGCCGAACGGCACGTTCACGTTCGTCCTGCGTGGGCATGATGAACGTGCGACCGACGTAGCGGTTTTTCATCAGCCCTTCTGCGAACTCGACGCCGACGTCCTCCTCGGCGCGGGGCTCGCCGTCGGCCGTCGTCTCGCTGGCGGCGTCGGCGTACCCCGACGCGAACGCACGCCCCGAGTCGGGGACGGGCATCACGACGTCGGTCTCGACGCCGCTTTCCTCCCAGAGCTTCCGTCCGAGGTTCCGGCGGGCCTCGTAGACGAGGCGCTCGTCGATGACGCTGTCCGGGCGAGCGAAGTAGACGTGTTCGAAGAAGCAGTGTGCGGTGTGCTCGCGCTCGAGCAGCTGGTAGGAGTCGAATCCCTCGCCGTCGGCCTGCAAGACGACCAGTTCGCCCGGTCGAACGTCGCGGACGAGTTCGCCGTCGAGCGTGTCGATCGCCGCTGATTCGGAGGCGAGGATGTAGCCGTCCTCGAGTTCACCGATACAGAGCGGGCGGTTTCCGACCGGATCGCGGACGCCGATGACGGTGTCGTCGTGACAGATCGTCAGCGCGTACGAGCCGTGGATACGCTGCATCGTGCGCTTGACCGCGCGGACGAGGTCCTCCTCGAGCAGGTTGCGTGCGAGGTCGTGGGCGATGACCTCGGTGTCGCCGTCGCTGGTAAAGGCGTGGCCGAGCGCGGCGAGTTCCTCGCGGATCTCGTCTGCGTTGACGAGGTTGCCGTTGTGGCTGAGCCCGAGCGAGCCGCTCTTGAACGAGACGGAAAACGGCTGTGCACAGGAGGAGTCGACGGATCCGGCGGTCGGATATCGGACGTGACCGATTCCGGCCCCGCCCTTGAGAACGTCGAGGTCGCCCTCCTCGAACGCCTCCCCCACGAGCCCCATCTCGACGTGGCTGTGTTGCTGGAAGCCGTCGTGGGTGACGATTCCGGCCGACTCCTGGCCGCGATGCTGGAGTGCATAGAGCGCATAATACAACGGTCGTGCCGCCTCTCGACCGTCCAGTGAGACGCCGACGACGCCGCACTTTTCGGTCATCCCTGTTCGCCGGGGAGTCTCGCCCCGCCCATCAGTCATGGGAGTCAGTAGAGCGCCGAGTCGATAAAAATCCCCGTGTTTGTGCTTGCTCATCCGGTACGGGAAGTGAAATATATGCATATCCTTGGATATTCGTGGGGGGACGTGGTGCTCTCGGCTGCGGCGACAGGGACGGACTCGAGCGCACAGCGATCGACGAGCGCGATAGTGAGTGTCCGGTCGGTGGTGTAGAAAGTAGGGCCCGATTCCTATATAGTCACTCGTTGCCGTCATAGCGCACCGGAACGCTTCTCAGGACCTCCGAGTTCAGTCAAACGAGGGAGGTCTAAAAACTATATATTTTACTTTAAAATATAGTCTAATCATACTTATGTGTCTGCAAGATGGTTTCTAAAAGAGTTCTCCCCGGGTCGGCCCCGGAGAGAGCTGGTACGAGTTCGTCGATCGAGTATCGATAAAAACGCCCTGGGCCCATATAGCGACCATACAAACACATTTTCTCAGGTTTCTCGAGGCGACAACCGAACGTCAGTCCATATGGAATAGACGGGCCAAATCCGAATTTTGTATGGGGTTTTAGATATATAGTACTATTATTCGATATTTCTCAACGTATCGTCCCCCAAATGCGAGTTCGTCTCTCACCCGCTCGAGCGTTCACGGGCCGACCGTCCCCGCGAGACGCCGTCGTCGAGGGCCGCTCGTTACGAGTCAGGCCGTTTGACGACGAAGAACTTCATATCGCCCTGGAACACCACGGTCTCGTCCTGAGTCGTCACCGTCGTGTCGAAGACGACGAGGCCGACGTCGTCGCGACTCTCGAGCTCCCGTTTCTCGGCGACCTCGACATGGAGCGAGATCGTATCGCCGATGAAGACCGGGTTCGGAAGGTCCATCGCGTTCATTCCGAGGAAAGCATAGGCCGTCCGCTCGAGGATGCCGATCCGCATGAGCATCCCGATCGCCTGGACGAAGGTCATCGGACCGTGGACGATGCGTTCGCCGAACTCGCGCTCTCGAGCGAACTGCTCGTTCGCGTGGAGTTCGTTCCAGTCGCTGCTGATCGAGGCGTACATCACGACGTCCGTTTCGGTCATCGTTCGACCGGGTGATTCGAACACCTGCCCTTTCTCGAACTCCTCGAA
>LKMK01000227.1 GCA_001563805.1 Natrialbaceae archaeon B1-Br10_E2g2
ACTCGAGGACGGACGACGGCTGCTTGAGGTAGACGTCCTGCCGGGTGACGCGGTCGTAGAGGTCGTACAGCGTCTCGACCGCGTCGACGTCGGGCTCGAACCGGATCTGGGGTGCGATGTGGTAGCCGCGACAGGCGGTGAGAAAGAGATACAGCGTGCGGTGGTGGGCCGGCGTGGCGTCGACGACCCCGAGCGCCCGACCCCCCAGATCGGTCGAGAAGTCGGTGAGCATCGCCTCGACGTCGTCGTGTAACTGTTCGTCCGGCCGATAGCGTGGCACCCCGAACGTCCGCTCCATAGACGACTGCATCGCCGCGAGAAACGGGTTCGCGTCCAGTCCGGTCGGGTCGGTCGCCTGGAACACCTCGTACAGCTCGAGGACGGTCGACAGCTCTTCGCGCGTGAGTGCGATCGGCAACACCGGATCGCCACGCGGGAGCGAGTACTCCGGGAGAGCGTACGACCCTGGATCGGGCACCTGGGCGAATATGCGCTCGAGTGACATACACAGCCTCACGGGACACGGCGCAAAAACGCTTGTCGGGCCGCCCGATCTGCGGGAGGACATCGACGAGTTCGGCCGATCACTCGATCCGGATCGACGTCACGTCGTGTGGCTGGCGGCCGTTCTCGCCGGTCGCGACGAACGCGCGAATTTCGTGGGGTCCGGGCTCCGGCAGGACGAACTCGTGTCGACCGTCGGTGCGCTCGAACCGGCCGGACCAGGTGACCGAGACGCGCTTTCGCTCGCCGCCCCGGAAGGAGAACGTCGACGGCCTCGAGCGGACGTACCGGCGCTCGTCGGTGGCCTCGAGCTCCCCGTCGACGCTCCAGCCCCATCGACGCTGTCGGGGCGTCGGGACGTCGACGGCGACGGGCAGTCGGTTTCTGAACTCGACGGTGATCTCGACCGGCTCGCCGCGGTCGTACACCGCCCGATCCGTCCCGACGGAGACGGCGATCGCTCGGCGGGCGAGCGACGTCGGAACGAACGACGAGAGCACCGACGCCACCGATGGGCGTCGCCCCTCCGGAGCACGTTCGGACGTGGACTGGCGTCGTTCGTTCGTGTGTCTGCCAGGTCCGACCATCGACTACTCACTCGGTCTCCGAGGGAAAAACAGCCGCGATTCGCGATAATCTGTGCCGCCCCATTTCACCCCTAGCGCCAGGCCGGAAGCGTCGGTGCGGCGTCCGCTTCCATCGAGAGCCAGGCTCCGTCGGCCGAGATGTCCGCGATGACGTACTCGTCGCCGCGGCTCGAGCTGCTCGAGTCGATCGAACCGACGATCGTGTCGGCGTCCGTCATGGCGTGGGGGTTCGTCGCCATGTATGAGAGTGACACCCACCCATATATAAATTCGTCGAATCGAACTGTCCGATTTGTGGATCTATCGAGCAGCCAGTTGCTGGGGCGAAGCACTGGGTTTATACGCATTTTCGCCCTACCGAGGGGATATGAACGTAGCTGACGCGATGACGTCCAGTGCGGACGTGGTGACCGTCGACCTGCCGGGAACGCGGTCCGACGTGCTCGAGTACCTTCAGGAGAAGTCGTTTTCGTCCGTGCCGGTCGTCAATCCGACCGACGACGGCGCCGAGTACCGTGGACTGGTCTCGCGGGACGCGCTGATCGAACAGCCCGACGAGGACCAGCTGGTGATGTTGATGGAGGACGTGCCGACGACGACCGCGGACACCCCGCTGCCCGAGGTCGCCCGGACGATGGTCGAGGAGGGGGCCCGGCGCGTGCCGGTCGTCGACGGCGAGTTCGAGGGGATCGTAACGGTGACCGACATCGTCCACGCGATCGCGACGGGCGATCAGGAGACCGACGACACGGTCGGCAGCTACGCGAGCGAGGACCTGAACACGACCTACGAGGGGGCACCGCTCGCCGTCGCCGAGCGAGAGCTGTACTACGCGAACGTCCCCTACACCGTCGTTCTCGACGACGACGGCGAGATGAGCGGCGTCCTGACGGAGGTCGACATCCTCGAGGTCGCCCGCATCGTCGAGGGCGAGGAGTCGACGGGCGACAACTTCCCGGATCAGGACTCCGAGTGGTCCTGGGAGGGGATCAAAGCCGTCGGGAGCCGCTACCTGCCGACGCGTGACATCGAGATCCCGAACGGCCCCGTCACGGAGTTCATGAGCGACGACGTCGTCACCGTCTCCTCGAGCACGTCGGTCCAGGAGGCCGCCCAGCAGCTGATCAGCAACGACATCGAGCAGATCCCGATGGTCCAGGGCGAACAGCTCGTCGGCATCGTCCGCGACGTCGACCTGCTGGAGGCGCTGTATGAGTGACGGCCAACAGCAGGCCGTCGACGGCGAATCGACGAGTCCGAAGCTCGTCGAGCTGGCGAAACGTCGCGGTTACTTCTTCCGGTCGTCGGGTTCCTACGGCGGCGTCGGCGGCTTCTACACGTTCGGCCCCCAGGGGGCGGCGCTGAAAGGCAACGTCGAGGACGCCTGGCGCGACCGCTTCGCCGTCGCCGAAGGGAACATGGAGATCGACGCGCCGACGGTCATGCACGAGCCCGTCTTCGAGGCCTCGGGCCACCTCGAGGGCTTCGACGATATGCTGATCGAGTGTCCCGACTGCGGGGCCAGCGGCCGAGCGGACCACCTGGTCGAGGACAACACCGAGTACGAGGACGCGGAGAGTCTCCCCATCCCCGAGGTCGAGGAGATCATCGCCGAGTACGAACTCGCCTGTCCGGAGTGTGGGGCCGGCCTCGCGGACGTCGCCGTCGAGAACTTCAACCTCATGTTCGCGACCAACATCGGCCCCGGCGACGCCCAGCCCGGCTACCTGCGACCCGAGACCGCCCAGGGCATCTTCGTCGAGTTCCCCCGGCTCAAGGAGTACGCTCGCAACCAGCTTCCGTTCGGCGTCACCCAGATCGGTCGGGCCTACCGCAACGAGATCAGCCCCCGACGCTCGATCATCCGGACCCGCGAGTTCACCCAGGCCGAACTCGAGTACTTCGTCGACCCCGAAGCCGACGAGCCACCGCTCGAGCGCGTCGAGGACGTCGAAGTGACGCTCTATCCCGCAAGCGAGCAGCACGCGGACGACGGCGACGTGATCGAGACGACGATCGGCGAGGCCGTCGCCGACGACGTCATCGCCGACTCGTGGGTCGCGTACTTCCTCGGCGTCGCCAAGCCGTGGTACGCGTCGGTCGGCGTCGACATGGACCGGTTCCGGTTCCGCCAGCACCTCGCCGGCGAGCGCGCCCACTACGCCGCCGACTGCTGGGACGCCGAAAGCGAGATCGACGGCAACTGGATCGAGATCGCCGGCTTCGCCAACCGCGGCGACTACGACCTCTCGAAACACGCCGACCACTCCGGCGACCGCTTTACCGTCTTCAAACAGTACGACGAGCCGAAGACCGTCGAACGCGCCACCGTCGACCCCGACATGAGCTACCTGGGGCCGGAGTTCGGCGGCGCGGCGCAGGACGTGGTCGAGGAACTCGAGGACCTCGCCGCTCGCGATCGGGCCGCGTTCGAGGGGGATACCGTCGAGATCGAACTGGACGGCGAGAGCCACGAGCTCCCCGTCGAGAAAACCGGCTTCTCGGTCGACGAGGAGACGATCGCCGGCGAGCACGTCACCCCGCACGTGATCGAACCCTCCTTCGGCGTCGACCGACTCGTCTACACCGTCCTCCATCACGCCTACCGCGAGGACGAAGTCGACGGCGAGGAGCGGACCTACCTCGCCCTCGAGCCCGAAGTCGCCCCCACCTTCGTCGGCGTCTTCCCGCTGCAGGGCGACGAGGAACTCGTCAGCCAGGCTCACGACATCGTCGACGACCTCCGTGCGGCCGGCCTCTCGGTGACCTACGACGACTCGGGGAACATCGGTCGACGGTACCGTCGCCAGGACGAAGTCGGCACCCCGTTCTGTGTGACCGTCGACTACGAGACGGTGGAAGCCGACGACGAGACGACCGTCACGGTCCGCGAGCGGGATACGACCGAGCAGAAACGGCTCCCGGTTTCCGACCTGCCGGAGACGCTGGCCGCGCTTCGTACCGGCGAGCTGGCGTTCGACGACGTCTAATACGGATTCCTGTACCGATGTACCGGCGCAACCGCCGCCCGGGTCGCGGTTGCGCCGAAACTGACGTACAGTAAACCGTATACCTCGAGCCTCGTCAGCGACGAGGTCGACTCGACGATCGCTTCGCTTCGAATCTTCTCGAGCGTCGACGCCGCGTGTCGGTCACCGGACGACGGTGACGGGGACCGGCGACCGGCGAAACACCTTCTCGGCGACGTTGCCGACGAACAGGCGTTCGGCGAGGGTTCCGCCGTGACTGCCGATGACGACCGTGTCGTAGTCGTCGGCGCGGTTGACGATCGCCCGAACGGGATGCCCCAGCGCGACCTCGGTCTCGAGGTCGTCGGCCCGACCGACCGCCGCCGCGAGTTCGGTGGCCCGGTCGAACACCGCCCTGGCGTGTTCGTCCATCGCCTCCTCGACGTCGTCCGCGAGTGCGAGTTCCGTCGCCTGCCCGAACATTGCCGAGGGCTCGCCGACGACGTGCAAGACGGTGACGTCGGCGTCCGGATGGATCTCGAGGGCGTGCTCGAGGGCAAATTCGCTCATCTCCGAGCCGTCCATCGGCACGAGAACGCGGGAAACCATAGGATCGCTTCGAGGACGCCGCAAATAAACGCGGTGGTGGCAGAGACCCGTTCGTGTCGGCAGCGTCGGTCAACAAAGGATTCAACCGCTCGCGCGGCGAACTCGAGGACGTGAGTATGACAGTCGAGCGGAATTCGTCGTCGAGGCGAACGTCGCGGCGTCGGCCCGTCGTCGCTTATCGGAGTCGAATCGCTGCCGGACCAGTCGACGGACGAGCCGTCCGAACCGGCGAGAGAGGACGATGCTGAACCCGGTCCGCGTCGACGCGGCGATCGACCTCGCCTACGGGGCGCTGATCGTCATCTCGATCGTGTTGATCGTCACACTCGAGTTCGGCATCGGGCTCGCGTTCGCCCTCGGCGTGTTCGCGTCGTACGTCCTCCACGTCGTCTGGAAGATGGCCCGGTTCGATCCCGACTGGATGACCAGGGCGGTCGAGGAATCGGTCGGCGAACAGATGGAGACGGTCGAACGGTCCGTCGAGGAGACCGTCGGGAAGACGGTCGAACAGGAGATGGAGAAGACGGTCCAGGCGCAGGTCGGCGAAACGGTCGAACAGTCCGTCGAGGCGACCGTCCAGAAGACCGTCGGCGAGCAAGTCGAAGCGACGGTGGGTGAGACGGTCGAGCAATCCGTCGGTGAAACCGTCGAAGAAACCGTCGAAAAGTCGGTCGAAGAGACGGTCCAGGAGACCGTCGAGCAGTCCGTCGAGGAGACCGTTCAGGAAACCGTCGAAAAATCGGTCGAGGAGACGGTGGGCGAGACGGTCGAAAAATCGGTCGAAGAGACGGTGGGCGAGACGGTCGAAAAATCGGTCGAGGAAACCGTCGGCGAGACGGTCGAAAAATCGGTCGAGGAAACCGTCGGCGAGACGGTCGAAAAATCGGTCGAAG
>LKMK01000228.1 GCA_001563805.1 Natrialbaceae archaeon B1-Br10_E2g2
CGAGGACTCGTACTCGGGGAGCGACGCGAGACGGCAGCCGAGACGGTCCGCGTCGGTCGTCCCGGCGAGGAAGAGAAAGGCACTGCCGTCAGTGTAGATCGCGCGGTCGACGCCCGACCAGGCCATGACCTCGAGCAGGTCGACGGCCCGGGATTCGTCGAGGCCGGCGTCGTACGGCTCGACCGCGACGAACAGGGCCGGGACGGAACCGACGGCGAAGACGTACTCGAGGTAGGTCTCGTCGACGCGTTCGTTCGTCCGACAGGTCTCGGCGTGGACGTCCCAGCCGAGCGTCGCGAGGAACGGGTCGACGAGCCAGGTGCGCGTTTCGCGGACCGTCGTCGGCGAACTCGACTCGAGGAGGGCGCGTGATCGGTTGACGTACGATCGCAGATCGGGACCGGTCATTCACCGGAGTTATTCGGTCGACGCTCATGTAACGGTCGGTCGTTCGTCAGTGA
This sequence comes from Natrialbaceae archaeon B1-Br10_E2g2, assembly GCA_001563805.1. Taxonomy (GTDB): domain Archaea; phylum Halobacteriota; class Halobacteria; order Halobacteriales; family Natrialbaceae; genus Natrarchaeobaculum. The sequence continues at coordinate 462 of LKMK01000228.1, forward strand.
CCGAAAGTCGGCCACCGACGACGGTCCGGCGAGGTCACTCACGCTGGTAAATTCGCAGCCGAGGGTCTCGGACGGTAAACGCGGACTTCAGGGTCGGTGGAATCGTCTCGGCTTTGCCGATGACGAGGTAGCCACCCGGCCGCAGAGACGTCGCGATCACGTCGAGCATGGGCGCTTTGTACTCGTTGTCGATGTAGATAAACAGGTTTCGGCAGACGACGAGGTCGAATCCGGACTTCGGATCGTCGTTGATCAGGTCGTGGCGTTCGAACGAGACACACCGTTTGATCCGGTCGGCGATGCGGTACGTTCGACCGTCGGCCTCGACGTAGCGTGCCGGATCGTCGAGGAACTCGAGTTGCTCGCCGATGTCGACCGTCCGAGGTTCCTCGTAGACGCCCTCGCGGGCCGTCTGAAGGGCTGGATCGCTGATGTCGGTCGCGAGGATGTCGACGGCGGCGGCATCGATATCGGGGTCGTCGTGGGCGAGCATCGACAGCGAGTACGGTTCCCGGCCGTCTGCACACGCTGCACTCCAGATTCGGACGTCGTCGGAGTCGCCGGCGAGCTCGCGAAGCACCTCGCGGATGCCAGCCCACACCTCGGGATTGCGAAAGAAGCCGGTGACGTTGATGCTCATCGACTCGAGGAGCGCCGTCTGTTCGTCCGGGTCGTCCCGGAGCACCTCGAAGTAGTCGTCGTAGTCGTCGCTGTCTGTTCGGCGGATCCGCGAGGAGAGTCGTCGGTCGAGATAGCTGTCGTTGTAGTGGCTCGTCGCGAACGAGAGTTCGTCCTCGACGAACCCGAGAACGGTGTCGAGGGAACCGGTCACAGGACGGTCACTCCGTGTTCGTCTTCGTCGGCCGTCTTGACGACGAGTTCCCCCGTCCCGGGAGTGAACTCCACGGTCCGGCCGTGCTGGCCGCCGACGTCTTCGCCCACGACTGGAACACCGAGTTTCTCGAGTTCGGCCCTGGCCGCGGCGGCGTTTCGCTGTCCGACGCCGTCGCCGAAGCTATCGAACTCGAACATATCGCTGCCGCCGGCGAGTTTCGCCTCGACGGCCGTGTAACTCGCCCCCCGTTCGACCATGCGACGGAGGAGGGCCCGGATAGCGGTATCGGCGTATTTGCCCGGTTTTCTGTCGCTGTTCGAGACGGCGTCGCCGTCGGGTAACATCGCGTGTGCGAGGCCACCGATTCCGCTGTCGGGGTCGTACAGTGCGATCGCGATACACGAGCCGAGTCCGAAGGATTTGAGGGTGTCGTCCCCGTCGCTGACCGCCAGTTCGGAGATGCCGATCTGGACTGGCGTCGGTGCGCCGGGTTCGGTGCCGTAGGTCTTCATGACTGATCGAGGTCCTGGAACTCCGCGGTCGTCGGCGTCTCTTCGATCCGGCCGACCTCGAGATCGTTCAGGGCACGCTCGAGGTCGGAGCCGTCGGGGATGGCATACACTTCACAGTCGAAGGCGTGCCCGTCGGCGACGACGAGCGTGTCGAAGACGAACGCGTACTCCTGGTTCGCTCCGAGACCGACGACGACGGGGTCGACCGCCGCGGTGCCGATGTCGTGGATGAACTCCGGCGTCGAGTGGTCGATCGTCGTATCGAGGACGTTCGCCCAGCCGTCCAGGAAGCCACTCGCCATGATGTTTCCGAGCTCCATGATCGCGCTACGGCCCATCTCGTCGAAGCCGTCGTCGTCGACGTCCATCGGGACCATCGCGTCGACGATCTCGTGGGCCGACGCCTCGTCGAACAGGAACAGCAGATACCCGCTCGGCACGCCGTCGAACTCGAAGGCGACGCCGACGAGTTTCTCGTCGGGCACCTGTTGGGGGATCGCCTCGAGGGAGACGAAGTTCAGCCGGCGGATCTCGATGGTCGTCTCGATACCCGTCAGTTTGGTCGCGGTTTCGGCCATCTCCTCGGCACCGCGTTCGGCCATCCGGTCGAAGCCGTCCAGTTTGTCGTAGGCGATCCCGTCGCTGGTGCGGAGGCGATCGAGGAGCGCGGCCATCGAGTCCCGCTCCGGGAAGAGGTAGTGATCGAACTCGATCTCGGCGTCGACGGTCTCGATTCGGCTCTGGAAGAGCAACGCCAGGTCGTCGTCCGCGGGGGCGTTCTCGAGGTCGTCGAGAAACGGTTCGGCGGACTCGCCTTCGACGAACGTCGGCGTCGAGACGTCGATGACCGACTCGAGGACGTCCGCCCAGCCGTCGACGAACCCGCTGTTCATCACCTGGCCGACCTCCGAGACGGCGCTCTGGCTCATCCGGTCGAAAGCGTCGGCGTCGGCCGCCGGGTCTGCGCCGGCCTCGCTGAGCAGTCCCTCGACGATTCGAGCCGCGTCGTCGCGGTCGAAGACGACCATCGAGTGGCCGTCGATCGCGCCGGTCAACTCGACTCGGACGCCGACCAGCGCCGAGCCGTCGGCGAGGTCGCGACGGATCTCCTGACCGCGCATGAAGTTGAGCTTCGTGACGCCGACCCGGGTTTCGACGCCGGTCATCTGCGTCAACCGACCCGCCGCGAGCCCCGCCCCCTCTCTGGCCATCCGGTAGAACGTTCCGAGGACGTTGACGTCGAGTCTCATGCGGTCTGGACGTCGAGTTCGTTGATCATCTCGACGAACTCCTCTAGGTCGGGGAACGCGTAGATTTCGGCCTCGATCTGGTAGCTCGGAACCGTCAGGTCCGAATCGAAGAACAACGCGAGATCGTCGTCACCGAGCCCTGCAGTCCGCGTCACGATGTCCCCGGCGGGTGCATAGACCAGTTGCGGGGCGGCGACGTCGATCACCCGGCCGAGCACGTCGGCCCAGCCGTCGATGAAGCCACTCGCCATCATGTTCCCCATCTCTTCGACGGCGCTTCTGGCCATCTTCCCCGAGACGTTCGACATGTCGTCGACGACGTCGTTCAGCATGATTGCCGTTATTTTCTTCGCGCTCGCTTCCGGGAAGAGGACGAGAATGTGTCCATGTGGCTGGTCGAGCAGCCTGACTCGTACGCCCACGCGCTTGCCGGGCTCGAGTTGCGAGTCGAGGTCGTCGACGTCGATGAAGTTGGTCTTCGTCACCTCCATCCGGGCGTCTTCGCCGGTCAGTTTGGTCATGTTGTCGGCGACGCCGTTCGTCCCGACCTTCGCCATTTCGTTTATGAAACTCAGCTTTCGTATGTCGACCATCAACGTCATTGTATGCTCCGTCGGATGTCGTGTTCGTTCATAGTGTCGTTACGTCGAGGATTGGGACGACTGCTCCCCGGCCTCGAACCGTCGCACCGCTGAGACCCGGAACGTCGGCCATGAAGCCTTCGAAGGGTTTGACGACGACTTCCTGCTGGTCGCCGACCATGTCACACTGCAACGCGACCGCTCGAACGTCCTCGCGGACCCGAATCAGCATTCCGCCGTCGGAGCCGTCCGTCGGCATCTCGAGGGCGGCCTCGAGTTCGATCACCGGGTAGTCGTCGTCTTCGACGGGGAGAACGGGGTCGCCGTCGACCAGCTCGATCTCGGCGACGGACTCGACGTCCTGGACCGCGGTGGTGGGGATGCCGAACGTCTCGCCACCACTCTCGACGAACAGGACGTCGTCGATCGCGATCGACACGGGAAGCGTCATCGTCACGGTCGTCCCCTCGCCGAGTTCGCTGTCGATCGAGATCGTCCCGTCGAGCGAGTCGATCGTCCGCTCGACGACGTCCATCCCGACGCCGCGACCGCTGACGTCGGTTACCTCCTCGGCCGTCGAGAGCCCCGGGTGGAACGCCAGGTCGTACGCCTCGTCGTCGGTCAGCGCCGCTGCCTCGTCGGCGTTGAGCACACCGGCTTCGACGGCCTCCGAGCGCAAATCGTCGGGATCGAGTCCACGACCGTCGTCGGAAACCGTGATCGTCACCTGATCGCGCTCACGGGTTGCGGAGACCTCGACGCGTCCCTCGCGGGGTTTGCCCGCTGCCTCCCGGTCCGCCGGCGGTTCGATTCCGTGATCGACGGCGTTGCGGATCAGGTGGATCAGCGGATCCCGGAGTCGATCGAGGATCCCCCGGTCGAGTTCGACCTCGGTGCCGTCCATCTCGAAGTCGACCGCCTTCTCCTGGTCGCGGGCGACGTCCCGAACGACTCGCGGAAGCCGGTTCGCGATCGTCTCGAGCGGGACGAGCCTCACGTCCATCACCGTCCCCTGGAGGTCGGTCACCAGTTTCTCGAGGCCGTCGATCTCGCTCTCGAGCACCTCGCGGTCGAGTTCGGTTTCGACCGCGTGCCGGAGCCGGACGCGAGTCGTGACGAGGCCTTCGACCAGGTTCAGCAGGTCGTCGATCTGTTCGACGTCCATCCGCACCGACTGGATCTCGCCGGCGGTCGGCTCGTCGTCGGTTCTGTCGACCGACTCTGGAACGGTGATGTCCGGAATCTCGAGGGTCGGCTCCTCGATCACTCGAGGAGTCGCCTCGTCGGCTGCCGCGGACTCGACGGCGTCTTCGGGAGATGTGCTCGCCGAGTCGCCGGCCGCGTCCCACTCTCCAGTTGAGTCTACAGCCGAGAGTGCATCGGCACCGAACGTCTCTTCGAACGAGTCACTCGAGTCGTCGTCGAGTTCGAACACCTCCGTCGGGACGTCTCCGAACTCGTCGTCCGCCGAGGGGGTCTCGGTGGGCGACTCCAACGTTCGTGACTCGCGGTCGCCGTCGTCGTCCGACTCGCCCGTCTCGAGCGGGTCCGGGTGTGCCGTCTCGAGTGCGTCGTCGTCCTCGGGGGACGCTCGAGTGTCCACGTCGGACTCGCCGTCCGCGTTCCACGCCTCGACCGGTTCGTCGGACGAGTCGAACGAGACCGCAGTCTCCGGTGTCGGATCGAACGAGTCGTCGAAGTCAGACGCATCGTCAAAGTCGGACGTGTCGTCGAACCCGGATGCATCGTCGAGGTCAGACGAGTCGTGGAAGTCGGATGCGTCGTCGAACTCAGACGTGTCGTCGAAGTCGGACGTGTCCTCGAACTCAGACGTGTCGTCGAAGTCGGACGTGTCCTCGAACTCAGACGTGTCGTCGAAGTCGGACGTGGCCTCGAACTCAGACG
>LKMK01000229.1 GCA_001563805.1 Natrialbaceae archaeon B1-Br10_E2g2
GCAACTCCGACCTCGCCGCTCGAGCCGGCGATGCGATCAGGCGATACTACCGAACTGCGGGGCCGATCCGCGGCGTCACCGCCTCACGACTGGCACCGATCCCGTCGGACGTCTCGACGTGTGCTGCGGCCGCCTCCGGGGTTCGACTCCGGCATCTCGTCGTCGGGACGGCGATCGGCGAACTGCCGTGGACGGTCGCAGCGGTCGTCGTGGGCGCCTCTGCGGCGACGATCACGACAGGCGGCCTCGGTGAACTCGGCCTGGCGCTTTCGGCGGCGTGTCTCCTCGCGGCGGGCGTCTTGCTCGCGGGGCCTCTCTACCGGGTTCTCCAGGCCCGAACGGACGCTCGAAACACGGGACATCCGGTCGACAGCTGACTCGTATCGAACCCTCGCCGTCGTCACCGGAAGGGGTCGCTGCAGTCGATGATGGGGCCGTGCTGGGGGCAGACGTACTTGCAGTGTCGTTTGTACAGCGGTGTCTCGCAGTGTGGACAGGTCGGCGCCCCGGACGCCCGTTCTCGAGGGCCGTCTTCCGGTCCCGTCGGCTCGTCCGACCGGTCACTGTCTGCAGCCATACCGGGTCTTCAGGCTGAACGATACTAACCCTTGTCCGCCTCGTCGAACCGAGAACGAGAACGCAAAATCGAACGATTCAGTCAGTCAGTCAGCACTCGCTCCAGCCACAGGACTCGCAGGTCTTGCAGCCCTCCGAGTAGTACAGCGAGAGTGCGCCACAGTCGGGACACTCGGGGGACTCGCCGGCGTCGATGAGGTCCTGCGTGGCGTCGTCAGAGCTATCCATGGCGGCCGCGCCGCCGTCGGTCTCGTGTTCGTCGTAGCCGGCGATACGGGCGTCGGCCGACTCCTCGAGGGTCTGCTGGGTCGGATACGGCTTGTCGATCTCGTCGTCGAGATAGCGACGCATCGCGGTGCCGATGGCGTCGGGGATCGACTGGATCTGTTCGCCCTTGTCCCAGGCGACCTTCGGGCTGCGGGTCCCACAGAGTTCGTCGACGATCTCTTTGGGGTCGACGCCGGAACGCAGCGAGGTCGAGATGACCTTCGCGAGCGCCTCGGTGAAGGAGTTGGTGAAGCCACCCGAGTGGCCGATGTTCGCGAACAGTTCGAACGGCTGGCCGGTCTCGGGATCCTCGTTGATCGTCACGTAGATCTTGCCGTAGCCGGTGTCGATGCGCTGGCTGACGCCCTGGAGGGCATCCGGCCGGTCGCGCTTTTCGGTGTAGTGAACCTCGACGGCGTCGCCGCCGACCAGGGAATCGACGTCGGCCTCGAGGGCCTCGCGGACGTCCTCGCTCTCTAAGAACTGCTCGAGTCCGCCGAAGATTTCGTCGATCTGTTCGACCAGCGCTGCCGCGGCTTCGGTCTCGTCGGCGAAGTCGGCGTTGTCGGCGCGCGTGGTCAGCACCTGTTTGCTCCGGGTGCCGTCGCGGTAGTAGGTGACGCCTTTGCCGCCGTTCTCGTAGACCCACTCGAAGACGTCTTTGGCGTCCTCGAGGCTGGAGTCGTTGGGTGCGTTGACGGTCTTCGAGATGGCCGAGTCGACGCCCTCCTGGCAGGCACACTGGACGGCGGCGTGGTCTTTCGCCGAGAGGTCGCTCGTGATGACGAACAGCTCACCGATCGCGTTCGGCACCGTCGAGAGGCCCTCGACGCCCTCGAACTGGTTCGTCGCCATCTGTTCCTGGGCCTCCTCCTTGACGGTCTCGACGTCGATGTCGTTGTCCTCGAGTACCCGGAGGAAGTAGTCGTCGAACTCGACCAACATCTCGTCGCCCTGAACGTCGTCGGTGACGTTCTTGTAGTAGGCGACGTTGTAGATGGGCTCACAGCCACCCGTGGTGTTGCCGACCATCGAGGTCGTCCCGGTGGGGGCGATGGTCGTCACGTTGTGGTTGCGAATGGGGAATCCGCCTTCCCAGTCGTCGGCATCCTCGCCGGTCTGGTGCTCGAACCACTCGCGGTACTCGGTCGGCGTCGCGTACTTCGAGTCGTCCCACTCGGCGAACGAGCCCCGCTCGAGGGCGAGGTCGTGGCTGGTCGCTTTGGCCTCGTGGTTGATGTGGGTCATCAGCTGGCGGGCGACCTCGTTGCCGGCGTCGGAGCCGTAGCGGATGCCGAGCTGGATGTACAGCTGGGCCAGGCCCATGATGCCCAGCCCGATCTTGCGCATCTCGCTGACTTTCCGTTCGATCTCCTCGACCGGGAAGTCGGACATGGTGACGACGTTCTCGAGGAATCGGGTGCCGTACTCGATGCGGTCGTCGAACTCCTCGAAGTCGATCGCTTCCTCGAGGAAGGCGGCGATGGCTGCCTCCTGGCTGTCGTACTCGTCGCCGTGTGCGTCCGACCAGACCCGCCAGTCGGGGGCCTCGAAGTCCGCGAGCGTCGAGAGGTTGATGTGACCCAGGTTACAGGCCTCGAACTCCTCGAGGGGCTGTTCGCCACACGGGTTCGTCGCGAGGATCCGGTGGTCCGGGTGTTCCTCGACGTCGAAGGAGTGTTGCTTGTTCACTCGCTCGAGATAGATGACGCCGGGTTCGCCGTTCTCGTGGGCGCCCTCGACGATGCGCTCCCAGATGAGTTCGGCGGGGATCGACAGCGGCTCGCCGACCTCGACGTGCTCGCCGAGGTCGTACCGGCTGTACATCTCCTTGGTCTCCTCGGTGGCGATGTGGGGTTCTTCCGTCCGCGGGTTGGTGAAGACGTACTCCTCGCCGTTCTGGAGGGCCTCCATGAAGGCGTCGGTGACGCCGACGGAGATGTTGAAGTTCGAGAGGTGGCCCTCGACGGCGTTGCGCAGGTGCTTCGGGACGCGACCGTCGTCGTCGATGAGTTCGCGGGCTTCCTCGAGTGCCTCGGCGAACGTGGTGTAGGTGTAGTCGTCGGGGTCGTTGAGTCGAAGCGTGTGCGCAAGCGAGACGTCCTTGTTCTTGGCGTGGATAAACTCGATGACGTCGGGGTGAGAGACGCGCATGATGCCCATCTGGGCGCCACGTCGGGTGCCGCCCTGGGCGATCGTCTCACAGAGCTGGTCGTAGGTCCGCATAAAGGTGATCGGGCCGGAGGCGATGCCGCCGGTCGAGCCGACCGAGTCGCCGAAGGGTCGAAGTTGCCAGAACCCGTAGCCGACGCCGCCACCGGACTGGAACACTTCCGCGGCCTTCTTGGCCGTCTCGTGGATGTCCGAGAGATCGTCGTCGGGGCTCATGACGAAACAGGCCGACAGCTGCTGGAGCTCGTCGCCCGCGTTCATCAGGGTCGGCGAGTTCGGCATAAACGAAAGCGTCTCCATCCCCTCGATGAACGTTTCGGCGACGTCCTCGACGTGCTCACGGATCTCGTCCGGGAGTTCCGGGACGACGGTGTCGTAGGCGAACTTGTTTACGTTCCCCTCGGTGAGTTCCGTCTCGGCGGCGTCGTCGGTCGTGACGCCCTCGCCGAACACTTCTTCGGCGAGTTCGTCCCGCCGCGGGTGGCCGGGTTTGAGCTGCTCGGGCGTGACGGTAATCTCGACGTTCTGATTGTCGGCTTCGTAGACGGCCTCCGCCAGCGCGATGTTCCGGCCGACGCGCTCGAAGAGGTCCTCCTGGGATTCGACGAGCTCGCCGGTCGCGTCCTTGCGCAGGTAGCGTGCGGGGAGGATGTTGTGGTAGGCGTTGGCGGTCATGCGCTCCTCGAGGGCCTCTCCCTCGGTGCGCTTGATCGGGAGGGTCAACTCCTCCGCAGAGAGGTCGTGCTGGCTCATGCGCGGGACACCTCGGGGCTATCCCGCCGTCGGGTGGCGATTCTGGCGCAAATACGGGTCCTGGCTCTCATCATTCGTGACGAAGGTTCGGTATTCATGCATCCCTCATAAAACGTGGTGTTGTCGTCCTACTTTTCTTGTAGTAGGACAATTTCACTTTCATAGATGACTCTCTCTCGTTTCGACTCCGGTTCGGCGGCGACCGGTGAAACGGTTCCGTCCGGGTTCGTGAGAGCCTACGTGACCGACCGTCTTAACGATTTTCAGACCGGAGTGAAAGTAGAGTCCCACAACCGGTCGAGCGTCGGAATCCACCGATCTCCGGCCCGCTCCGTTGGCAATCCGTCTCCACGAATAGGTCTGAGCTGTTGTCACGGTCACGTGTCAGTCACGACATCCAGAAAGATTACGTCGATTCGCTACGGGGACTCGAGTATGCTCGAAGTACTCTCGTCGGGGACGGTACTGCTCGCCCTGGCCGCACTCGCTGCCTTCGCCGTCGCCGTCATCGCGATCAAAATCGCGATCAAGATCGCTATTCGGGTCGGTATCGTCGCTGCCGTGGTTCTCGCAGCGCTCTACGCTACCGGGTTCGTCGGATTGCCGTTCTGACCGCCCGCCTAGACCCTCCGCTCCAGGAATGGACCCACGCTCTCGAGCGACCGCTCAGATCGACTCGAGGAAGTTCTCGATCACGTCGTGGCCGACGGCCGTGAGCACGCTTTCGGGGTGGAACTGAACGGCTTCGATCGGGAACTCGCGGTGGCGAATCCCCATCACGAGCGTCTCGTCTCCGTGTTCTGCGGTCGCCGACACCTCGAAACACTCCGGAACATCGAGCGCAACGAGCGAGTGGTACCGACCCGCGCGAAAGCCCTGCTCGAGGCCGTCGAAGACGCCCTCGCCGTCGTGGTCGACCGCCGAGGCCTTACCGTGGATCGGATCGGGCGCGCGCCCGACTGTCCCTCCGTACTCGTAGACGGCCGCCTCGAGGCCGAGACAGACGCCGAGCGTCGGCACGTCGGGACTCACCTCGCGGAGGACGGCCGCCGAGACGCCGACGTCGCGGTCGTTCTCGGGGTGGCCCGGCCCGGGACTGATGACGATCGCGTCGGGCTCTACGGCCCGGATCTCCTCGAGCGAGGCCGTATTCTTCACGACCGCTGTCTCCGTCCCGGCGTGCTGGCTGACGTACTCGACCAGGTTGTACGTGAACGAGTCGTAGTTGTCGACGAACAGGACGGTGAGTGGCTCTGCTGCGTCCTCGCTTGTGTCCTCCTCGCCGACCGCGGGCGTGCTCATCGGCTCACCTCCGGTGACTCGAGCGTATCGGCTGTCTCCTCGACGGCGGAGTCCGCTGGCGTCTCGATCGCCTCGAGGGCGGAGAGCACGCCGCCCATCTTCTTCTCGGTCTCCTCGTACTCGGCCGTTGGGTCGCTGTCAGCGACCAGGCCTGCGCCGGCCTGGACCGTAATCCGCTGCCTGTCGCCCTCGTCTGCGATCGTGGCCGTGCGAATAACGATGGCGAAGTCGGCGTCCCCGGTCCAGGAGTAGTAGCCGACGCCCCCGCCGTAGAGGCCGCGGGGCTCGGCCTCGAGGTCGTCGATGATCTCCATCGCGCGGATCTTCGGCGCGCCGGAGAGCGTGCCGGCCGGGAACGAGGCCCTGGTCGCGTCGTACGCGTCAGCGTTCGCTGCCAGCGTCCCCGTGACGGTCGACTCGATGTGCTGGACGTGGCTGTACTTGAGGACGTTCATGAACTCCTCGACGCGGACC
>LKMK01000230.1 GCA_001563805.1 Natrialbaceae archaeon B1-Br10_E2g2
GGTGAAGCGCGTCGAACGGAGTGAACCCGTGGTCTTCTACGTACGTCGCCGCCGTAACGACCGTCTCCGCGTCACCGCGTACGTCGACGAGGGTGGCGGCGTTCGAAACGACGCGTTCGGTATCACGTTCCTCCCGGTAGGCGACCAGCAGGAGTTCGATGAGCGTGAACTGCGACGTCCACAGCTCGTCTCGATACTCCCGGTATACCGTCTCAGCGGCATCGCCAAGCCAGTCTTCGTCCTTGATGAGTGCGAGGAGAAAGTCCGTCTCGACGTACATCTACCGTCCGGCCTCGTCGATGGCAGCGTCACGCGCTTTCTCTCGGAGCTCGTCGGTCGATGTATCCACGTCCGCGAATTCGTCCCTGAGTGCCTCGAGCGGGTCGTCGGCGACCGGAACCAATTTGACTCCGTCGGGAAGCTGAACGACGTGATACCGGTTCCCGTATCGCTCTCGGACCTCCTTCGGGAGCGTGAGACGACCGCGGTCGTCAAGCGCCACGTCTGCCATACCTCGGTGTACGGTGGGTGAAAACAAAAACGTTCCCCAATATGTGGAAATACCCATTCTGTGTTCACTACTCGGATTTGTCTCTGCATTCCCGAGCGACCGACGACGCATATTCGACCCTCCCAGGACATCGAATCGACATTATATTTGTTCGATTGCTGGGTCCAGTCGCTCACTGTCCTGGTGTGTGATACCATCGGAGATCTCGTCGCTCGAGACGAGCGCTCGCCGTTCGACGGAACCGTTTTGCCGATCGCCGAGTGACGACGAGCCAATGGCCGAACAGCGTCGGATTCCGATTCCGGTCGGCGCGGGCACGGTCGCGGGCATCGTCGCGTGGCTCGTCGGCTACGCCATCGCGTACGTCGTGGCCCTCGAGGCCGTCCGCGCGGAACTGCAGACGAGCGGCCTCGAGGTGGTACTCGAGGCGGCCGCCGACTGGCAGCTGGCCGGCTGGCTGTTCTTCGACGCCCACGGCGTCACGCTCGACGTTCCGGCCCTGGCGCTGGGTGGGACGCTCGAGGGACAGGGGTTCCTGGCCGCCATTGGCGGCGGCTTCGTGGCTCTCTACGGGCTCCCGGCCGTGACGCTCGCCGTCGCTGGCGGCGTCCTGGCGTGGCACCGTCGCGAGACGTACGGGCGGGCGACCGACGCGGCGATCACCGGATCGACGACGGTCGTCGGCTACCTCCCCTCTGTGGTGGTCGGGATCGTCGCGTTCACCGTCGACGTCGGCGGGGTCGGACTCCGGCCGGACCCCCTCGTCGGCGTCCTGCTGGCCGGACTCGCGTACCCGATCGCGTTCGGTGCGCTCGGCGGGGTAGTGGTCGCCGTGGTGGGCGATCGAGCGGGGACACCGACAGGCCGTGACGACGCTCAGCGATAGAGCGAGAGATAGAGCATCCCGAAGCCAACGATGAACGGGATCGTCTCGACGATGTGGAAGGCGATCGGCGGCGACGGGAGCTGAGAGACGATCGTCGTCAACGCGACGCCCATACTCAGGAACGCAAAGCCGATGAACGCGGACTCGAGTCGCTTCGAACTGTTCTGTCTGTACGACTGGAAGCTGATGAGCGTCAGCCCCAGCGCGAGGGCGAACACGGTCAGTTGCATCAGCATCAACACCGCCTCGACGAGCGCGGTCATCGTCATCATCGATCACCAGGTGGATACGTCGTCTCGAGTGTCCGCGAGTGAGTGCGTGCTGGCATGGTCGTGGCTCACTTCACACCGAGGTCGTCCCAGAGGCTCGAAAACCGGTCCGGGAGGTTCTCTTCTCGATAGATTCGAACGTCGTACTCGTCGTCTTCCAGCGAGATGACCGTACTGTTGAAGTTACATCGAAACTCCTTGTAGTGGTTGCCGTCGTCGGCGACGAGCGTCTGGTGTTTGATGAGGTCGTTTTTCTCGAGCAGGTCGAGTCGACGGTAGATCGTCGGCTGAGAGAGGTCCAGTCGGGCCGCGAGTTCCTTCGCCGACCCAGGTTCGCGGCTGATAGACGCGAGGACGGTCCGTGCGTGTTCGTCCCCGATCGTATCGAGAATTTCTTCGATGGAGGACTCTTCGTCCATGTACGCATGAATGTAGTACTGGACGCAAAAGGCTTTCCGGGTCAGTGGACCGTTGTCGCTACCCAATAGCATTATCTTGTGACAGGTTACGGCGGCAGGGGGATCGCCCGAGCGTCTGATACGGGGGCGTTCTCAGTCCGTGAGAAAGCCTATATATACCCCTTCTCCACAGCCGAAGCCGCTGTCGATGATATATGTGAGTCGTCTTCTGAGGGGCTAGTATGGCAACGACTGATGACGTGACAAACGGGATGACGGAACCGTGTGAGGTCTGTGAGATGGATACGCTTCACGAAGTTACCGTCCAGCTCGTGACCGAAGGTGGAAGCGGAGAGAACGCCCGATACTCCCGGGAGCCGTACCGCGTGCGGGAGTGTCTGCGGTGTGGAAACCGCGACAGCCAGCGAATGAACAACGCCTGAGCGAGCCCCTGTACCGATCTCCGGACGAGGGGAACTCGTTCGAACACACCCCCACTTTTACCCCCACTCGATCGACGGTCCGCCTGACGACGACGGGTCGGACCCTCGAGCGGTCTCCGGTAGCTACTTGGGACGACCGGGTGACCTCCGTCCATGAGCGGACGCGGACCGAAACGGGAACTCGCGGAGAAGATCGCCGGGGAGATCACGCTGAGTGACGATCCCGGAGCCACGTTGCGAAAGTGGCGCACCGACTTCGACGTCTCACAGACCGATCTGGCAGCCGAACTCGACGTTTCGTCGTCCGTCATCTCGGACTACGAGAGCGGCCGCCGGGAGAGTCCCGGTATCGGCGTCGTCGGCCGGCTGGTACACGGCTTACTCGAGATCGACGAGCGCCGCGGCGGCGATCGCATCCGTCAGTACGGACGGGTGCTCTCGGCGGGCTTCGACAGCGACGTCGTCCTCGACCTCCGCGAGTACGCGACGTCCATCTACCTCTCGCAGTTCTACGAGGACCTCGGAGCGACCGAGGTCGCGTCGGGGGCCACCGACCGCATCAGCGGCCACACCGTCATCGACAGCATCGAGGCGATCACCCGCCTCTCGAGCGAGGAGTTCTTCCGGCTCTACGGGCAGAGCACGAACCGCGCGCTGGTGTTCACCGGCGTCACGCGCGGGGAATCCCCACTCGTCGCGCTTCGGGTCGTCAACCCGACGCCGAACGCCGTCGTCCTCCACGGCATCGACGAGGACGACCTGTGGGATCACGCCGCGGACCTGGCCCGAATCGACGGCTACTCGCTCGCCGTGACGACGGCCCCGCTCCAGGAGATGCTCGACCACCTCGTCACGCTCGAGTGAGGCCCATGCTCGACTGGACCGAACGACTGACCGGCGCGCTCTTCGGCGTCTTTCTCGTGACGCTTTCGCTCGCGGTGTACGTCGATAGCGCAGCGTTGTGGATCGTCTGGGGCGTCCTGACGGTACTCGTCACTGGCGCTGCGCTCGTGCTAGTCAACCGCTCCGAGCCGCCGCCCGATCCGTAGCGGCGCCCAAAAACAGAACTCGAGGAGACGACCGACACCGGTCGGCGGACGGCCACTCTGAACGTCGGCTCAGCAGATCGACGTTGGCCTCTTGAAGAGGACCGGTGATCCTGGCACCTCGGACGGCCACCGGTAACGCTGGCATCTCAGACGGCGAAAAGGAGAAGCGTCGATCGAAGCCAACACCGGCGGGTACGTGTGAGAAATCAACAACCGAGTCGGGTCGAGTCGGTTCCGATCAGGCGATCTGGTCTTCGTACTCGGCCGCGCTCAGCAGTTCCTCGAGTTCGTCCGTATCGTCGGCGTCGATCTCGAGCATCCAGCCGTCGCCGAACGGGTCCTCGTTGACGAGTTCGGGCGCGTCGAACAGCTCCTCGTTGATCGAGACGACTTCGCCGCTGACTGGCGCGTAGAGGTCCGAGACGGCCTTGATCGACTCGATGACGCCGAACTCGGCCTCCTGCTCGAGGGCGTCGCCTTCGTCGGGAAGTTCGACGAAGACCACGTCGCCGAGTTCGTCCTGGGCGAAGTCGGTGATGCCGACGCGGACGACGCCGTCGTCCTCGAGTGCCCATTCGTGCGATTCCATGTACCGTCGGTCGTCGGGAGTATCGAAGCTCATTATACTGTATCGATGAAGGGTGTGGTTTCAACTCTTGCCTTTTTCGACCGACCGCGGACGACGACCTGCAGGGTCGTGCCGGGGTCGGCGTACTCGACGGGGACGTAGCCGAGACCGATCGACTGCTCGAGGGTGGGACTCATCGTTCCGCTGGTCACCGTCCCGATGACGCGCCCGTCGGTGTTCGTGATGTCGTAGCCGTGTCGCGGGACGCCGCGGTCGATCAACTGAAAGCCCACGAGTTGCTCGTCGACGCCCTCGTCGTCGACCGCCGCGAGTGCGTCGCGGCCGACGAACTCCGTGTCGAGTGCCACGGTAAAGCCGATGCCGGCTTCGTACGGCGTCCGGGGATTCGACTCGTAGTCGAAGTCCTGCCCGGCGAGCACGAAGCCGGCCTCGAGCCGTAGTGTATCGCGGGCGCCGAGCCCGCAGGGCTGGCAGTCGAGTGCCGTCCAGAGCCGCTCGGCCTCGGCCCACGGGAAGAGCAGTTCGAAGCCGTCTTCGCCGGTGTATCCCGTCCGGGCCGTCCAGCACTCCACGCCGTCGATCGTCGCGTACGTTGCCTCGAACCGGCCGAGGTCGGTCACCGACCCGTCGGCTGCCTCCTCGACGAGGTCGGGCGCGTTCGGACCCTGGACGGCGACCATCGCGTACTCGTCGGTTCGGTTGTCGATGGTCGCCTCGAGTCCCCACTCGTTGCGGTGGCCGATCCACCGCTCGTGGGCTGCCTCGTCGGTTCCCGCGTTCGGAACGAAGAGGTACGTCGGCTCGCCGTCTTCGTCCGGGAGGCGATAGACGACCGTGTCGTCGACGATGACGCCCGCTTCGTCGGTGATCACGGCGTACTGTGAGTCCCCGACCTCGAGTCGGGTGACGTCGTTCGAGGTCAGCCGTTGCATCAGCTCCGTCGCGTCCGGTCCCGTCACGTGGATCTGGCCCATGTGCGAGACGTCGAAGATACCAGCGTCATCACGAACTGCGGCGTGTTCCGTCTGGATCGAATCGAACTCGACGGGCATGTCCCAGCCACCGAACTCCGTGAACTTCGCTCCTCGATCACCGTGGTGCTCCCACAGTGGCGGCTTCGACAGCGTCATACCTACAGGTCATTCCCGGGGTAGTAATGTCTTTTCGTCGGCCGAACGCCGTGTTCTGAACTCGAGTTCCGATCAAAATCGACCGTCGAAGCCCGGCCGGCCGGGCAGTCAGGAGTTGAGCGCGTCCATGAGTTCGCTGAAGCTGATGTCGCCGTTTCGCCAGGCGTCTATCGGATCGTCGTACTCGTCCTGCTCGTCGTCTTCATCTTCGTCTTCGTCAGGCGTCTCATCGTCCTGCTCGTCGTCTTCATCTTCGTCTTCGTCA
>LKMK01000039.1 GCA_001563805.1 Natrialbaceae archaeon B1-Br10_E2g2
AAGCCGCTGGCGAACCTCCTGATTCAGAAGGCCGACGACGGGAACGCCACGGTGACGGTCTGTCACTCCCGGACCGAGGACCTCGCCGAGAAGACCCGCCGTGCGGACATCGTCGTCGCCGCCGCTGGCGTTCCCGAACTCGTCGACGGCTCGATGATCGGCGACGGTGCCGTCGTGATCGACGTCGGCGTCAACCGCGTCGAGGCCGACACCGAGAAGGGATACGAACTCGTCGGTGACGTCGAGTTCGAGAGCGCGAGAGAAGCGGCCAGCGCGATCACCCCCGTGCCCGGTGGGGTCGGGCCGATGACCCGCGCTATGTTACTTTATAACACCGTAAAGGCCGCGAGCCTGCAGGAAGACGTCGACGTGGACCTGCCCTGATCGCCGTTCGCCTGGCCGTTTTGCCGTCCCGTCGTGGCCCTCACTCGAGCAGGTCTCTTCCGAGCGAGTCGAGACGCTCCTGTGCCTGCGTGAACGCGACGTCGTCTCCCCGGAGTCCGTTCGCGAGGTGTCGCGTCGCCTGGATCAGTCCCTCGGCCGTCCCGGGGTCGACGTCGCCGTCGAGCACCCGGAAGCGTTTGGCGTGTTCGCCGAGCGTTTCGAGGGCGCTACGTTCGTCCGGCGTCAGCGTCCGATCGTCGGTCCAGGTCCGAACGTCTCGGCGGTACTCCCGGACGGCGTTCGCGTAGGCGAGTCCGCGTCCCGACCGGAGCGAGCGGGGAACCTCCTCGACGGGTGGTCGCTCGCCGTCGTCGGCATCGCGCAACAGCGAGAGAAAGTACAGCTCCTCGTGTTCGGCTAGCGACTGCTCGCTGGCGACGAGGTCGGCGACGTACAACAGTTCGCTCGCCGCGAGGTATTCGTCGTCCAGTTCGCGAAGATCGCCCGCGCTCACGAACCCACGCTGACGGACGTATTCGCGACACGACTTGCGGGCCCTGTCGGCGAGTTCGTCGTGGGTAGCGTCCTCGACGTCGTTTCGAACGTCGGTGAGGTCGAACTGTACCTGAAGATCGGTGTGTTCGGTTCGCTCGTCGAGACCGACGCTGTGGAGACTCCCACAGGCCGGACAGCCGACGCTTCCGGTCTCGTAGTACGACCAGCGCGTTCCACACTCCGTACACTCGCGCTCGCCTCGGATTTTCATGTAGACGCGTACGCGCGAGAGAGGAAAAGGCTTCACGGAGTGTCGACGGGAACGTCGGATCTACTGGGAACGCCGGGCGTTGACTCGTGCCCGCTCGAGGACGATGAGGCTGGTGTGAATCGTGGCAACGGGGGCGTTAAACCGTCTCCCGACTCGAGCGACGCGGAGCACACCGTAGACTGTGGTTCGTCGGCGACTGTCTCGCGAAGGGGTAGGTACCCCCGGTGGACCGTCAGGTCGGTGGCTGGCCGAGGCGGTCGGCGACCCCGCGATTCCGTCTGCTCGAGAATCGTTTCACCGACGCGTCACCGACACACGTCCGGTCGTTTCCGTCACAACCGTCGATTTCTCGACCGATCTGGGGGCTGAAGAACCCGTTCGTCGGACCGGGATGGGTGGAGGAGATTCGACGAACGTTCCGAACTCGAGCACACTCAGGAATCCAGAGAGGACGTTCAACAGGTCATTAAAGTACGGCAGTTGCAGGCCGCAGTGCAACCAGCTGGAACGTTCTATCGAGGGATATGTCCCATCAGAGACTGAACCGACGGAAGTTCGTTGTTGCAGCAGGTACGGCGAGTGCGCTGGCGCTGGCCGGGTGTGCCGACGATGAACCCGGCGACGAAGAGGAAGAAGACCCGGACGCCGAGGACGACGACCCGATGGACGACGACGAAGAACCAGGGGTCGACGACGAAGAAGACGACGATGAGATGGAAGACGACGATATGGAAGACGACGACGAAACCTACACCCTGACAGTGACGGTCGAAGACGAGGACGGCGATCCCGTCGAAGGAGCGACCGTCGAACTCGAGGAGGCCGACGAAGATGACGACGAAGATGACGACGAAGACGACGATCTGGCGGATGACAACGAGGACGAGGAGGACGACGAAGACGACGACTTGATGGACGATGACGAGGACGAGGAAGAGGACGAAGACGACGATCTGGCGGACGACGACGAGGACGAAGAGGACGACGAAGCCCACGAAGAAGAGACCGACGAGGACGGCCAGGTCGAATTCGAGGACCTGGAAGACGGCGAGTACACGGTCCACGCAGAACACGAGGGCGAAGAAGCCGAGGAGGACGTCGAGATCGACGGCGCCGACGAGGAAGTCACGCTGACCCTCGGCGAGGAAGCCGACGACGCGATGGACGACGACGCGATGGACGACGACGAAGACGACGCGATGGACGACGACGAGGACGAAGATGACGCCCTCTAATCGGGCCTCCCGTATCCCTCGGTAGACGGCCACTCCAGCCCCCTGCCCGGGTCTGGCTCGAGGAGTCCCATCGAAGCCGTTCGACACGGGCTCGAGGCGCTGTCCTCTCTCACGGGCCGGGGTCTGCCTCCGCCTGTTTGCTACTGGCTGACATACGTGAGCCGTCGCGAGGCCACAGCGTGAGTCAAAAGGCAAGACACATGTGTGACGCGACCGGGGCCCCACAGGTCGACCATCGGGACAGGATGGCCGTGTCGCGGCGTCGGTACCCCGTCGACGCCGGCGACTGATTTTTCCCTCGGTGGACAGTACGACTCCCCATGCGAGACGAAGAAGACGTCCGTGAGCAGTACGAATTCCTGAAAGAACACCTCGAGAGCGAGGAGATGAACCACGACGGCGTCGAGCAGATGTTCACCTACTACAAGCGGGCACTGGGCTGGGTGCTTGAGGAAGAGCACATGTGAAAGGGCGTTCGGACGTATCACTTTCCAATCCTGTGTCGATACGTTTAAGTAGTGCCAGCAGAATCTTTCTGTTGACGCTTCGCTTGGAGGGCCGAAGCGTCAGCGGGGACCAATTCAGGGCGGCAAGCGATCGCGTGGCGTTTTTCCCGCCACGCGATCTGCTTTCCTGTTTACTACACTGTCGAGCTACTGCGACGGTCGGGTGTGAACGACCGACTGTCGGTTGCGTTGCTGTCGAACCGAATCGTTCGACTGGTAGCCCCGTTGCTGTCGAAGAATTATCCAGCTCTACTTTCAACTGACCGTAGACATGAACTTGCCGTTAGATATCCCTCCGGGGTCGATCCATCACTGGAATTATCCTTCGGTTCGAGTCACCCACGCTGTATTCGCCGGTAATAGCCGGGTTTCGATCGAAACGACCCGATAGCCTTATTAAAATTCGACAGTAAGTACGCATGGTACGTTCCCAATGTACGACCTGACAGGATTCCAGCGTGATCTGCTCTACGTCATCGCTGGCGAGGAGGAACCCCACGGACTGGCCATCAAAGAGGAACTCGAGAACTACTACGAGAAGGAGATTCATCACGGGCGACTGTACCCGAATCTCGATACGCTCGTGGACAAGGGACTCGTCGAGAAGGGACGGCGTGATCGCCGGACCAACTTCTACACGCTCACCCGTCGCGGTCGGCGGGAACTCGACGCTCGTCGTGACTGGGAAGCCCAGTACGTCGACCTCTAACGCGTGCGCTCGTCACGAACGGGTACAGCGCTCGTCGGTCTAGCGATCGGTTTCCTCGTGAGCGTCGCCGCCTGGATCTACTTCGAGACGCTGCTGTTGTTTCTGTTCCTCCCGTTCGTCCCGTTTCTCTTTACGCGACGGGACCGCGAGCAAACCTCCCGTTCGGTCCGACGGTGCCCACGATGTGAGTTCCAGACGGCGGACCCGGATCACGAGTTCTGTCCACGTGACGGCTCCAGGCTGCGTGAGTGACCGCGCCTCGAGCGTCGAGAGTGGAGTTCGACGTCGTGGTCGTCGCTGGCCGAGCCGTCAGACTGCGTTCGAGCCGGCACGCCCCTTATGTGCGATTGGACGGAAGTACACCGAGTGATAGAGGTTCCGCTGCAACTCGCCGAGGCTCCCCTCGATGAGTCGGTCGTCAGGATTGCTCTCGCGGGCGCCCTCGGGATGTTCCTGGGACTCGAGCGCGAGTGGTCCCAGAAGTCCGCCGGTATCCGGACGTTCTCGTTGATCAGCCTGCTCGCCGCGGTCTTTACGATACTCGTCCTCGAGACCGACGTCGGTGCGGGGCTGCTGTTGCTGGGCGGCCTCCTCGTGATCGTGCAGGGCGTGTTGCTCGCACTCGAGGGGCTGCTCGGCGACGAAGAGACTGGCCTCTCGCTGACGACGTCCGTGTCGATGCTGGTCGCCTACGGCGTCGGGGCACTCGTCGCGGCCGGCTTCATCCTCGAGGGGGTCACCGTCGCCGTGCTCTCCTCGCTGTTGCTCGTCCTGAAACGCGAACTGCACGCGTTCGCCTGGGGGCTCTCCCGCGAGGAGATGCGATCGACGACCGAGTTCGCCATCCTCGCGTTCGTCGTCTACCCGCTGTTGCCGCCCGAGGCGACCCTCGAGCTGGGCACGGTGATGATTCCACTCGAGCCACAGGTGATCTGGCTGATGGTGGTCGCGGTCGCCGGCATCGGCATCGTCAACTACGCGATCGTCTCGACCTACGGCGGCCGGGGAATCGCCATCACTGGCTTTTTCGGCGGGCTGGCCTCCTCGACGGCCGTCGTCGGGACGATGCTCGATCACGTCCGGCAGCGTCCCGAGGCCGCTTCCTATGCCGTCGCCGCGATCCTCCTCGCGAACGCCGCGATGGCTGCCCGAAACCTCGCAATCGCCGTCGGCTTCACCGTCGGCGGCCGGACAGCCGTCCTCGTCGAAGCGATCGTCCCGCTGGGAGCCGTCATCCTGGTCGCGTTCGTCGTCGCCGCCTGGACGGCCGACTGGCGCGAATCCGGGCCGATGGAACTCGAGAGTCCGTTCTCGCTGAAAAACGCGCTGGGGTTCGGGGCCGTCTTCCTCGTCGTGCTCGTCTTCGGGTCGCTCGCGGAGACCTGGTTCGGGACCCTCGGCTTCTACGCGACGGCCGTCGTCAGCGGCTTCGTCTCGAGCGCCGGCGCGACCACCTCGGCGGTCGTCCTCTACCGCGGTGGCCAGCTCGGTCCGGCGGAGGCGACGATCGCCATCCTGCTGGCGACGGTCTCGAGCATCGTCGTCAAGGCCCTCCTCGCGTCGACGTCGACCAACCGAGACTTCCGAAACCAGGTCGCGGCCTACAGCGCGGTGCTGTTGCTTGGCGGCGCGGCAGCGTCCGTGCTTCTCGTCGTTTAGTGGGCAGATTGGAGCGATTTCGTTCGCTTTCGCCACGATCGACGGATTTCATCGACTCTTTATTTACGGGCGTTATACTGGACTGTATGGATCGAAACACGGTCGAACCGCAGGTCGAGACGGTCCCCGGCCAGCGGGCGACGGACTGGGTCGAGTACCACCACCAGTTTGCGGCCCCGAGCACCTACGTCTACGAGTTCGTCTGGGACGCCAGTGCCGGCGCGATCGGCCCGTTCTGTACGGACGTCGATGGGAACGTTTTGCTCGATTTCACGAGCCACGTCGCCGCCGCCCCGCTCGGCTACAACAACCCGCACCTCCGCGAGAAGTTCGAAGAGTTCGATCTGGTCGATCCCTCCAAGATCGCCGGCCAGGACTTCTACGTCAGTGCCGGCGGAACGCCGACGGACACCGATCTCCCTGGCCCGAGCCAGCTGATGGATCGGCTCCTCGAGACGGTCGGGCAGTACGACATGGACCGGGTCTTTCTCTCGAACTCCGGCGCCGAGGCCGTCGAGAACGCGATCAAGATCTGTTATGCCAGCGGCGGCCACCGCGGGTTCACCTTCGATGGCGCGTTCCACGGACGCACGCTCGGCGCGCTCTCGCTCAACCGCTCGAAGGCCGTCCACCGCACGGGCTTTCCGGAGATTCCCGGCGTCGTCGCCCTCCCCTACCCGTCGACTGACGAGGAGTACGAGACTCGCTGGCAGACCGACGGCCCCGGCGGCAACGTCCTCGCCGACAAACTCCACCGCGAACGGGGCGTGATCGACCCCGACGAGGTCGCCTACGTGATCCTCGAGCCGATCCAGGGCGAAGGCGGCTATCGACCCGCCCACCCGGCGTTCGCCCGCGATCTCGAGGCGCTTCGCAACCGCTACGACCTGCGAGTCGTCGCCGACGAGATCCAGTCCGGACTCGGGCGCACCGGCGAACTGTGGGCCGTCGACAACCTCGAGCTGACCCCCGACGTCATCACGAGCGCGAAGGGGCTGCGCGTCGGTGCGACGATCTCACGTTCGGACGTCTTCCCCGAGGAGGAGAGCCGAATCTCCTCGACCTGGGGGGCCGGCGATATCGTCGGTGCCCTCCAGGGTGCGCTCACCCTCGAGGTGCTCCAGGAGACCGACGTCCTCTCGAACGTTCGCGACCGGGGCGAGGACCTCCGGGCCCGACTCGAGGACGAGGTCGACGCCCGGCCGGAACTGCTCGAGGTACGCGGGCGGGGGCTCATGCTCGCCGTCGAGTTCGATTCCAAACCCTGTCGCGACGACGTGCTCGAGGCCGCGTTCCGCCGCGGGTTGCTCACCCTCGGCTGTGGCTACAAAGCGCTTCGCCTGCTCCCGCCGCTCGACGTCACTGCTCGAGAGATCGACCTCGGGATGGAACTGCTGTGTGAAGCGATCGACGAGGTCACGTCGACGGCCTGAGCCCACGGATACTGGTAATAGATCCACCTCTCGAGTTAACAGACAGTTTCTGACAGAGTCTAAGTGAACTGCTCAGGTTTTGTCGAAGTGGTGTGGCGAATGTCGCCCGAACGAAGGGGCTACGGGTATCTCATCAGGCCCTCTGTCGAGAAGTCGACCGGGTCAGCCGGCAGCGTCGCTCACTCGCCGCGCAGTTCGTTCACGTGGTCGATCCGTTGCTGGACGAGGTCGGGTTTGCCGATGTCGTGGCGCATGTGCAGGCCCTCGTCGCCGGCGAGTGCCAGCGCGTCCTCGGCGATCGCCTCGGCCTCGGTGATCGAGTCGGCGAGGCCGACGACGGCGAACGATCTCGAGGTCGTCGTGTAGATGCCGTCGTCGCGCTCGTCGACACTGGCATAATAAAGCAGGGCGTCGCCGGCGCTCTCTCGCGGCTCGTCGCCGCTCGAGTCGTCCGTGGCGCGGGCCGCCCGCGCCACGCTCTCCTCGTCCACCTTCACTTTCGCACCGGCCTCGGGATCGGTCGGGTAGCCTTCGGGCACGGCGTACTTACAGACCGTGGCCTGATCGGCGAACTCGAGGTCGGGCAGCGACTCGCCGTCGCGGGCGGCCGTGAGCACCTCGAGGAAGTCCGTCTCGAGGACGGGCAGGGTGTTCATCGCCTCGGGGTCGCCAAAGCGGGCGTTGAACTCGATGACCTTCGGCCCCTCGCTGGTGAGCATGAACTGCCCGTAGAGGATGCCGCGGTAGTCCTCGAGGCCGTCGACGACGGCGTCGATGATCTCGACGGCGGCCTCGTAGTCCTCGGCGGTCATGAACGGCAGTTCGCGGGTCGCGTCGGAGTAACTGCCCATGCCGCCGGTGTTCGGCCCCTCGTCGCCCTCGTAGGCGCGCTTGTGGTCCTGGACGGCCGGGGCGGTGCGGAGGTCGCCGTTGGCGACGAACGCCTGGACGGTGAACTCCTCGCCGATCAGCCGTTCTTCCAGGACGATCCGATCGTAGTCTGAGTCGCGGATGTACGCCTTGCCCCCCTCGGCAGTCACCTGGTCGCCGATGACTTTGACGCCCTTGCCGCCGGTGAGGCCGGCGGGCTTGATCGCGAGGTCGCCGTCGTATTCGTCGATGAACGCACAGGCGGCTTCCATGTCGTCGAACGTCTCGAAATCCGGGTTGCCGGGGACGTCGTTGTCGGCCATGAAGCGCCGCTGGAACGCTTTGTCCGTCTCGATGCGGGCGTCGGCTTCCTTCGGGCCGAAGGCGTAGATGCCGGCTTCCTCGAGCGCGTCGGCGACGCCGGCCTCGAGGGGCGCTTCGGGACCGACGACGGCGATGTCGGCCGTGACCGATTCGGCGTACTCGACGACTGCATCGGGGTCCGTCGTCTCGAGCGTCTCGAAGCCCTCGGCGATCCGGGCGATACCCGGGTTGCGGTTGCCCGCACAGGCGTAGAGGGCAACGTCGCTACCGTCCAGCGCGCGAGCGATGGCGTGTTCGCGGCCACCGCCGCCGATCAGGAGCACCGTCTCTGTCATGGTCGATAGCGGAACGCACGAACCTGTAAACGTTGCTCTTTGCTCGAGCCGAATGTGTGCACGAACGTGCCCTGGCGACGGGCGGGCAAGCGACGGGACTCACGCGTAGAACAGCGGTGGCCGTCGGTCGCCGCCATACTCCTCGTCCGGGAGGTACGGCTCGAGCGCCGTCTCGTCTGCATCACCGAGCAACTGATCGAGGACGTCGACCGCGGCCTCGCGGTGTAACGGCTGGTTGTCGTTTCCACACTGGTCGTCCATCACGCAGGCCGGACAGCCGCCGACGGTCCCACAGTCACAGCCGGCGATCAGCTCCCGGGCTCGCTCGGCGACGGCTTCGTAGTTGTCGTAAATGGCCCGCGCGAAGCCGAGCCCGCCCTCGATGCCGTCGTAGACGAACCAACCGCTGGCGGGTTCCCGCTCGAGGTCCATCGCGATCTCTCTCACCGTCGCTTCGGCGGCGGCGATGTTCCGCGGGGCGTCGTCCGAGCCGTCTGGACCGATCCCCGACGGTCCGTCTCGAGCGTCTCCGCCCGCGTCCTGGTCGAGATGGGAGTCGATCGAGAGCGTTGCCAGTCCACCCAGATCGCGTTTGTCGACCATCAACTCGAGCGGGGCAACGCCGATGATCGCGTGTTCGGCGGCGTGTAAGCCACCCGCATAGCCGAGGTGGGCGGTCTCCGCGAGGCCGTCCTCGAGGTCGGGCAGCGAGAACTCGCGGTACTTTTCAACGAGGCCCCGTTCGAGGCGTTTCGGGACCTCGAGCCAGCACAGTTGCGTCTCCATCGACAGCGGCGGGTTCTCGGTGGGGATCGCCCGGGATTTCGTCGTCCCGTCGTGGATGCCGACCTCGTCGTAGGTGCCGTGGTAGACGAGTACCCGGCCGCGGCCGAAGTGCAGCGTGAAGTCACCGATCTCCCGCGATTCCTCCGAAACCGCATCGAGGACCGTCACGTCCGTTCGCGTGCGCGTGTAGTAGTCGACGTTGGTCGGTTGGACCGTCACCGACGGCCGCGGCGAGCCGTGATCGACGGCGACGACCTCGTACTGCTGGCCCCCGTGGAGCCGAACCGCCCCCTCGTGGAAGTCCCGCAGCACGCGCTCTCTCGCCAGTGGCTCCATCTCCGGGTCGTGGCCCTCGTCGACGCCGTCGGCCAGTCGAACCTCGTACTCCTCGCCGGCCGTCGCGTACAGCGAGATCGATTGCTGTGGCCTGGGCGGCCCCGCGTAGGAGACGCCAGTCTCGAGCGCGCCCGTTAGCTGGCCGGCCCGGCGCCACATCTCGACGGCCCGCTCGAGGCGCTCGCGGTCGGCGAACGATCCCGCGTCGTCCTCGCTGAGTGCGAGTTCGTCTGCGGCACAGCGTACGTGCTGGGCGAAGACGGCGTCGTTCTCGACGTCGACGACGGCGTCCTCGACGTCGGCCTCGAGCAGGTAGTCCGGGTGCGAGACGACGTACTGATCGAGCGTGCGGTGCTCGGCGACGAGTACGGAGAGCGCGCGTTTCGCCCCCCGGCCGGCGCGACCGATCTGTTGCCAGAACGACTGGCGCTGGCCCGGATAGCCCAGCTGGACCGTCGCGTCCATCTCGCCGACGTCGATCCCCAGCTCGAGGGCGTTCGTGGAGGCGACACCGTCCAGTACCCCTGTCTTTAGCTGGTGTTCGGTGCCGTGGCGCTGTCGGCGCGAGTGGCCGGCGTGGTAGGGCTCGATCGCACTCCCCCGGTCGGGGTTCACGTAGGTGCGTCGGTTGTCCCCTCGGAACTTCGCGGCCCGTTTGACTGACAGCTCGGCGAGCTTCCTCGAGGGCGTAAACAGCAGCGTCTGGGCGTCGTGGTAGGCGAGGTGTGAGAGCACCCGTGGTGCTTCGACGGTCGCGGGGACGCGCTCGAGGACGGCGTCGGCATCCGCTTCGGTGACACGCTCGGCGCTGTCGTCGGCACTCTCGGCCGTGCTGTCGGTGCGCCCGCTCACCTGCGACCAGTCGTCACGGTCGTCGGCCCCGTCCTGGCGCGCTCGAGGCGGCGGGTTCCACACCACGAGTTCGCGTGGGCCGGTCGGCGAGCCGTCGTCGTCGATCACGGTCACGGGCTCGTCGATCAGGGCCTCGGAGTGCTCGCCGGGGTTGCCGATCGTCGCGCTCGTGAGGACGTACCGTGGGTCGGCGTCGTAGTACGACAGGACGCGTTTGAGCCGGCGGACGATCCAGGCGACGTGCATCCCGTGGACGCCGGTGTAGGTGTGGGACTCGTCGATCACGAGGAGGTCGCACGCCGAGAGGAAGCGAGCCCAGCGGTCGTGATCGTGCAGATAGGTGTTCACGCCCGCGAAGTTCGTGATGATGACGTCCGCCTCCTCGCGGATCCGTCGGCGGTTCTCGCCGTACTCGGTGTCGCCGTCGTAGACCCGAACCGTGATCTCGAGGTCCAGCGTATCGAAGAAGTCGTTCAGACTCCGTTCCTGATCCCGCGAGAGCGCCTTCGTCGGATAGAGCAGGTACGCGGTCGATTCCTCGCCTCGAGCCCGCGCCTCGAGGACGTGCCGGGCGATCTGGAGGGCGTAGATGCGCGTCTTCCCGGAGGACGTACTCGTCGCGACGCAGACGTTCTCCTCGCGGGCGAGGGCCTCGAGTGCCTCGGCCTGGTGGGTGTAGAGCGCTTCCTCGAGTGACGCCGCGAGTTCGGGCCGGAGCACGGTTGCGGGCGGGACCGTCGCGGCCTCCCGCCCTGGCAACTCGAGGACGGTCACGTCCTCTGCGTCGCGGTAGCGCGGAAACGTCTCGAGGAGGTCGTCGCCCGTGATCGGGACGTCCGTCGGGTCGGTCGATCGGTGGTTGCTCATCGGTCAGAAATCACCCAGTCCAGTCTGCTCGGTCTGCTCGCTTCTCTCGTTCGCGTTCCTGGCATCGCCTGACGTCGGCCCCCGGCGACGCCCGCTCGAGCCCGACGCGGGGACGTCGGTGGATTCGACGGACGGCTCGCTCGAGCGATCGCTGGCGGTATTCGAGGCCGTCGAATCCGCCCGTGGGCCGTCTCGCAGGCGCTCGTAGACGTGCCACAGCGCCCGGCAGTCGTCTTCGCAGTAGGCCTCGTGGCGGTCCCACTCGAGGGCCTCGCCGGTTCGGACGAACTGCTGGTATGCCGCGGCGGTTCGTGCGCCATCGAGGCCCGTCCCCGCGTCCTCGTAGCCCAGCGCCGACGCGACGTCCGCGAGCGCGTTCGTCCGTCCGGGGAGCATGGCGTTGTCGTCGCCGACGGCCCACAGGTAGAGATCGAACTTGGGAATCGCCTCCCACTCGTCGGCGTAGTAGGGAACGTGTTTCGCGATGAACGCCCCGAGGTGGCGGTAGTCGAAGCGCCAGCCGTTCCACGTGAGCAGCGCCCGGTCGGGGTGGATGCCGAGCAGCCAGTCACAGAACGCCTCGAGGACTGACCCTGGATCAGACGGGTCGGTGCGCTCGACGAACGCGCGGTACTCGTCGGTCGCAGGGTCGTAGACGCCCACCTGCCAGATGATCGTCGGCGAGAGCCCGTCGGTCTCGATGTCGAGACACAGCGGCGGCGTCGACCAGTTCTCGCCCGGCAGGGACTCGTCGGTGAGCCGCCGGGGCTCGCCCGTCTCGAGGACCCTCGCGTGCTGGTGGAGGGTCCGTGCGCGGCCCCGGCCGACCCCCGGAAGGTCGGCGAGCGTTTCCGTCGGCGTCTCGAGCAGTTCCATCCGCGTCCGGACCCCCAGGTCGGCGAGCCGCGCGGCCGTTTTCGGGCCGATCCCGGAGACGGCCTCGAGGCCGAAGTCGGTGACGTCGTACGTCTCGATCCGCTCGACGCCGTCGCCTCCGAGGGTCACGAGTGCGACGCCCGTCGACTCGCCGTAGCCCTCAACCGGTCCCACCCCGCGGAGGCGGACCGAAACCGCGTCCTCGTTGGTCGACCTGCACGCGACGAATGGGTCGTGATCGACGGCCCTGACGGTCCCGGTCTCGGATGCGAGGTGCCACAGTTCGTCGTAGCCGGCCGGCTCGCTCCCCGTGAGCACGGTCGTCACGCGATCACGCGGGAGCGCGCTTGCGAGTGCGTCCGCGTGCTCGAGCGTCGTCTCGAGGGCGGTCGGACGGACGCTGGTCGTGACGTCGTCACAGACGAGCACGCAGGGTGTCGACGC
Source organism: Natrialbaceae archaeon B1-Br10_E2g2 (assembly GCA_001563805.1). GTDB lineage: Archaea > Halobacteriota > Halobacteria > Halobacteriales > Natrialbaceae > Natrarchaeobaculum. Next base: position 12,383 of record LKMK01000039.1, read on the forward strand.
TGCGAGTTCGTCGGCGACCGTCTCAGGGGTCGCACGGAGCGCTCGCGAGTCGGGCGCGACCGATACCCCGAGCGTCTCGTCGGCGGTGTCTAACGCCAGCGTCGAGAGGGGACCGCGGCCCGACTCGAGCGGCGGGTGGACGACCGGCGCGTCGAACGCTCGTCGGGCGCGAGCGAACGCCTGGGGGTCACGCGAGGGGCCGAGTACGGAGACGGCGTCGGGCTCGAGCGTCGCCCCCAGGTCGCGCAGGGTCGCCTCCGGACGGTCGGCGAGCGCCGACGGCGAAAGCGCAAGGAGGGTGGGGCCGGCTCGAGCGGTCATCGTCTCACGGAACGGGTGGGGGGACAATGAGGATTTGGAGAGCGCGGTGAAAGTGACTCGAGGTCGCGCGAGTCGTCGAAGCGCAGTGTTTTAGTCGGGGACTTCGAATGGCGCGACAATGCAACAGTACCTCGAGCTGGTCGAGGCCGCGCTCTCGGGAGGGACCTACAAGCCCAACCGAACCGGCGTCGACACGATTTCGTCGTTTAGCGAGCACTACGAGGTCGACCTGGAGGAAGGCTACCCGCTGCTCACGACCAAGCAGATGGACGGCTACCGGTGGAACTCGATGCTTCACGAGGTCTGCTGGTATCTCTCCGGCGACGAGCACATCCGGGAGCTGCGCGAGGAGACGAAGATCTGGGACGCCTGGGCCGACGACGAGGGACGGCTCGACACCGCGTACGGTCGCTTCTGGCGGCGCTACCCCGTCCCCGAGCAGGAGGCACGTCTCGAGGGCGAGTCCTGGCCCGACGCGGCCGACCAGTGGGTCACCGAGGAGGCGGACGGCCGACTGACGTTCGACCAGTTGGGGTACGTGATCGACGGCCTCTTCGACTCGCCGAACTCGCGTCGGTTCGTCGTCAACGCCTGGCACCCCGCGAACGCGGCCGTCTCGACGCTGCCGCCGTGTCACTACACGTTCGTCTTCAACGTCCAGGGCGACCGGCTGAACTGCCATCTCACCCAGCGGTCGGGCGACATCGCACTCGGCATCCCGTTCAACATCGCCGCCTACGCGCTTCTAACGAAAATCGTCGCCCAGCAGACCGGCTTCGAACCCGGCACGTTCGCCCACACCGTCGTCGACGCCCACGTCTACTGTGGCCGTGGCGACCGCGGCGAGTGGTACGCCGACAACCTCGATACGCTCCAGAGTAGGCTTGCCGACGTCGACACTCGCGAGGACTTCCAGGCGGTCCGCGAGTGGCTCGAGGCCGAGGCGCCACCGGAGGCCGAGGGTGACGAGCGTCTCGATCACGTCCCCGGCCTGCTCGAGCAACTCTCCCGTGAGCCACTCGAGCGCCCGACGCTCGAGGTCGCTGACGTTTCGATCGACGAGTTCGCGTACGACGACGTCGAACTGGTCGGCTACGAATCCCACGAGGGGATCACGTTCTCGGTGGCCGAATGAGCGACGAATCGACTCCACGCGACGCGTCCGGGGAGCGGGAGACGGACTGCGAACTCGTCGGTATCGTCGCCGTCGCCGACAACGGTATCATCGGCAAGGACGGCGAGATGCCGTGGCACCTCCCCGAAGACCTCGCCCACTTCAAGGAGACGACGATGGACCACCCCGTCGTCATGGGACGAGTCACCTACGAGGGCATCCTCGAGGCGCTGGGCGAACCCCTTCCCGGCCGGACGACGGTCGTCGTGACGAGCCGTGACCTCGAGACGCCCGAGAACGCCGTCGTCGCGAACGATCTCGAGGCGGCACTCGAGCGGGCGGAGACGGCTGCACGCGAGCGACACGACGGGGCCGACCGAATTTTTATCGCGGGCGGAGCATCGGTGTACGAGCAGTTCCTGTCCGCGCTCGATCGCCTGATCGTCACCGAAATTCACGACGAGCCAGCCGGCGACACCTCGTTTCCCGACTGGAACCGGGCCGAATTCCGGGAAGTCGACCGTGACGAACACGACGGGTTCGCGTTCGTCGAATACGTTCGCTCGGGGTGACCGGGCCCGCACGTCGGCCCGGATCGCTGGTTTTCCCCCCGATATAAGATGGTCATGATCTTTCGGTCTGTATCGATCGGTCGAATCCGTCTACGAGGGCTGACAGTACCGATATCGGGTTAGTCTGGTTGCTGCAAATTTTGCCTCGAGGAATACGCGACGGATGTGACCGCTTCGAGCCGTTCTCGGCAGTTTCAAATGTGATGGGGCCATAGCCGCGGATATGTCTACGACGGAGTTCTCGGATGCAATCCGGGAATTCGAACACGACGGAGAAACGTACAAGATGGCCGACCTCACGGTCCTCGAGGAGCAGGGCCTCTGTGAGCTCGAGAAGCTGCCCGTGAGCATTCGAGTGCTGCTCGAGTCCGTGCTGCGCAATGCCGACGGCGACATGATCGACGCCGACGACGTGCGTGCGGCGGCCTCCTGGGAGCCGGACGTTCCTGACGCCGAAGTGCCGTTTACGGTCTCGCGGGTCGTCCTGCAGGACCTGACCGGCGTGCCGGCAGTGGTCGACCTCGCGGCGCTGCGCTCGGCCGCAGACCGCAAGGGCGTCGACCCGACGGTCGTCGAGCCGGAAGTCCCCTGTGACCTCGTGATCGACCACAGCGTGCAGGTCGACCACTTCGGCAGCGACGACGCCTACGAGAAGAACGTCGAGATCGAGTACGAGCGAAACGAAGAGCGATACCGTGCGATCAAGTGGGCCCAGCAGGCGTTCGACGAGTTTAACGTCGTCCCGCCGGGAACGGGGATCGTCCACCAGGTCAACCTCGAACACCTCGGCGAGGTCGTCCACGACCGCGAGGTCGACGGCGAACAGTGGCTGGTGCCCGACACGCTCGTCGGGACCGACAGTCACACCCCGATGATCGGCGGCATCGGCGTCGTCGGCTGGGGTGTCGGCGGGATCGAGGCCGAGGCCGCACTGCTCGGCCAGCCGATCAACCTCTCGCTGCCGGAAGTCGTCGGCGTCCGCCTCTCGGGTGACCTCCCAGAGGGCGCAACCGCGACCGATCTGGTGCTCCACATCACCGAGAAGCTGCGCCAGGTCGGCGTCGTCGACAAGTTCGTCGAGTTCTTCGGCCCCGGCGTCTCGCAGCTCTCCGTGGCCGACCGCGCGACCATCTCGAACATGGCCCCCGAACAGGGCTCGACGATCAGCATGTTCCCCGTCGACGAGAAGACCCTCGAGTATCTCGAGCTGACGGGTCGCGACCCCGACCACATCGAACTCGTCCGCGAGTACCTGGAGGCCCAGGGGCTGTTCGGCGAGCAGGACCCAGAGTTCACCGAGACCGTCGAATTCGACCTCGGCGAGGTCGAACCGAGCCTGGCGGGCCACAAGAAGCCCCACGCCCGCATCCCGATGGGCAACTTAGACGAGCACTTCCCGACCCTGCTCGAGGAGGAGGGCGTCGTCGACGCCGACGGCAGCGCAGTCGGTGCCGACGTCGATGCCGGTGACGGCGCGCTCGTCGCCGACCAGGGTCTCGACCTGGATGATAAGGTCCCCGTCACGCTCGAGGACGGCACCGAGGTCGAGATCGGCCACGGCGACGTCCTCGTCAGCGCGATCACCTCCTGTACGAACACCTCGAACCCGTCGGTGATGGTCGCCGCCGGACTGCTCGCGCGTAACGCCGCCGAGCAGGGACTGGAAGTCCCCGACTACGTCAAGACCAGCCTCGCACCCGGGAGCCGCGTCGTCACGGAGTACCTCGAGCGCTCGGAGCTGCTCGACGACCTCGAAGAACTCGGCTACCACGTCGTCGGCTACGGCTGTACGACCTGTATCGGGAACGCCGGTCCGCTCCCCGAACCGATCGAGGAGGCCATCGACGAGTACGATCTCTGGACGACGAGCGTCCTCTCGGGCAACCGCAACTTCGAGGCGCGCATCCACCCGAAGATCAAGGCGAACTATCTCGCCTCCCCGCCGCTGGTCGTCGCCTACGGCCTCGCCGGCAAGATGGACATCGACCTCGAGGAAGAACCGATCGGCACGAACGACGAGGGCGAGGAAGTCTACCTCGAGGACATCTGGCCGGACCCGGAGGAGGTTCGCGAGACGATCCACGACAGCATCTCCCCCGAGATGTTCGAGGAGAAGTACGCCTCGGTCTACGAGGGCGACGAGCGCTGGGAGGCCCTCGACGCCCCCGAGGGCGAGGTCTACGAGTGGGACGCCGAGTCGACGTACATCCGCGAGCCGCCGTTCTTCCAGGACTTCCCGCTCGAAGAACCCGGCGTCGAGAACGTCGAGGACGCCCGTGCGCTGTTGACGCTCGGTGACACCGTCACGACCGACCACATCAGCCCCGCCGGGCCGTTTAGCGAGGACCTGCCCGCCGGCCAGTGGCTCAAAGAGCGCGGCGTCGAACCCTACGAGTTCAACACCTACGGCTCGCGACGTGGCAACCACGAGGTCATGATGCGCGGCACCTTCGCGAACGTCCGCATCAAGAACGAACTGCTCGACGGCAAGGAGGGTGGCTACACGATCCACCACCCGACCGACGAAGAGACCACCGTCTTCGAGGCCTCCGAACGCTACCGCGAGGAGGACACGCCGCTCATCGTCATGGCCGGCGAAGAGCTCGGGACCGGCTCGAGCC
>LKMK01000040.1 GCA_001563805.1 Natrialbaceae archaeon B1-Br10_E2g2
CCGATCAGTATATCAGTCTGGAGTTTCGTCCCGGGCGCGGTGCCTCTGGAGTCAGTCGCCATGCCTGGCTTGGCCACGACCCCTCGGGGGGAGGTTGGCGAAAGCCGAGTAAAGGCGTTACGGTTCGGGGCTACAGCCACGGGGCCCGGCCGGCGGTGTCGGTGGTGTCGTCGCCGGGGTAGGCCTCGGAGCCCTCGACGCCGGCCGGGTCGCGGTCGGTCGGCGCCTCGGACGCATCGTCGTCGGCTCCGGGGTCGTCCTCCGGCGGATCGCCGACGGCCCCCTCGACCGGCGATCCGTCGAGGTCGGGGTCGAACGCGAAGATCGCCGCCACGGCGAGGACCGCCAGCGGGGCGTTGCCGAAGGGCATCCCAAGAAGCGACAGGGGGAGGAGGCCGAGGGCGACGGCGCTGCCGAACCGGAACCGGTCGATGTCGAGGTACTCCCGGAGGTACGGTCCGCCGAGTGCGATCGAGAGCGCGAACGCGACGCCGATGACCGCGGCGAAGGTGGCGTTCGCGACCAGCGCGGGGTCGCTCATCACGACGAACTGGGCACCGGCCGGATCGAGGCTGGCGACGAGCCCGAGGGCGATGATGACCGCGGGGCTCGGGAGGTAGTCACCGATCGTCGCGCTCGCGGTCTTGGCCGCGATGGCGGCGATCACGATGGCAGCGAACCGCTCGAAGATCACGACGTCGAGGACGCTACCGATGGCGGGTGCGAGCGAGGCCTGGACCGCGGCGACGACGATCAGTGGCAAGCCGACCACCAGGACGACCGTCGCCTGCTCGCGGGGCGTACCGTCCATGTCCGCGAGGATGACAGCGACCGTGGCGCTCCCCCCGAAGATGAGCAGTCCGACCTGGAGCGCACCCAGGGGGTCATCGAGTGCCCCCGCGAGGATGAGCGCGGGGAAGATGCCGTCGATGAGCGGCAGCCACATGACGAGCGCGAGCAGCCGCGCGTCGCCGCCGATGAGCCGCTCTAGGCGGAGTGCGATCGGGTGTTGGGACGTGCTCATTCGTTACGGACGATGGCCGTAACCCGGGGCCGATGGGTGGTGGCGCCGATCGGGGCCGACCGGCGCGGCGCTCTCCATCGACCGGAGAAAGCTCCACACTGTGAATGTAAATTTCCCGAACGTGGACGCGGCGACGCTCGACCGACCGACGGTTCGGGACGTATCTGCACTCACAGTGCTCATATCCACCCACACTCCTCGTTCGGTAATAAAAATTGTGTGAGAGTCGGGTACACGACCCCCGGGGGCCGCCGTCGTGGGGTGAGCAGGTCGGATTCGGGGCCGCGCCGGAGCTCCCCGACGGCGCGTTCTCGGAACGTTTTTGCCGCGGGACATCCGACGGTTTACATGGCGAACGACGTTCCCGATCCGTCCCCGTTTTCCTCGAAACTCGAGGTGCCGGAGGCACTCACCTTCGACGACGTGCTGTTACGACCGAAAGAGAGCCGCGTCGAACCCGACGACGCCGGCCTCGGCTCGCGGGTCTCGAAGAACGTCGAGGTCTCCGTGCCGATCCTGTCGGCGGCGATGGACACCGTCACCGAGAGCGGGATGGCCATCGCGATGGCCCGCCACGGCGGGCTCGGCGTGCTCCACCGGAACATGACCGTCGACCGGACGGTCGAGGAGATCGAGCGGGTCAAAAGCGCCGACGAGCTCATCATCCCCTACGAGTCGGTCGTCACCGCGAGCCCGGAGATGACCGTGAGGGAGGTCGACGAGATGATGATCCGGGAGGGTGTCGGCGGCGCGCCCGTCATCAACACCCGCGGCGAGGTGCTGGGGATCATCTCGAGTACGGATATCCGCCCCCACCTCGAGGTCAACGAGGAAGACCCCGTCACCGAGGCGATGACCGACGAGGTGATCACCGCACCGGAGGACGTCGATCCGCGGGAGGCGTTCGATCTGATGTACGAGCACAAAATCGAACGCGTCCCCGTCGTCGACGACGAGAACCTGCTGGTCGGGCTGGTGACGATGCAGGGGATCCTCCAGCGTCGGGAGTACAAACAGGCCGCCCGGGACGGGTCGGGGCGACTACGGTGTGGGGTCGCCGTGGGCCCGTTCGAGACCGACCGGGCGGCCGCGGCCGACGAGGCCGGCGCGGACGTGCTCTTTATCGACTGTGCCCACGCACACAACCTGAACGTCATCGACAGCGCCCGCGAGATCGCCGCGGCGGTCGACGCCGACGTCGTCGTCGGCAACGTCGGCACCCGCGAGGCCGCCGAGGACCTCGTTGGCTTCGCCGACGGCATCAAAGTCGGTATCGGCCCCGGCTCGATCTGTACGACCCGCGTCGTCTCCGGGGCGGGGATGCCACAGGTCACCGCCGTCGCCGAGGTCGCCGACGTCGCGGGCCGACACGACGTGCCGGTGATCGCCGACGGCGGCATCCGGTACTCCGGGGACGCGATCAAGGCGGTCGCAGCCGGCGCGGACGCGGTGATGCTCGGCTCGTACTTCGCGGGTACCGACGAGGCCCCCGGCCGGGTCGTCACGATGAGCGGCAAGAAGTACAAACAGTACCGCGGGATGGGCAGCGTCGGTGCGATGAAGTCGGGCGACGGCGATCGGTATCTCAAGGACGACCCCGAGGACGACGACGAGTACGTCCCGGAGGGCGTCGAGGCCGCGACGCCGTACAAGGGGACGCTCCGGTCGGAGCTCCACCAGCTCGCCGGCGGCATGCAGTCGGGGATGGGGTACGTCGGCGCGGAGTCGATCCCCGAGTTCAAACGGCGTGCGGAGTTCGTCCGCGTCTCGCCGGCCGGCCAGGCCGAGGGTCACGCCCACGACGTCGTCATCACCGACGAGGCGCCGAACTACTCCCCGCTCTCGGAGTGAGTCGGGCGTCCTCGAGTCCCCAACCTACGACCGCCGGGGATCGGGGGCCGCCGGCGTGACGTCCTCGAGCCCCCGGCCGGCGACGGCGACGAGGGCCATCGAGAGCCCGGTCGAGAGCAGGCTCAGACCGACCAGCAGGCCGATAGCCCACGCCGCGGTGGCCGGAAAGCCGAGCCAGAGCAACGCCGCGAGCACGAGCGAGATCGCGCCGCTGGCGGCGATCCAGAGCCGTCCTTCCTCGCCGGACATCCTGACGCTTGCGGCGAGCTCCGCGACACCCTCGACTGCGAGGTACGCGATCGCCAGCAGCGTCAGCGTCGCGAGCCCGAGTATCGGGTTCACGACCAGTGCCAGCCCGGCGAACACTGAGACGACGCCGAGGGCGAGCTGCCAGAGCGCGCCGCTCCAGCCCCGGGCGGAGAAGGCGTGGACGCCGTGGACTACACCGCCCACGACGAGCAGTACGCCGAGTGCGACGCTCACCGACAGTCCCGTCGCGAGCGGGAACGCGATGGCGACGACGCCCAGCAACGCGACGGCGCCGCCGGCGAGCGCGAGCGTTCGCCAGCCCTTCTGTAGCGTGTAGACTCCGTTCGACGCACCTCTCGTGGTGGATTCGGACATGAGTATCTCCACACGTACGGAGGTCACGTGAGGGCATAATATTTATTTACGTTTTGACAGTATCTCGGAAGAACGGACCGATCGGAACCCCTGTCGGTCCGTGGTGGACCTTCCCCTCGACGTGACGGTTCGCTTCCCCTCGAGGTGGCAGTTTCGGCGGCTCACTTCTCCTCGACGTGGCGCACTTCGCAGGCGACTCCGCGGCTGCTCTCGACCATCTCCCGACCGAACATCTCCGCGCGGCCGACGCCGAACGCCTTCGGTCCGTCGACGATCACCTCCTCGCCGACCCGGATCCCCTCGTCCGCGTCGACGACGCCCGGCGCGAGGACGCTGCCGTGGGGGACGAAGCCGTCGATCTCGACGCGGTTGACCGGCACGAGGCTCTCGACCCACCGTCTCGCGCCTTCGAGGGTAAAGGAGAGCGTGCCGTACTGGGGAACCATCGTCGCCAGCTGGACCCCCTCACGGTCTCTGACCTGGAGGCGGGGGTGACGACCCGTCGTCCGGATCCCCTCGAAGAGCTCGTCGCCGGCCCCGTCGCCGAACAGGTAATCGGCGACCGCCCGGACGGTGTTGTGCTCGCGTTCGCGTTTGGAGTACTTCAGCTCGCCCGAGAGCGTCTCCTCGAGGGCCGACAGCGACGCCCCGTCCGTCGGGTGGGCGCCACGCTCGACGGTGTAGGTGACCTCGAGGTCGAGCTCGTCGGCGGCCCGGGAGACGATCTCGCGGTAGCCCTCCCCCGGGACGTGGGCGACGATCCGGGGGTACTCGTTTCGCTCGAGATAGCGCCCCAGGACGTCGCTCACAAACGACTTCTCGTCTTCGGACCAGCGGCCCGTGACGACGGCGTCGTACTGCTGGGCCGGATACGTGGTCTCGAGCTCCTGTGGGACGACGCCGATCGGGCTCGTCATCGAGACGAGGTGGGCCCGCCAGCCGATCGCCTCGTGGAACCGTGCGTGGCTCTTCGACTCGCTGTAGGGCTTTTTCGCCGAGCAGGGGACGAGCACCAGCGGGTTCGAAAACCGGTTGCGGTACCGGCTCGTGACCCGGTCGGCAAAACGCTGGATCTCCACGCGACGGAGGGTGTCCTCGGTCGCCGCCGTGAGCTCGGCCTCCCGGAGGATCGGGGTTCGCTCCTCGAGGTACGCCCACTGGGCGTCGAGCTCGCGCATCGCGGCGGTGAGCGGCTGGTCGTGGCGGGCCTGGCCCTCCAGGTAGTCCCGGAGGCGGCCGTCGCGGATCCGCTGGCGGACGATCGAGAGCTCGGCTTCGAGGGCGGCGACGTTGTGTTCGACACAGTCCTCGCGATCGAACGCCTCGGGATCGGTCTCGGCGGTCCGGGGTGCCGGCAGCTCCGTCAGGTCCTCGAGGAAGTACTCGCCTTCCGTCGTGAGATACTTCCCCTGCGTGCCTTTCAGGACCGCCCGCGAGGTGTCGAACAGGTCGACTCCCAGGTACGCCAGCAGGGCGACGTTCCGGGGCGTGGCGACCCCCGAGAGGTAGAGTGCGGTGTCGGGCGGGATCGCCTCCCGGACGGCGACGACGGCCTCGACGAGCGCCGCGCCGTGGTCGACGAACGAGCCGGCGTCGGAGACGACGTAGGCGTCGGTGCCGTGATCCTCGGGGCTCTCACTCGAGACGACGGCGACGCTCGGGTAGTCGACGTCGGGGTAATCGACGGCGAACGCCTCCTGGATCCGGGCCTCCGTGCCACCCGGAAACCCCCGGTGGGGAAGCACCGTCAACCGCGAGTCGTCGCCGTCCGGGAGCTCCCGGTCGGTCGGCCACAGCGAGCCGGCGTCGTCGAGGACGTCGTCGACGAGCGCCGGCGTCCCCAGGGGGTCGGTCAGCCGGAGTTCGCCCAGCCGGGCGGCCCCGTCCCGCCCGTGGACCTCGAAGTAGTCGGTCATGGTCGGAGTGGGAGCCGGAGCCCGAAAGAGGCTGTCGGTCCGACCCTCTCTGCGGGTCGTCGCGTCCCGGATCGACACCACGGCCCTCTGGACCGGCCACGGCTCGAACTGCCACTACCCGAAAACGGTCATCGGCCGGGGAGTTATCGGACGTGGTGAGAAATTTACATGCACGTCGACACCGAGTAAAAAGACGATGTACGAGCTGCTCGTCCCCGTCGACAGGAACGAATCGTACGCGCTCGCCCAGGCGGAGTACGTGACCTCGCTGCCGAACGCCGTGGAGGACGTTCACGCGACGGTGTTGCACGTCTTTCCCCAGCGCGATTACGCGGGCGCGCCGCCACAGGACTTCGAGGAGGTCGGCGCCGCGGTCGCCGCCGCCGAGGCGATAGAGGACGCGGGCGTCTCGGTCGAACGACACACCGAGGGGGGAAACGTCGCCGCACACATCGTCGACCTGGCCGAGGAGCGCGACGTCCGGGAGATCGTCATGGGCGGTCGGAAGCGATCCGGCGTGGCGAAAGTCGTCCTCGGGAGCACCAGCCTCGACGTCCTCCTCTCGAGCGACCGGCCGGTGGCGATCGTGGAGTGATCGGCCGGTGGCGATCGTGGAGTGATCGGCCGGTGGCCGGGTCGTCGAGTGCCCGGTCGGTGGTGATCGTCGAGCGCCCGGTCGGTGGTGATCGTCGAGCGATCGGCCGGCCGCAGGGAGTGCGTCGAGCGATCGATCGGCCGCGGTGATCGGCGTGACACCCCCGCCGGGGACCGCCGCCGGAGGGGGACCGTTAAGTATCACGACCACCGACGGTGTGGTATGAGCCTGGGCCAACGCGTCTCGACCGACCAGCAGCTCACCAGGCTGCTCCAGATCGCGGTCGTCCTGGAGGAGGTCGTCGAGTCACGCGCCGCCCACCACCTCGACTCGCTTCCCGAGTCCGAACGCGCGGAGGTCGACGAGGAGGTAGAGGAGCTGCTCGCGGAGGCGGGCGTCGAGTCCGCCGACCACCGCGAGCGGCTCGAGGCGCTGATCGAGGAGCTCGACGCCGAGACGGTTCCGTACGACGAGATCAACGACCTGGTGGCCGCCCGCTACGGCCCGCCGGCGGACACCGACGGCGTCCTCTACGATCAGCTGTGCAGCGAGGAGACCGCCTACAAGTTCTACGACGACCTGATCGAGGCCATCGAGGCCTCGGAGGTCTCCTTCGGGGTCGACCGCGAGCGGGTGCTCCGGACGCTCCGGGAGATCCGCGAGGAAGAGCGGGAAGGCGCCGAGGAAGTGACCGAGCTGATGGACCGACGAGCATGATCGGACGCGACGGGAACTGCGGTGATCGACGATGAACACGGCAGATCAGTATCTGAAGGCGGTCTATCTCGCCCAGAGTCTCGAGGACGGGCCCGCTTCGACGGGCATGCTCGCGGAGATGCTCGAGGTGAGCCCGGCCAGCGTAAACGAGATGATCGGGAAGCTCGAACAGCGGGGGCTCGTCGACCACGAGAAGTACAAGGGAACACGGCTGACCGACGAGGGGCTCGAACGTGCCCACCACGCCCTCCAGACGTACTGTATCATCGAACGGTTCCTCGCGAACGTCCTCGAGGTCGAACGCTTCCGGGAGGAAGCCCGCGCGATCGAGAGCGTCATCGACGACACCGTCGCCGAACGCCTCGATACGATCATCGACCGCCGACCGGAGTGTCCGGACTGTTTCGACGCCGAAGCCGATCGCTGTGTCTTCCTCGAGGCACCCGGCGGGGAGTAGCCGCGGTCGGCCGCTCGTCAGCAGGTGGCTCACTCGGCGAGCAGGTCTTCGTACTCCACGCGGGCGATCCGAAACGAGCCACAGGTCGGACACACCTGCCTGTCGAGTTCGAACCGCTCCCCGCAGGCGCGACACTCGTAGTCACCGGCTGGCCGGTCGCCGAGGAGCAATCGACGGAACATCAGGCCGTACCTGACCGACGGAGTACATTGTTATCGTACACGTACTCGGGATGGTGTGAAACCGACTCACGGAGGGGAGCTTCGGGGGAGTAACCGCCCCCTACTCCGTGATCCGGGGGGTCGAAAAGTAACACTATTGTACGCCGTAGGCCAACCCACGGACGCAGTCCCGTGGTGTAGTGGCCAATCATAACGGCCTTTGGAGCCGTTGACGGCGGTTCGAATCCGCCCGGGACTATATACCTTTGGTATCGAATCCTCTTTTTAGACCGACTTATTGTCGGTCACATTCCAACTCGTGACGAACCAAATCTGTCGCGTCCCGCTCCCCTGCGTGCACCTTCTTGCCACACGTGAGACATTGGTAGAAGTGTGGGTCATCGTCAACGGGCCGATAATGCTGGTCGAGGATTTCTTGTTTTCGGTCTGATGGTTCGTCCAAGTTATATAATTTCAACAATATTGGTTTATGGAAGATAGTCGCCCGTATAATACAGTAGTCGGATAAGATGGATACACAATGCAGCAGACTCCCAAAGGCTCGGAGTGCGAATTGCTCGCGGCAGAGGACCGGATATACGTCCGCGTCTCATCGGCCGAAGCCGATCTCCAAGAAATATGTCAGGCCGCCCATACCGAGTTCCAATGGTTGTGGAACAAGGATGACATGGCGTACATCGACCACACCAGCGTCAACGTCGTCAAACCGGACTAAGCCCCATGCCCATGAACTCGATCAAAATGACCGCAGGACCCCTCTCAGTCGACGTATCCGCTGGGGAAGACGCAGACCCCGCAGAACTCACTGAAATCTGCAGGGATCTACAGGAGTGGCAGATTCGTCAATGGTCGGAGATTAGCGGAGCATGCGTCAGAACCGAGCCACAGAACTTCACGCTGTTTGGATAGCATGACCGCCGATTGCTATCTCTGTGAGAGGCGGACGCATATCAATTGCGACAATTGCGGTGTTCACGTGTGCGAGGATTGCCGACGGTCTCTCGACTCGATGGGGCTACCGGCCGACCATCGATGCCCGGCGTGTAGGGAGTACGCGCTTTGAGAGCGTTCGGGTAACCGACACAAGTTTATGTTAACACTCCGTATTAACTCCAATGTCCCAAGGTAATAACAACATCAAGAAAGCGGGGCAGGCGTATGCCCTGCAGGCGACTCGTTTGTTGAAAAGTGGCGAATGCAAGTTCGTTGGTGGCGGTGAGCCGCCACGTCTCGCGAACCTCTATTGCATCGCGCTAGAGGACCTTATTCTCGTCTTCGATGATGACCGGGTGCCCGATGGTGATCGCACGCAGATTATCGTCGCGGGCGCTGGCGCGGAGAACCCGTTAGGAGCCGCGGGGTTCTCGAAGGTGCAGCAGAGTGGCAACGGGTACCAGATTAACTTACCGTCTGCGGTCGTCGAATCCGCCGGATTCCGGGTCGGCGGGAAGACATCGTACGTCGGAACAGACGGACTCATTATCATTTCGCAAGGGTCGTCGGATAACCGGCTTACTCGCGCGCTGCTCGCCGACCGTGCGGCGCAGGCGGGAGTGGCCGAGGACGTGTGACGTGATCCATCGCGTTCGTTCCTCTGTCGTCTTCGATTTCGCAGTGGACGTACCCCCATTTCTCCCAAACACCTTAGCAATACAACATATATGGTATCACTCATGCAAGAGCCAAAAGAAATTGGGCGAGTTGGGCCCCACGATCTAGTATATGCTGAACGTCGGGATAGTGAACGTGTTGTTTACTTTTGCGCCTGGTGTGACTTCGAAACGACGAAAAAATTCATGCTACAGCACTATGACTGCGAACGGGACCGGTACGAGGAGAATGACCGGTATTCGGTTGATTGATTCTCACGGAGTCGTAGAAAATCGCTCCTATCGCTTTCCTACCAATTCCTCAACCCGCGGCCCTATCCAATTTTGATTACTCTGAAGGAGGTTCACACGGTCGCGCAGTTGCTTGACCGCCTCTTCCAACTCTTCGATTCTCTCTGCGTTGTCTACAGGCTCGATTTCGGCCCGCTGGCGTTTGGATTCGACGATTAGTCCTTTCTGGATTTCCTCGCGCGCGTCGTCCGTGAGTTTGGCGATCGTAATCGGCGCTACGCCTTCGGGTGTCGCAGTGGGGTCTCGTTCGGTTTCGATGAGACCCAGTTTCTCTAATTTTTCGAACCGGTATCGAACGCTAGAGTTGTCGAGCCCAGTCTCGCGTCGTATTTCCGTGGTAGAGGCGCTGCCATCGTGCCGTTCAATCGCATATATGATGTCTCGACTGCCCGGGTCAATCGTAGTCATAATAATCGATAGATAGGATCCCTGTATTGGTGTTAGGGTCGTAAATATGGGTCCGTAACGGTCGAATCACGTCGATAACGTCCGGACAGTAGTACTGTCAGGATGCGTCAGCAATGGATTCGTCCGACACCCTCTCAGTAGAGAGGGGTGAGTAAATTCACTCGTGACAAGTCATTCTGAGACGGAATAGCGCAAAATAATCGAGCTGGTATCCCTGTGTATTGGGTTGATTACACTTATTGGGCCCGTGAGTCGTGTATTGCTCTATGGAGCGTGTGTGGATCACGAACGGGAGTACGAGCGTCGCACCGATCGTCAACCCGTTGAACGCAGCCTGCCGCGAGGGATATCGACCGACGGACGTGTATTTATTAGATAACCCGTTCATTAACGAAGTTACCGACGCGGCTGCCTCGATGATCAAGACGATTGTCACCGCTCACGGTGGTGACGAGCCGCAAGTCGAGGTCCAAACGATCGACGAGGAGCGCGACTTCGATGCGATCGTCGCGTATCTGCAGGAGTCCATTGAGGCCGCACGAGACGTCGACGCCGAGGTTGCCGTCGATGTCACCCCAGGGCGCAAGTTCTGGTCGATTATCAGCTTTCGCGCGGGGCTCAAGTACGACGTCGATCACCTTTACTACATTCACCTCGACGGTGGGTACTTCGGCGAGTGCTATCCGGTGATTCCACGAACGGCGATCGACCTCGTCGATTTCACGGAGGTCCTCTGATGCGAATCCAGCGATCCCATCTGACGCTCCTGCTGAACCGGCTGTACGATCGCGGTGATGAACGATTCACCGTGAGCCATCCCTCGACCGAGGTCGACGAGTTGCTCACGATCGAACTCGACAAGCCAGACAACTGTACGATCCGTTTTCGAAAGCAACGGGACGACTACGCGAGCGCCCGCGATGAAGTCCGTCGTACGCATCCTGAAGCCGTAGCTGAGGACCTTCCGAGACCGGATCAGTACGTAAAGGCCGCGGTGAGCAGCGGGATCGTCTCGATCGAGAACGTCGACGAGATCAGCCGGCTCGTCGAGCGATACGGCGATCCCGACCTGCTGGCCGGCCATCCGCCAGTGTTCGCCGGTTTCGATACGAACCTCGTGCCATGGCGGATTGATCGAATTCTCGGCCTGCGCGATCCGGACGAGGGAGTCGGATACGTCAACGGATTCGTCCTGGCAACGGGCGTGCGCGACGAGCTCGACTGGGATTATAAGTGCCACGACACCCGCCCGTTCGTCGACGCGTTCGGCGGCGCCTACGAGGAGTACTGGAACCAACCGCTCGGGTCGGCTCGCATCGGCCGCCTCGGGTTGATCGCCTACCGCAACATTCGCGACATCCAGCAGGCCGACGAGGTCGAGTGCGACGCGGGCGACGAGGCCATCGTCGCCGCCTACGACGCCTACCAGCGGGATCGCCGGAGTCAAATGCTGTTGTTCAGCAACGACCGGACATTCGTCGAGCGTGCCCGCGGCCATACGCTTCTCGCCCAGCACATCGACCTACCGGGCGACCTCCCGAGGAAGGCGACTGCGACGTGGCGCGAGGTCGAACTGCTGCTCTACACGCTTGCGCTCGTCTTCGGCGTCGTGGAACTCCCCGGCGTCACCGTCCACGGAGTGTGGCGCGGCAAGGACGAACTCGACTGGCAGCGCGAGCGACTCAAACTCGACTGCCGGAGCACGACCCTCGAGCCGCAACTCGAGTGTGATCTCTCCATCGCGGAGTCCTACGAGGAAACACGACTGCGCTGAGATGGGTTCGATCGAGGGATACCAGATCGACGAAAGTGACGGGCTACCCTCGACATTCCGATCTCGCGAACGAACAGGGCGGTGCTCGCCTGGGGCTTCCAGTGATCCTTGTCGGGCGCAACTACCGACCACCGAGGATCGCTCTCTATGTTGTCACCCGGGTTCGATCGCCTTCATCCCCGCCTGCTCGACGGCCCGCTGCCACGATCCGAACTCGGCCGCGTATGCGTCAATCGGGTATCGGCTGTGCGATTCGAGATCGGCTTCCGTGACGCGTTTTCCGGTCTTCTTTGAGACATCGACGAGCTCCGAGAGCAACTCGAGTTTGTCGGGGTCGGCATCGAGCGACTGAGTGTTCGGTGTCTCACCGTTCCGCTTCCGGCGTCCGTCTTCTTCATCGGGCACCGACGAGTCGGTCGCCGGCTGGGTCGACCCACCTGGTTCCTTCGCATCGTCGGTCTCTGATACAAGGAGGGCTTCCACCAAGACCTCACCCTCATCGGTCGCCCGAATTTTGACGTCGGTGCCCCGGTAATGGTACGCTTCGAGGGTGCTCGTCAGGTATCGATGGACTTCGGTTCCCGAGGAGAATCCCCACCTGTTCGCCAGCTCCTTGTTGCTGGTAGGTTGGAGCTCGACGATATCCGCGAGTCGCTCGAGAGCCTCGGGGGCGAGGGGCGAATCTTCGAGAGTAGTCGGCGGCGGTGATTCGCCTCCGTCCCCGTCCTCGGACGACGTTCGCGGCTCCGGGTCGGTCCAGTCGCCCCACGTTCGCTCCTCCCAGTCGTACAAGCGGTCCCGATCGGCCGCGTAGCCAACAAACGCTCGAAGGATGTTGCTTCGGGCAGCATTTCGACCGATCGCGTCCACGTTGCCGATAACGATCAGTTTGGTCTTCGGACGGGTCACCGCGACGTTGAACCGATTCCGGTCGCCGGCGAACCTGAGACCGCCCCTCTCCGTTCCCACGACGCTATAGATGATGATGTCGCGTTCCCTACCCTGGAACCCGTCGACGGTCTCGACGTCGATATTCGATCCCGGGCCGAGTTCGTCCTTTAGCACGTTTCGCTGCCCTCGATACGGCGTGATTATGCCGATACGGTCAGCTTCGATTCCGTAATCGTCGACCAATCGCTCAACGAGCGCGGCGCAGACCCTCGCCTCGGCTCGATTGATCGAACTGCCGAATCGCTTTCGCCACGTTTCCTGCCCGCCGACGTGAACCATCGTGACGGGGCCATCGAGAATCTCGTCGGCGGGCATCCCTTCTTGTCGCAACCGTTCCGGCGGCCGAACTGGCGACGGCGTCGGCTCATCATGTATCGAAATCCGCCCGTCGTACACCTCCTCCCGCGAGAAGCCGATGATGGGTTCGACGCTTCGGTAGTGGGTCCGAAGCCAGGCGTCTTCGCCGAAGCGGTCGCGAACGAATGTGAAGATGCTCGAGCGTCGCGGCGGACGCCCCGAGTCGCTCGGGACCGTCTTCAACACTGGAAGCAACTGCTTGTGATCGCCCACCAACACCCATTTCTTCGCGTTCGCCATTGCGAGCAGTCCCAGGGGGGTGCTGATCTGGCTCGCTTCGTCGATGATTACGGTGTCGAACTCGACGCGTCGCAGTCCGCCGAGCTGGGAGCGAATGATCGTCGCGCCGGTGACGTCGGCCTCGCGAATCGATTCGGCTTCGGCCTGTTCCCACAACTCCTGGAGTTCGCGGCGGAGCTCGGTCAACTCCTCGCGTTTGGCCGCGATTTCGGACTCGAGTTTCTCGAGCCGGTCGCGATCGACGAGCCTCCAATCGACCTCGGAGCGCAGGTACTCGCGGTGCTCCTCGAGCTTCCCGATTTTCGTTCGACGGGTCGCGATCGACTCCTTCAGCGCATCGAGTCGGTCGAGCAACGCGCCGACTTCGTCGCTCTCCGACTCGTCGATCACCTTCTCCAGCATCAACCGCTTCGCGTTCGTCGATACCTTCTCCGGCCGTCCGACCCGAACGACCTGATAGGGTCGGCTCGCCCCCAGTTTTTCCACGACGTTGTCGACGGCGATGTTCGTGTGCGACGTGACGAGCACCCGCTCTCCCGCTCGGGCGAGTTCGTCGGCCGCCTTCGCGATCACCTCCGTCTTTCCCGTTCCCGGCGGTCCGACGACCGTGTACAGGTCGCCGGGCTCCATCCCCAGGATGTGGTTCACGACGTCGCGCTGGGAATCGTCCAGTTCGAACCCATCCAGGCTCCTGATCGATCGGTTAGATGCGGGGGTGATGGACGGCTTCCGGGTTCGTCGGAGGGCGTTCAACAACGGGATCGAATTGCGCCGGAGTTTTCGCAGTCCCGGGTCGTCGACCTCCTCCCAGCCGTCGAAGTCGCGACGAGCCTCGAACAGCCAGGTCTGCTGCAGGACGGTCGTGATGAGCGATTCCGCGCTCCACAACTCGAGATTCAACCCCTCAGAGACGGGGACGCTCCCGACGTCGCCGTAGTCGACGTGTACCTCCTTCTGATCTACGCTCACTACACGACCGAGCAGGAGGCTTCGCTCCCCCGCCGTGTAGCCGACCAACGTCCCATCATCCAGCCAGTCCGGTGGACGATATTCGGATCTGATCACAACGAACTTCGATGCCGGGTGGTGCTGCGAGACCGTTCCGGCGAGCCGTTGCAGGTGGCGGTCGCGTCGTTCGCGCTTGGCCTCGTTGTGGACGATCTGTGGCCACCCGCCCAACGGGACGCCGCAATTCGAACACGAAAGCGTCGGGCCGGCTTCGAGGGGGGCGCCACAGCCGTCGCATCGAAGCGTCTCCTCATCCGAGTCCGCTCCCTCCTCGAGCAGGTCGTAGACCTCGGCGGCGTGTTGTGTGAAGAACTCGCGTACGCGCTCGACAAGCTGTGACACCTCGGAGATCGACGATAACTGCTGCAACCGCGATTCGACCTGCTCGCTCAACCCCTGCCGGGACGCGCGTCCCTGCTCAAAGTCTTCGCCGACACCGGCGAGTACGATGTGGAGAATCGCGGCGGTCGCCCCATCCGTGCCGTACTGTTCCCGAAACGTTCGCACGCCTGCTTGCGGACAGTCCAGTATCCAGTCTTGTCGACGGGACGCGCTCGGCGGAAACTCGAAATCGAGATGCTGGGGTTGTTCCGACGCGA
Source organism: Natrialbaceae archaeon B1-Br10_E2g2 (assembly GCA_001563805.1). Classification (GTDB taxonomy): domain Archaea; phylum Halobacteriota; class Halobacteria; order Halobacteriales; family Natrialbaceae; genus Natrarchaeobaculum. The sequence goes on from LKMK01000040.1 coordinate 14,605, forward strand.
GATACGACGCGTCTATCAACATATCCACACAACGGCTGACCGCGGGATCGATCCCGAGTTCGGCCGCGAGCCGCGAATGAAGCCACCACTCCGTCATTAGATACTCCGCTACTCGGTAACCCAATGTGATCAATATTCCCAATTATGTTATAATAACGAGACATCAAGACCTCGGTTCATCTCGTGTGTGGGATCTTAGCGCTCGCTCGCTCGAGTTGTAACGGGGATTTCGAGCACCGGCTCTTCGTTCGTGAATGCGTTGACGTCGACCTGGACGGTCTGTGTGACGCTAATCTCACGTTCGACTTGAGCGTCCAGCAGTCGGAACGGATTCGGAATCGTTCGAATGTAGGGGTTGTGACTCGTTCGTTTCGAGAGGTGGCCGACAACGTAGAGGTAGTAGAGTGGCTCGTCGCGGTTCTGAATCCACTCGTTTCGGGCCGTCGTCCACTCGTTCCACGAGACAGATGGCTTGCGACGTCGGCACGTCGCCGCCTTGAGTTCGATAAGTCGATCGGGCTCTCCAGTCTCCGGATTTACCGTCAGCAGATCGAATCCCGGGAAGTGTTCCGGGATTCCTGCCTTCGATTCCAGCACCTCGAACGCACGCGTTGCGTTCGGATACTCTCGCGCCGCATCCACGAGATGCCGTTCATCGGTTCGGAACACGAACTCGCTGGGATCGGCACAGTCCGGATATTCCCTTCGTAGCCGCGTCGCTTCCCACGCTTCGACGAGAGCGGCCCCCAGATCTTCGACGTCGTACTGGGATTGATCACGCCTGTGGTCGCTTGGCGACGTCTCCCGTAACGCCGCTTCCTCCGAATCGATGCCACCTTCTTTGATCGACTCTAGGTCGGACTCCGACGCCGAATCGATCGCACTTGTCGACGATGGCGTCACCCGGATCGGCTCGCCTCCGACTCGAAGCTCGGAGGCATCGTACAGTTCCGCAGGCGGTGACCGCACCTCGCTCGTGACTGACTGCTCGGAAGTCTCCGTCTGGTCTGTCTCCGAATCGTTCTCCTCTTCGTATCCGGTCGGATCCGCGTCCTCGCCTTGCCCGCCAACCGGTCCAGGCTCTCCGAACGTCCCTCTTGGAGTCCGTTCCTCGGACTCATCGAGCCGCAATCGTTTCTGGCGAATCGCATCCGTCGACGACGGTGCATTCGCATACTGGAGGTACTGGCGACGCTCTTCCTCCGTGGAGGCCGAAAGCAGAGCATCGATTCCTTCGAATTGCGTCACGTCAAGATATGCACACAGTGCGCGGGCCAACAGCTGCCACTGTTCCCGTTCGTGCTCGCGATGAGTGACGTATGGGAATCGCTCTTCGACTGCTCCGTTCGATCGCGTCTCGACGTAGAATTCCGCCGTCGTGGTCTTCTTCCGCTCTGTCTCGTCACCGATCGGATCGAGCGTGTACGTCACTTGAATTTCCTCGACGACAGTCAGCGAGTTCAGGAACGACCGCATTCTGTCGCGGTCACGGTCGATGAGCCGCTGGGAGGGGCGCTCTGCTTCGAGTCGACAGAGGATGTGTGGGGCGCACGACTCGAGATAGTTGGCGACCGCCCGCGTCCTGTTTTCCCGGGCGGTGATCGGCTCGCCATCTTCGATGACGGCGTCGGTGAAATCGCGAAGGCCGAAATATTGGCCGAACCGCGCGGATCGCTGCTCTTCGAGGACGAAGAAGGGGAGATCGTCGAACGGATAATCCGCCCTGACGCTCGGGGAGCGGGCGAAGTAAGCGTCTTGTGCATCACAAAATTCGAACGAACCGTCCACTCGACAGAGCACGACGCAGTCCGCGAGTTCGGTGGTCGCGTCCTGCCACGCGCTGTCTTCCGGAAGCGGCTCGTCGACCGGTGGCGCGAGATCTTGCACTTGTCTGTAGATCGGCTGGATGTCGCGGAGCGACTCCGCAATGGTGATGTCGCCGGTGCGGCAGACGTCGGCCAGTCCCTCGCACACGGTGCGCGCGTCGACGGGCGTAAACGTCTCTGATGAGAGATGGCGTCGGATGCCGAGGTCTTCGAGCAGTGGCTGGGCCTCGTACTCGGCCGGGTCGAGGCCACGTTCGAGGATCGGCAGTAGGGATTGTTCGCCGATGGTGAAGGGAGTCGACTGCCGCCGCGGTGGATCCCAAATGGTGGCGGGTTCGGCGGCACCACGCGAACTGGGACACCAGGCGTCCGTCTGGAGCTGCCACAGCCACAGATTCGTCCCGACTTCCCGCAGCTCGCTACTGGATTGCGAACTCGAATTGCGACCTGAAAACCCACCAACCGAATGCGTTGCGAGCGTCGCCACGCGGCGATCGGAAAACACGGGCTCCCACCACGCGATGAGGTGATCC
>LKMK01000231.1 GCA_001563805.1 Natrialbaceae archaeon B1-Br10_E2g2
ATCGGAACGGCAGGAACAGTCTCAACAGAAACGATTGAGCGGTACATCGAGCGGACAGAACACGTCTAAGTGTCGGCTTCACCCTCGGGGTCAAGCCCCGAGGCACTCGCCTTGTTTTCTCTGTAGAACGGGAATGTTTTAGCGGCTTAACATAGTATAGTGAATTTTACGGAGCATCCCACCCGGAGGCCGTACGTTCACCAATATATCGCTTCGGTGAATCTCCATACAGCGTCGTGTTGTCGTGGTTGCTGCCTTCCTGAGATCGATCGGTCGGTTCGCACCGCCGGTTCGTCGGGGGTGCAGCCACGATCGGTCGAGTCAGACACCTCGCTCGAGGTGTTTCTCCACCGCATGTCACTGCCGGCTAGTGATTCGTCAGTTTCCAAACCAATAGACTGGGAGTTGGTGTTGGCCAGTCGATTAATTACGTTCGAGACCCGTGTCTCGGACAACTGTCTTCGATTCGAGTATGACTGTAGTCGATCCTGCCAATACATCTTCGATGCCTCGCCAGAGAGTTTATGCGGCGTTTGCCAACCGAGGTGTCGACGTCGAAGACGCAACGCGGCGGGCACTCGCGGTTGGAAGCGAGTATCTGGATCTCGACATCGGTTTTTTCACACAGATTACTGACGAGGTGCAAACGGTGGCGGTTGCCGTCGGCGAACACGACACGGTAAGGCCAGGTGAGAGCTGTCCGCTCGATCAGGCATACTGTCAGCGGACGATCGAAACTCAGGGGCCACTAAGCGTCCACAACGCAATTGAATCGGCGGAAATAACCGACGACGCATACGAAACGTTCGGCCTGGATACCTACATCGGCGCAAAGGTGCTCGTCGACGGAGAGGTGTATGGGACGGTCTGTTTTAGCAGCACAACACGCAGAACGGAGCCATTCTCCGAAGACGAGGAACTGTTCGTCGAACTCATCGCACAGTTGATCGGGCAGGCTCTCGAGCGTCGCACGTACCGGGAAGAAATAGAACGCGAAAATCGGCGGTACCAGACGCTCGTCGACGCGAACTTCGATGTTATTTATCAGGTTGCTCCCGATGGGACGTTCGAGTTCATCTCGCCGGCAATCGAAGAGACGGTGGGCTATGCGCCAGCGGAGTTGCGGGACGAGCACTTCGAGACGATCGTTCGTGACACGAACCTGTCGACGGCGAACCGGGTGCACGAGCGTGTTCTCGACGGCGATGCCGTGCAGGGCGTCGAACTCGAGGTCGTGACCGCCGACGGGGCGATCGCGATTCTCGAGATCAATGCAATGCCGATGGTCGACGACGGCGACGTCCAGCTCGTCCAGGGTGTCGCTCGAGACATTACCGAGCGAAAACAGCGGGAACGACGACTTCGACGGTTCGAAAACGCCGTCGAACACGCCGGCCACGGGGTAATGATTACCGACGCAGATGGGACGATCGAGTACGTCAATCCAACGTTCGAGGAGATGACTGGCTACGCCCGAAACGACGTACTCGGTCGTACACCAGCTGTGCTGGGTTCCGACGAACACGACGCTTCGTTTTACGAGCGCCTCTGGACGACGATACGTGGCGGTGACGTGTGGAAGGGGGAGGTAGTGAACGAACGTGTTGACGGCAGCCAGCACATCATCGATCAGACGATCGCCCCAATCACAAACGCTGGCGGTGAGATCGACGGGTTCGTCGCGATCAACCAGGATATCACCGCTCGACTGAACCGGGAAGCCGAGCTCCAGCTGAAGAACCGGGCAATCGACGAGGCACGCGTTGGAATCACGATTTTCGACGTCGAGGACGACGAAACTCGGCTGGCCTACGCCAACGACTACTTCGCCCAACAATCAGGGTATACCTCAGGGGAACTCTTCGGAGAGGGGTTGGAAGTACTGGTCGGTGAGGAAACTGATACCGAGATTCTCGAGACCGTTGCCCGATCGATCGAAACCGGTGACCCGGCTACGGCCGAGTGGATTGCCTACCGAAAAAACGGCGCACCGTTCTGGAACGCTACCACGATAACACCCGTCACGGAGGGGAACGGAACGGTGTCGCACTACGTAGGATTTCACAGGGACGTCACGAATCGAAAACGTACCGAGCGGCTCCTCGACGTCTTGAATCGCGTGTTACGCCACAACATCCGCAACGACCTCACAGTCATTCTCGGATACGCGCGAGAGCTCGAAACCCAGCTCGAGTCGGACCCCTCCATTACTGACGAGATCGTTGCGACCGGTAGCCAACTTCTCGAGGTCTCCGAACGCGCCCGAGAGTTAGAACAGTTCATCGGTCGCGAGTATGCACCCACTCGGCACGATCCCGAGCAGCTCTGTTCACGGGTCGTAACTGACTATCGCGAGGCGTTTCCGGATGCGACTATCGACATCAACGTCGAGACGAACAGACAGCTCGTAGCTGGACCGGATATCGAACGGGTACTCTCGGAACTGCTCGAGAACGCGCTCGTTCACGACGACGACCCACCGACGACGGTACGAGTGACTGTCCAAAACGACGGCGACAACATTCGCCTCACTGTCGACGACGACGGTTCGGGGATCCACCCAGATGAAGCGTCCATAATCGAGCAAGGCCGTGAGACGGTGCTGGACCACAACCTCGGATTGGGGCTGTGGATCACAAACTGGATCGTCACGAAGTACGGTGGGTCCTTTCAGATTCGACCAAAGCCAGCCGCCGATCGACCGGGTACCGTCGCTGACGTTCGGCTCCCCAGCCTCCCCGAGAACGACTCGCTAGAAGAGGCCGATACGCGACCGACGACGTTGTTTCGGTGAGTCGCTAGACGACAACGACCTTCGGTGAGAACGCACAGTATTCGAGATGCCACAGCGGGCTGAATGTGATACCGACGTCAAAATTCGAGCAGTGACGAAGCATCTGGGCGTTCTCACAGCGTCAACAGAACACTATAACCCCACGCAGTCATGTGATTCGCCAGAGTCGAAACTTGCGGTGTCAGCCTCGAGAGTGGGCATCTGAGTCGAGCGAGACGATCATACAGGCGCCTCGAGGGTGGTTGTCGTCGATTTCGAGTCTCCCCCCGAATGACTCGAGGAGGGTCGTCACCAGATACAGTCCAACACCCATTCCCGACCGGTCGTCGAAACGGGCGTTCGGATCGGCGAGTACCTGTTTCTGTGCGTCGGGAATACCGACGCCGTCGTCTGTGATCTCGACCGTTACCTCCTCAGGCGTCGTCTCGACGGTCACCGTCACCCGTGGTGTCGGTCGGTCCGAGTGGTCGACGGCGTTCGCGAGCAGGTGCTCGAACACCGATCCGAGCATCGGCGAGGCGGAGACGATCACCGGGCCGTCGTCGGTTTCGCGTCGCTCGAGCGTGACGTCGACGGTGCGCTCGCGGCGGAGTCGCGAGACTTCCGCATCGAGCACGGCGTACAGGTCACAGGGCTCGCGTTCGACGTCGTCGGCCGAAATGACGTCGATCACCGCCGCTGCCGTATCGGTGAGGTCGACGGCGTGCTGGGCAGCTTCCAGCAACGTCTCGACTGCGTCCTCGTCGTTCGGGTCGACGCCCTCTCGGAGCTGATCCCCCAGCCCGACGATCATACTCACGTCGTTCCTGATGTCCTGTCTGACGATACGGTTCAATAACGCGAGTCGGTGGTTCCGGTCGACGAGTTTCTGCTGGTTTCGTGAGCGCTCGATCGCGTACCGAAGCGTGCGCAACACCATCTCTCCGGTAACACTCCCTTTCGCGAGGTACTCCTGTGCCCCCCGCTGAATAGCGTCGACGCCAACCTCCGTTTCGTTCTGGCCGGTCAGCACGACGATCGGAACGTCCGGTGCGTACTCGACGACGCGTTCGACCGTCTCGGGTCCCCTGCTATCCGGGAGCATAAGATCGAGGAGCACCACGTCCGGCGGGGTCGTCTCGAGCTGCTCGAGGGCGTCGGCGAGTCGGTCGACGTGGTGGATCGTCGTGACTTCGATCGGGGCGTCGGTCCCCACAGCGTCGAGTGTGGATTGCTGCTCGCGAATAAGCCGTTCGACGAACCGTGCGTCGTCGTGGTTGTCCTCGACGAGCAACAGTTCGACGTCGGTTTCGATGATGGACATTCTCGGGTTCACCTCGTGACGCCCTGGTGTAGCCGACGGGACCAGTCTGTGTGCCGGATGTTAGCCCGCTAGACGCCGGTTTCCGGCGTCGTATCCGTCGGCCTCCTGTAAGGAGTGTGAACATACCTGACGTCGGTAGCAGTGACTCTACGTGTGGTCAACAGTTATATGAGTTCACCGGAAACGGCGGCTATGATTCGACACGACGACGGCCTCTCGGCCGACGACCACCTCGCACTCGACGTTCTCTCGTTACTCTCGAAGAAGTGGCATCCCGTCGTCGTTCTTACGCTCAGACGCCACGGTACGCTGGGGTTTAACGACCTCCTCGAGCACATCCCCGACATCTCGGGGAAGGTTCTGTCGGGAACGCTCGAGGCGCTCGGTGATGCAGGGCTGATCGAACGCCACGTCACCAGCGAATCGCCGCTTCGCGTAGAATACGAGTTGACAGCGGCTGGAGAGGATATGAACTCGGTTTTCGAGTCACTCTCGAACTGGGGGAACCGACACCTCGAGTCGGCGACCCCAACGGTCCTCATTGCCGATTCCGACCGGCGAATCACCGGGATGTACGGCGACTGGATTGCCACCCGGTACACCGTCCTTCGTGCCCACAACGGAGACGAACTTGACCGGTCCCTCGACGATGGTGTCGACGTCGTGCTCTTCGACGAAGGGCTTCCCGGTACCGACACATCGGCGATCATCGAGACTGTGGACAAAACTGCCCGGACGATCCTCCTCGTGGGCGATCGGCCCGGCACGGAGTTGCTCGAGTGGCCCTGCGATGACGTCCTCCGAAAGCCAGTCGTCCGCGAGACGGTCCTCGAAGCGATCGACGAGCAACTGGACCGCCGAGACGCACCCACCGACCAGCGCGAGCGGGCGGCTCTGGCTGCGAAGCTCTCGTTTCTCGAGTTGATTCACACACGTGAACGGCTGACGCGGATCGACGACTATCGCCAAGCGAGAGACCGGTTAACCGACCTCGAGGAGTAGGTTACCTCGGGGTCACCTCTACAGTAACCCTTCGGTTAGCGTGACTTTATCTTAGAAAATGGTATTTATGCATTTATGAATTCGAGGGGCCAAAACACACAAGTACGAATACAATTTTTTGCAGTCGTATTTTCCTTCCTGCTGATCGGATCGATTCTGGTTCCGTTCGCTTCGGTGGGGGAAGCAGCACAGAAGGGAGACGGTGTCGACGACGATTTCAGTGCTTCCAATATTGAGGATCAACTGGCCAGCGACGAAACTACCACGGAGTCCACAGGTGCCCCTTCAACTGACTGGCCACAGTTCGGTGGTGATGAGTTCAACACCGGCCTGACATCGGCGGCTGGCCCCGTCACAGACGGCGATGAAGTGTGGTCTTTCCCGACGTTCGGGCCCGTAC
>LKMK01000232.1 GCA_001563805.1 Natrialbaceae archaeon B1-Br10_E2g2
AGCCGTGTCGACGAAGCCAACCGAAACCGGAGCCATCGGGGACGGGTCGGAAACGCGTCGTATCGCGTTCGTCGGCGATCGGGGCGTCGGGAAGACGACGATCGCCACACTGGTTGCGGCCCGACTAGCGGAGCGAACGCGCGTACGGGTCATCGGAGCGCCAGCGGAGTCAACGACCGCCCACGACGCCGAAACCGGTGGCGCACTCGGTCTCGAGTGGGCGGTCGAGGACTGTCCGCCGGGACCGGAAGCCGTCGACGCGCGCGCCGAACAGCTCGATACGGTGTTCGTCGTCGCGACACCCGAGACGCTAGAGAGCGTCGAGAGCTACGAGCGCCGCGCTCGCCGATACGAGCTGGACTGTTTTCTCGTCGCCAACAGGTTCCGCGAATCGGCTCGGGACCGACTCCGATCGTTCGACGGACCGGAGCTCGCCGAGTACGTTTACGACGACGAGGCCGTTTCGTCGGCGACCGGCGACGGTCGCGTGTCGACGCTTCCGGGGCGGACCGTCGAGGCGATCCTCATCGAGGCCCTCCAGCCCGAGCGACAGGACGCCGAGTGCGCGCTCGAGGCGCTCGAACGCGGCGAACGCTCGATCGTCAACGTCGAAGTGGAGGACGGAGCCGACGCCGATCCGCTCGTAGAGTCGTTCGAAGCGACCGGACACAGCGCGGCCTACTTCGAGTGCAACTGCCGGTGTCACGACGGACACGTGCTGGCGCGCCGACGATCGGAGTGAATGGAACCCGATTCCCGCACCGTCCCGAGTCGGGGCCAGCGGTCTGGTCGGCGGAGCGGCGGAAAGCCGACGAAACGGACCGACGCGGACGCCGACGCCACCGTCACGATCGTCGGCGGCGGCGTCCACGGGGTTCACCTCGCCGTTCGGCTGTTGGGAGCGGACGTGATCGAGCTGGACGAGTTGCGTATCGTCGACCCGTCGGCTCCTCTCGAGTCGTTTCGCCGGAAGTGCCACCAGTGTGGGATGGTCGAGCTCCGATCGCCGTTCGTTCACCACGTCGGCACCGATCCGTTCTCGCTCAGGGACTTCGCCCGGGCACACGGACGCGAAGACGAACTCGTCCCGAGTACGGTCGGCGCGGAGCGACCGACCGCGTCGTTGTTTTTCGATCACGCCGAGGCGCTCTGTGACCGGTACGACCTCGAGTCGATCCGGGTAGACGATCGAGCCACGGCCATCGTCGACCGGCGAAACGGCGTCGAGACCCGGACGGATAGCCGCCGCATCCGCTCCCGTTGGTGTCTCCTCGCCGTCGGATACGGGCACGCCGTTACGCGTCCTGCGTGGGCGGAGCGTGTGGCTTCGACGGGACCGGTAACCCACGTCTGGGACCCGGCGTTCGACCCCGAGGCAGTCGGCGAGACGTCGTCCGTCGGCGTCGTCGGTGGTGGAATCACTGCCGGACAGCTCGCGACGACGCTCGTCCGGCCGGGCCGTGACGTGGTGCTGTTCGCCCGGAGCCCGTTTCGCGTGGAGACGCTCGAGGCGAGCACCGACTGGATGCACTTCTCGGGCGCCATGGAGGAACTCCACGCCCACCCACCGGGGTCGTCTGCCCGCGAGGAGCTGGTTTCGGACGCGCGATACGACGGAACGATGCCACCGTACGTCTTTCGCCGGCTACAGCGAGCACTCGAGCGGGGGGAAGTCGAGCTCGAACGATCGGAGATCGAAGTCGCGACCGAGGCCGGCGGAACGGTCGTCGTCACCTGTCGGGACGGCAGCGCGTTCTGTCTCGACGAACTGATCTGTGCGACGGGGTTCGGATCGCCGTACGACGGTGAGCTGTTTCGCCACCTCCGTGGAGAATCGGCGCTGCGGACGGGCTACCGTGGGGCGCCCGTCTTAGACGACGACACGCTCCGGTGGATGCGCCAGGACGGGACGCTCTCGCGGATTGCGGTCTCGGGCGCCGCCGCACGGCAGGTCCTCGGTCCGTTCGCTCACAACGTGATCGGCGCCAGACGAGCGGGGGAGCTGATCGCCGGATTCCTCGAATCCGAACTGGCGGTCGGGAGACGGGAACCCGAGCTCGCGAACTGAGTCGACCCCCATCCCGTACTTGATCAATCGGACACACCAGGTCCGGACACCGGTTCGTTCGTGCCGTCGGCTTCGGAACGATAGCTGCGTCGGGCGAGGGCGGCCGTGATCCGATCGCCGGCCCGCCTGGCTCCGGGGACGTTGGGCGCGTACGGACCGACCGTTCCGAGCGAGAGGGCACCGGAGACGTACAACGGAACGAATCGGCCGCCTTCGTGCTCCCAGGCGAGCGTGTCGTCGTCGAGGATAGGCATCCCTCGGTACCCCCGGGCCAGTCCGAGTTCGTCCGCTACTCGATCGACGAACGGGTGGTCGAACACCGGCTCGAATCCGGTCGCGAGGACGACGCGGTCGCCGAATAACTCCAGCCCGTGATCCAGGGAGAGTCGAACCGATCCGTCCTCGACCGTCGCCGACTCGACCGCTCCCTGTGTGAGCGTGAGTGTGCCCTCGTCGGTTCGGTCCTCGAACTCGGCGTAGAGGTACGGCGGAACCGTCGCCGTGTTCCGAGCGTCCGAAACCACGTCGAACCGGTCGCTCGATCCCGGTGTGTGGACGTGGAGGGTCTCCTCGATGTGCGACCAGTTGATCCACGGTGGATCCGCCTCGGAGACCTCCCACTCGATCGGACGTCGCGAGAGCAGTGTCACGGACTGCGTCTCGCTCAGCTCACACGCGAGTTGTGCGGCCGTGATGCCGCCGCCGACCACGACGGTCCGATCGACCGACGCGTCGGGGTCGAAGTCGTCCCAGACGTGTTCGACGCCGTCGAGCCCGTCCGTCCAGCCGGGCCATCGGTACCGACCGCCGTGGCCGATCGCCAGAACGCAGCGGCCGGTCTCGATGGGGCCGGCGGTCGTCTCGAGCCGAAGCCCCGTCGCGTCGGGGAGTCCGACGATCCCGGTTACGACGGCCTGACGGTGCAGCGAGTCGAGGTCCTTCCGGTCGATCACGTACTCCGCGTGGTCCAAGAAGAGCTCGAGCGACGGCCGTGGCGGGTAGTCGACCGTCGGAACGAGTTCGTCCTCGCGATCGTTCGCTTCGGCGAAACTCTCCAGACCGAACGGTTCGGTGCCGACGTGGTGGACGAACGTCGATCGAAGCGCATCCATGCCACAGGCCGCCGCCTTCTCGCGGAACGAGGCCAGCAACCGATCGTTCGGATCGACGATACGGACGTCGGAGCCGTCGAACGGGGCGTCTTCGAGGAGACGCTGGGCGAGGTACGTGCCGTGGATTCCGCCCCCGACGACGGTGCAACCGACGTTCCGGACCGAGTTGGGTGTCGTCATACGGGATGTGTCGTGTCGGTATCCGAGCGCAGTCCCCGAGAGTTAATAAGAGCTGCGAATAGAATAATAACACGTATTGCGGTAGAGGTCGATGTTGATAACGCATGGAGAAGCAGACGATCCCCGTGACGGTGCTTTCCGGGACGCTCGGTGCCGGCAAGACCACGACGCTCAATCACGTGCTGGCCGAGAGCGGCGACCGCGACCTCGCCGTGTTGGTCAACGACATGGGCGAGGTGAACGTCGACGCGAACCTCGTCGCCGAATCCTCGGACATCGCCGACGAGGAGGAAGAACTGATCGAGCTCTCGAACGGCTGTATCTGCTGTGAGCTGCGCGGCGACCTGCTCGACGCGATCGGCGGGCTCACGCGCGACCGGGAGTTCGACGCGATCGTCATCGAGTCGACGGGCGTCGCCGAACCGCTGCCCGTCGCACAGACGCTGACGCTCGGGTTCGATCAGTCGGACCTCGACCCCACCGAGTTCTACGAGGAGACCGGCATCGAACCGCTCGAGAACTGCCACCTCGATACGACCGTGACCGTCGTCGACGCCCACCAGTTCCGCGAGGCGATGCGGTCGGACGAGATCCTCGACGACGACGGCACGGAGAAACACCTCGGCGACCTCCTCGTCGAACAGGTGGAGTTCTGTGACGTCCTCCTTCTGAACAAGTGCGACCTCGTCGACGAGGCGGAACTCGCCGAGATCGAATCGACGCTCGAGGTGTTACAGCCACGGGCCGAGATCGTCCGGACGACACACGGTCGAATCGAGCTCGACGACGTCGTCGACACCGGCCGGTTCGACTTCGAGGAGGCGAGCCGATCGGCCGGCTGGATACAGGAGCTACAAGAGCCCCACGAATCCGCAGAGGAAGAACACGGCGTGACCTCGTTCGTCTTCGAGGCACGCCGGCCGTTTCACCCCGCGCGGTTCGCGGAGATGCTCGACGAGTTCCCGGAGAACGTCGTCCGCTCTAAGGGCCACTTCTGGCTCGCCGGCCGCGAGGAGATGGCGCTGTTGTTGAACGTCGCCGGCCGATCGATCCGGGTCGCACCCGCCGGGAACTGGATCGCGACCCTCCCACCCGAAGAGCGCGAGGAGCAGTTCGAGGCGTACCCCGAACTCGAAGAGGTGTGGGACGACCAGTGGGGCGACCGCGGAACGCAGCTGGTGTTGATCGGCACCGAGATGGACCACGACTCGATCCGTGACCACCTCGAACGCTGTCTGCTCACCGACGAGGAGATGGAGGCCGACTGGGACGCGTTCGACGATCGGTTCCCCACCTTCGAGGAGCCCGAAGCGATCGAAGACGAGCCGGGAGAACACGATGGCCAAGAAGAGATCGGAATCGCAGATTGACCCACGAGCGCCAGAACGACCACGTGACCGAAACCGGACCCCCACCGGCCGTCGAGCATCCAGCACCCGAGTGTCTCGCGATCGTCGAACGCACGGACGCGGAGCCGAGTTCGTGTACGATCTACTCGATCGCGCCCGGAGACTCGCTGGTGACGGCGTGGATCTCGGCCCGAGAAGGCTCGTACCGCACGCTCGAGAACGCACGATAACCCACTAACGATGTCCACGACGTTTCAAACGGCAGTCAGGAAGAACGTTTCACGAACGCAACGCGACGACGCGATCGACGCACTCGTCCGGAACGGCGAGACGACGAACCTCGCAATACTCGTCCGAATGGGCGGCCTCCGGGGGGAGTTCCGTCGGCAGGCACTCAACGGGTTGGCCGACTGTAACGCCACGGGGCTACTCCAAGAGCTCTCCGAGGACACGGCGATCGAACCGTCGTTGAGACGGAAAGCGGGGGCGTTGGCGTGACCGACGGCGGCACGAACGAGTCAGCCGACGGTACCGATACGACGGACGAGCGTACCGGGAACCGACGCGTCTGTAGGGACACCGGTCGACAACAGGGCTTGATCGGCAAGTACGATATCTGGCTGTGTCGACAGTCGTTTCGAGAGATGGCCCGCGAGATGGGCTTTCGGAAGTACGACTGAGTATCGTCGCGACGGGTTCGGAGGACGCGGGCCACGCGACCAGCGGCTCGATCCGCCGTCCGATCACGCGTCGTCAGGACCGATTCCCGGAGTTGTGAACG
>LKMK01000233.1 GCA_001563805.1 Natrialbaceae archaeon B1-Br10_E2g2
CTCCGCGACGCGGCGTTTCGCGTAGTTGTCGACGACGGTCGCGCCGCCGGTGAGCCGCCGGACGTCGCGGCCGGCGGCCGGGTTGACGATCAGTCCGACGCGGGACACGATCGGTCCCTACGTCACCCGCCCGATCGCGTTTCGGACGTCCTCGCCGGTGGGGAGGACCTCCTGCTCGAGCGGCGGGCTAAACGGCATGTGGGTGTCGGGGGTCCCGACCCGCTGGATCGGTGCGTCGAGGCTGAAGAAGGCCTCTTCCTGGACCCGCGCGATGATTTCGGCGTGCGTGCCATAGGAGAGCGGACTCTCGTCGGCGACGATCAGCCGGCCGGTCTTGCGGACGCTCTCGACGATCGTCTCCGTGTCGAGTGGGTAGAGCGACCGCGGGTCGATCACCTCGACGTCGACGTCGTCGGCCATCCCCTCCGCGGTCTGGAGCGACTCGCCGACGAGGCGCTGGGTCGCGACGACGGTGACGTCCTCGCCCTCGCGTTCGACCGCCGCCTCGCCGAGTGGAATGGTGAAGTCCTCGTCGGTCGGGACCTGCCCCTTCTGCTCGTAGATCATCTTGTTCTCGAAGACGAAGACGGGATCGTCCGAGCGGATCGCGGCCTTCGTCAGTCCCTTGGCAGCCGCGGGCGTTCCGGGGGCGACCGCGTGCAGTCCGGGGAAGTGGGCGATCCAGGAGTGGATCGTCCCCGAGTGCTGGCTCGCAGCGCCCATCCCGCCGCCTTCGGTCGTCCGGACGGTGACGGGCATCTCCGCTTTCCCGCCGAACATGTAGCGCATCTTGGCCATCTGGTTCATGATCTGCTCCATCGCGACGCCGGCGAAATCGGAGAACATGAGCTCGACGACCGGCCGCGTGCCCGTCGCCGCGGCACCCGTCGCCGCGCCCATAAAGCCCGCCTCGCTGATCGGCGTGTCCTTGATGCGTTCCGGGCCGAACTCCTCGTAGAGGTCGCCCGTCACCTCGAGAACGCCCCCGAAGACGCCGATGTCCTCGCCGATGAGGAAGACGTCCTCGTCGCGGCGGAGTTCCTCGCGCATCGCCTGTCGAATCGCTTCTCTGACGGTCAGTTCTTCGGTCTCTGTCTCGAGTTCGGTGTCTGCGAGTGCGGTCATCGTCGGTCACCTCCTGATTCGCCGCCATCGGTTCTGGCGGCCGTCGCGAATCGGTCGATCTCCGGTGGCATCTCCGCGAACATGTCCTCGTAGGCCTGTTCGGGCGTCGGATCGTCGGCCTCGAGGGCGAACTCGACCGCCGCGTCGATCTCGGCTTCGACCTCCGCCTGCAGATCGTCGAACTCGTCTTCGGTGAGTTCGCCGCGGTCGATCAGGCGGTCTTTGAACGTCTCGATCGGATCTCGTGCCTTCCAGCGTTCGATCTCCGCGTCGTCCCGATAGGGTTCCTCGTCGCCCTCGTAGTGGCCGCGATAGCGGTACGTCTCCGCTTCGACGATCGAGGGGCCGTCGCCGGCTCGAGCGCGCTCACGCGCTTTGGCGACCGCTTCCTCGACCGCGGTGACGTCCATCCCGTCGACGGTCACGCCCGGAATGTCGTAGGCCTGGGCGGTGTCACTGAGTGTGTCGACGTTGTGCTGTTTCTCGACCGGCGTCCCCTCGCCGTAGTGGTTGTTCTCGATGACGAAAATCGCCGGCAGGTCCCAGGTCGCCGCGATGTTGACGGCCTCGTGGACCTGCCCCTGGGCGACCGCGCCGTCGCCGAGGAAGCCGACGGCGACCTGGTCGCGGTCCTGGTAGTCGATCGACAGCGCCGCGCCCGTCGCCATCGGCGGCCCAGCGCCGACGATCCCGTTCGCGCCGAGCATTCCCTCGTCGACGTCCGCGATGTGCATCGAGCCGCCTTTGCCGTTACAGTAGCCGTCGGCCTTGCCGTAGAGTTCGGCCATCATGTACTTCGGATCGAGCCCCTTCGCGATACAGTGGCCGTGCCCGCGGTGTGTGCTCGCGATGTAATCGTCCGGCTCGAGAGCCGCACAGGTGCCGACGCCGACCGCCTCCTCGCCGATGTAGAGGTGGACGAACCCCGGTATCTCGCCGTCTGCGAACCGATCCCCTGCCTCCTCGTCGAACGCGCGGATCGTTACCATCCGCCGTAATGCATCGCGCCGTCCCGCTTCGCTCTGTAAGTCATAGTCTGCCATGGCGCAACACGTGGTACGACGGCATCGGCAATATGTGCTAGCATTCACCAATTAGTGATACCACTCACTCGTCGAAACGATCAGCGTCGATCGTACCGATGGATATTAGATCCGGGGTCGAGGCAGACGATATCCGTCCGCTCGTCCGACGGCCAGGGTGATGGCTACTCCTCGAGCGCGGGCGGGACGACCAGGTCAACGTCGTGGCGCTCGACGAACTCGGCGAGGAATCCCGCGCGGTTTTCGACCTCGAACGGCCGATGGGCGTCCGTTCCGAGCGTAAAGGGAACGTCGTAGTCGCGCAGGACCTCGAAGAACTGAGTTCCGGGGTGGACGATCTCGTCGTCGGTCAGCGCTCGCCCGGCGTTGATCTCGGGAATCGTTCTGGACCGCTCGAACGCATCGGCGACGCGGCGGTACTGCGCGTCGGTGGCCCGCCCGCGAAGGGGCTTCGTTCGCTCGAGCAGGTCGACGTGAGCGGCGACGTCGAACAGTTCCGACTCGACCAGCGAGACGAGTCGGTCGTAGTAGCTCTCGACGATCCGGTCGCGTTCGGCCGCCGACCGATCGACGAAGTGTGAGGCCACCTGGACGTTGGTTCCGTCGACCTCGTGGACGCTCCCGATAGCGTAGTCGAAGTCGGCCGACTCGAGGAAGGATCGGATCTCGGTCTCGTCGGCCGGGTGATAATCCATCTCGACGGCGTCGTAGAGTTCGAGCGACGTATCCGCCCGAAGTCGGTCGATGGCCTGCCGGCGTCGTTCGTAGGTGAGATCGAGGTTGAAGCCGTAGACCCGTCGCATCTCGGCCATGTGTTCTCGGGCGCCGACGTTACAGTGGTCGGCGAAGCCGAGTCCCTCGAGGCCGGCCGACTCCGCGGCTCGGACCATCCCCCTGAGAAAGCTCCCGTCCGAGTAGTTCGAGTGGACGTGGAAATCCTGCATACAGGCCAGACCATCGTCGTGGAGTTAGTCGTTACGCCGGTCCCTCGAGCAGGCTCGTGTAAAACGCGACGACGTACGTGTACGCGTACGTCGTCGCGATGGTTCCGACGACCAGCGTCACCGCAATCGAGAGCCACAGCGTCGACGTCGAGGTCACGACGGTTTCGCCAGTTTGGGTGAACTCGATCGAAGAGAGGTACAACGCCATTCCCGGCCCCTGTCCCAGCAGGATGAGCGCCAGGAAAACGACCGAGAAGCCGATCACGCTCGCGAGATTCTGCGAGACGAGGCCGACGCTGCGCGAAAACGAGTCGATCGCCCGGTCGTCGCTGACGACGATCGCGGCGTCGTAGAACTGGACGAACATGAAGACGACGGCGAAGCCCACGAGCAAGACCACGCCGACGAGCGCGACGACGACGACCCCACCCCCGACCGCGAATCCGGCGAGCCCTGCGACGACGAGCACGATCGTTCCGACGATCGAGAGGCCGACGAGCACTCCCACGAAAAGGAGCGTCGCCCCGAGCATCGACACGTAGTTTTCTTTCCCACCGCGGACGAACGTCCCGACCGAGGTCGACCCCTCGAGCGCCCCGTGGATCATCGCCACGAAGCCACCGAGGAGAAACGGGGTGAGAAACAGCGAGATGGGGGTGGCGAGTAGCTGTGCGAGCGACCCGACGTAGACGTCCAGCAGCACCGAGAGTTCACCCAACAGGATGAAGAGCAGTCCGCCAAACAGGATCACGGGATGATCTCGAAGGGTGGCCAACGCGGTCGACAGCGATCCGATTGCACTCATACTCGAGCCGTCTCTCGAGTGATACAAGAAGCGAACTGGGCGTTCTCTGGTCGAGAAAGTCCCGGCGGCGACGGCCGAACGGCGACTCCGGACGAGCGTCGCTACTCGTTGCGCGGGTTGCTCGGGTGGTAGTCAGTGTCGTACTCCCCGGGCTGGCCGTCGACGCGGTCGGGGGTGATCCGGCCCGACAGCAGCATGAAGTCGACGAGGGTGAGCGCGAGCATCGACTCGACCACGGGGACGCCCCGCGGCGGGAGGACGGGGTCGTGGCGGCCGATAACCTGTGCGTCGTCGACCACCTCGCCGGTCTCCCAGTCGACGGTCTGCTGTTCCTTCGGGATCGACGTCGGTGCGTGCAGCGTGACCTCGCCGTAGATGGGCTCGCCGCTCGAGATGCCGCCCTGAATGCCGCCGTGGTCGTTCTCGACGGGCGTCGGGTTGCCCTCCGAATCGAACTCCCAGTCGTCGTTTCGGTCCTTGCCCGAGTACTCGGCGGCCTCGGTGCCGAGGCCGAACTCGAAGGCGGTCGT
This sequence comes from Natrialbaceae archaeon B1-Br10_E2g2, assembly GCA_001563805.1. GTDB lineage: Archaea > Halobacteriota > Halobacteria > Halobacteriales > Natrialbaceae > Natrarchaeobaculum. Next base: position 4,448 of record LKMK01000233.1, read on the forward strand.
CGCCGGCACGGCCATCATCGCCTGGCCGAGTCGGGCCGACAGCGAGTCGAACCGTGGCGCGCCGAGGCCGACGGGGACGCCGCGGGCCTCGAAGTAGATGCTGCCGCCGATCGAGTCGCCTTCCTCCTGATACTCCGCGATGCGGTCCTGCATCTCCGCGGCCGTCTCGGGGTGGGCACACCTGACGGCGTTCTCTTCACTGTGCTCGAGCAGCTCCTCGAAGGTCACCTCGGGCGCCTCGATGTCGGCGATCTGGTTGACGTGGGCCTTGAGCTCGACACCCTCGAGCGCGAGCAGTTTCTTCGCGATCGCACCCGCGGCGACCCAGTTGACAGTCTCGCGCGCGGACGAGCGGCCGCCACCGCCCCAGTTGCGCGTGCCGAACTTCGCCGAGTAGGTGAAATCGCCGTGTGAGGGACGTGGCGCGGTGATAAACGGCTCGTACTTGCCCGAGCGGGCGTCTTTGTTCTGGATGACCATTCCGATGGGCGTCCCCGTCGTGTAGCCGTCCTGGACGCCCGACTTGATCGAGACCGCGTCGGGTTCGCCGCGGCTGGTCGTGATCATCGACTGGCCCGGTTTCCGACGGTCCAGATCCTCCTGAATGTCCTCCTCCGAGAGTTCGAGGCCGGCCGGACAGCCCGAAACGGTACAGCCCATCGCCTCCCCGTGGCTCTCACCGAACGTGGTCACCTGGAAGAGGCGACCGAAGCGGTTGCCGTTCATTACCACCCCCTCGGCAACGTGGACACTTAGTGGTTCAGATTGGTCCAGACGCCACGGTCCCACTCGTGGGCCGGACACCACGGTCCCGCCCAGCCGGTTCGTCGACCCGGACCCGATCAGCACACCGTCTCGAGGTCGATTGCGGCGAAGGGGACCAGCATCTCGTCGGGGTGGAGCCCGCCGTGCATGCCGACCAGCTCGAGTTTCGGCCGGTCGCTACCGAACCAGACCGACAGCTCGCGGTGACAGACCACGAGGTCGCCCAGGCGTCGGCGGAACGTCTCGCTTCGCTC
>LKMK01000234.1 GCA_001563805.1 Natrialbaceae archaeon B1-Br10_E2g2
ATCTCCTCCAATCAGAAGTAGGGCCGATGGCACGGCCCGCCGCCCTATCCGCTGGACGCGATAGGGACGCACCCCTCGACAGTGAGGGAGCGTACTGGGAGTGGGATGGACACGACTGGACACCCGCCGGTTTTGGGGAACAGTCGAGTCCGGTTGACCAAACCAGCATCGGCGAACCCGCAAGTTCACAGCCGGGGTAATCTGCTGGCCGGATTGCCCACGGAGGAATCCCACGACTTCAGTCATGTGGAGGATGTCAACACCGCTCACGTGGGTGTGACTGGTGGACAGTAGAGAGCTATATACCCCTCCTCGGGGCTCATATACAGCGTTATCTACCCCTCGTTGCTTCGTGACGCATGTGACGACGGCCGTGGTCGATCGCTCGGATGAACAGTCGCCGATTGTAGCGGCACAGGAGACTCGAGCGCCGTCCATACTGGGACGGTTCGACGGGTCGGATCGGTCGTCGCCGCCGGCTACCGACGTCACACTGCCGCAAAAAGCGTGGACGATCGAACCTCGAGAGCCATGCGTCCGCAGTGACGACCACACCGAAACCGCCGCGTCGATCCCCGACCGCAATCATCCCCACATCACCTCCCCACAATCTCTCCAGAAATGAGAACTACCCGATCGCGAGAACGCCGACCGCCCGTCGCAGTGAATCCCTACGCAGCCGTCGACTGGGAGACCACCGATCAGTGTCTCTCCCAGTTTCACCTCCACGAGCCGCGAAACGAGATCGATCCGGAGTCGGCCACCCACGACCCACCCGCCGAGATAGCCGACGGCGGGGATCGAGAGCGACCCTCGCCCGGTCAGCTCATCGACAAGTATCAGTTCGCCGGCTACAGCGCCCTCGCCGTGACCGAACACGAGTACTACGTCGACGGGACCAAACACAAGGGCGAGCCCTTTTTCGAGGACCTCGACGTGACCAGCTGGCCGTGGTCACAGTGGGACCGACGCCGAGAGAGGGGCGACGTGATTCCGATACAGGGTGCCGAACTGCGCGGAACCGTCGAGGGAATCGACGAGCGCCACGACATCGTCAGTCTCGACACGGACCTCGGACACGGCCGTGGACAATCCCTCTTGCAAGTCGCCACCGAAATCGACGAGCGAGGCGGCGTCTCGTTCCTTCCACACCCCGGGCGGTACCCTCAGCCGGACTGCCTCGAGACCTACGTCGAGTTGTTCGAACGGGTGGAGACCGTCCTCGGTGTCGAAGCGTTCAACGCGCGGGACCGATATCCCGGCTGTCGGGATACCTGGGACGCGCTACTGGTCGAATTCGGGTCCCGACGACCGATCTGGGCGTTCGCGAACGACGACTATCATGCCAGGCCACGGTCGCCGGAGAACGAGCGATTCGATCGCTCTCGAACCGTGCTGTTGCTCGAGGAGCGATCGCGGGCGGGCGTGATCGACGCGTTGCGTGCTGGCCGAAGTTACGTACAGTACAACGGGGACGGTATCGCCCCGACGATCGAGTCGATCGCCGTCGACGACGGTCGCGTTCGCGTGCGGTCGCCGGAGGCGACGTCGATCCGGTGGATCGGGGACGGCGAGCCGGTCGGAACCGGTGAGCGCCTCGCGACGGACGACGTCTCGGCCGGCTACGTGCGCGCGGAAGCGGTCGGCTCGGGTGGCTCGGTGAGCTGTACACAGCCGCTGTACCTCGCCTGAGACGGGTCATTTCCCGCGTCCGGGTGGTCTCCATATCCGGCCGTAGTCACGCCGCCGCCGTCCGACAACCGTTGGTACTCCACCTACGAACGGCCGCGGTAGCGCTGGCGCCGTCACCGACATCCTGCTCGATCGGTCGCCGTACATCCTGTTCGACGACTTCTACGCGAGCCGTGCGGTGCTCGGCGGCACCAGCTACTGGCTGCTGACGGCGATAGGCGGCGGTGTAGCGCCGTTCGCTCCCGCCGCGTGTGCAGCCGTGACGGTCGGGATGCGGCTGGCTGCCGTCACCGACGGCTGGTCGCTACCGTCGGTCCAGGTGCTCGGGCTGACCCGCGAGTGCAGTTATCGAACGTCGACGACGTGAGCGTCGGCGGGGTCGAACCCGACGGTCACCTGGCCCGAGAGCGGATCCCGCGTCCGCACGAGCAGGTCCCGGTCGTGCCACTCGAGGGTGACGCGCGTCGTCTGGCCCAGGAACTCCGCGCTGGCGACGGTGGCTGTCGTCGCGTTCGATGTGGCGTCGAGCCGCAGGTTCTCGGGGCGAACGCAGAAGACGACCTCGTCGCCGACGGCGAGGTCGGCGTCGCGAGCGATCGTCAGCCGCTCGGGGCCGACATCGAGCGTCGCGTGGTTGCCCCCTTCGTCGACGGCCGTAACCGTCCCGGTGTAGACGTTGTTGTCCCCGACGAACTCGGCGACGAACCGACTCCCGGGACGGCGATAGATCTCCCGTGGCGGTGCCACCTGTTCCGGCGAGCCAGCACGCATTACGGCGACGCGGTCGGAGATGGCCAGCGCCTCCTCCTGGTCGTGGGTGACGTAGACGGTCGTGATCTCGAGTTTGCGCTGGATCGCCCGCACCTGGACGCGGAGCCGTTCACGAAGCTGTGCGTCCAGCGCGCTCATCGGCTCGTCGAGCAGGAGGACGTCCGGACCGGGAGCGAGCGCGCGAGCGATCGCAACGCGCTGTTGCTGGCCGCCCGAGAGTCGGTCCGGCTCGCGGTCTTCGAAGCCCTCGAGATCGACCAGCTCGAGCAGCTCGCGGACGCGTTCCTCCTCGGAGACGCCACCGGGTGGATCGGCGAATTTCAGCCCGTAGGCGACGTTCTCGCGGACGGTCATGTGGGGAAACAGCGCGTAGTTCTGAAAGACGACGCCGACGTCACGATCCTCTGGCGGGACGCCCGTGACGTCGTCGCCGCAAAAGCGGAGCGTCCCATCGGTCGGGCGCTCGAAGCCCGCGATCAGCCGGAGCGTGGTCGTCTTGCCACAGCCGGAGGGGCCGACGAGGGTGAAAAACTCGCCCTCGCGGACCGACAGCGAGAGGTCGTCGATGGCGGTCGTCCCGCCGTAGCGTTTCGTGACGCCGTCGAACTCGAGGGCCACCGGCGCGTCGGCTCGCTCGTCAGGCTGACCGGCCGGTTCGAGGACGCTGCGGGGACGGTCAGATGCCAAAGCTCTCACCGCCGAGTCGGTCGATGATGACGAAACTGATGCTCGTGACCACGAGTAAGACGACGCCCATCGCGCTCGCCGGTCCGAGCTGGCGGTTCATGAACCGTTCGATCGCGACCGGCATCGTATACTGGTCGGTGCCGGTGGCGAGGATCACCGTCGAGGAGAACTCGCCCATCGAGATGGCGACGGCGAACGCCGCACCGGCGACGACGCCCGGCCAGACCAGCGGGAGTTCGACGTCTATGAGCACCCGCACTCGAGAGGCTCCCAGCGAGCGTGCCGACTCGAGCAGCGACCGGTCGAGCGACTCGAGGCCCGGCGCGACGGTGCGGACGACGAACGGGTAACAGGAGACGGCGTGGGCGGCGACGATGGCGAGCGCGCCGCCGACGGCGAACCGCCAGCCGGCGAGCTCGACGCCGAAGACGGGGCCGCGGAGCAGGCCGATACCGACGACGATGCCGGAGACGGCGAGCGGCGCCATCGCGACGGCGTCGATCAGTTTCCGACCTCGGTAGCGTCGGGTCGTCAAGACGGAGACGACGATCCCCATCGGGAGCGCGACGACCAGTGCGCCCGCGGCGAAGACGAGCGAGTTGCGGACGGCGGGCCAGGGTCGAACCTGGAACGCCGCGCCGGTCGCTTGCCGTTCGAGCAGGAAGCGGTAGTGCTCGAGGGTGAGGCCGGTCGGCCCGACGAGGCTCGTATAAACCATACTCGCGATGGGCGAGACGAAGACGAACAGGGCGACGACGGCGTAGACGGCGAGGCCGAGCCGGGGGAGCAGTTCGCGAGCGGAGCGCGCCGGCGGGACGAGGCGCTTTCGCGGGAGCGGCTGGGCGCCTCGAGAGCGGACGACGTGGCTCGCCTCGTACCGGAGGTAGCCGTAGAGGACGGCGAGCGAGATGGCGAGTTCGACGATCGCCAGCGCGGCCGCTTCGGCGTAGTTCAACTCCTGGATCAGCTGGTAGACGAACACCTCGACGGTCGCGAGCTGAAAGCCGCCCAGTGCGAGCACGATGGGGAACGTCCCGAACGTGAAGACGAACGTCAGCGCCGATCCCATCAACACGGCCGGGTACAGTTGTGGGGCAACCACGTCTCGAAACGCCCGGAACGGGCTCGCACCCAGGCTCCGGGCCGTCTCGAACGCGCGGGCGTCGACCGACTCCCAGGCGGCGACCGTCACGCGAGCGACCAGCGGCGCGTTGTAGAACGCGTGGGCGATCAGGATAGCCTCGAGCGAGAACATGAGGTCGACGGGGCCGAGCCCGACGAGTCCGAGCGCCGCGTTGAGCGTCCCGTTCTGGCCCAGGGTGGCGACGAAGCCGACGGCGACCATGATCGACGGGAAGACGAACGGGAGGATCGTCAGCGACCGGAGCGTTCGCCGACCCGGGAACTCGTACCGCGCGAGGAGGTACGCCGCCGGCAGTCCGAGGGCAACGCTCAACAGCGTCGACAGCACGGCCTGGTAGGCGGTGAAGCCGACGATGCCGAGCCGCCGATCGGCCGTGAGGAGGTCGCGGGCGACGGCCAGGGGTGATTCCCCGGCGAACAGCCGCGCGAGGTCGCCGAAATAAAACGGGTCCCGGAGGAGGTCGAGAAACAGCGAGAGCGTGAGTGCGCCCTCGACGTAGACGGCGTCGACGAAGACGGTCGCGACAGGGTAGTAAAACAGGACGAGCAACAGGAGGGTGGTCCCGACGGCGAACGTCGCGATCGCCCGGCGCTCGAGGCGGTCACGGACGCGCCGTCGCTTGTCGGTCGCGTCGCCGGGTCCCCCAGCGTCCGGCTCGAGGGCCGCAGTGTCCGGATCGACGCCCACAGCGTCCGGCTCGAGGCCGCCGGTAGCGGGTCCATGGCCTCCACTCGCCCGAGGCGTCGTCCCGGCCGGTCCCGAGGCGCCGTCTGCTGTCGAGGAGTCGCCGTTCGATGGGTCGGTGTCAGTCACTGTGAACTGGGGGTGAGTAGCTGGTCGGACGTCGATCCGCGAGTCGCGTGTCGGTCATTCGAGTCGCTTACACGTCGCCGGCGACCTCGCGGCCCCAGTCCTCGAGCCACTGCGAGAGGTTCCCCCTAAGGTCGTCGTAGTCGAAGAAGACGGTCTCGTCGGGATGCTCGGCGTAATCGCTGTAGACTTCGGGTGGCTCGGCCGACTCGACGACGGGGCCGGTCACGTTCCGTTCCGCGACCGCCGCCTGGACGTCGGGCTCTAAGACGAAGTCGACGAACTCGTGGGCGAGGTCGTCGTTGGTTCCGTCAGCAAAGCGGGCCG
>LKMK01000235.1 GCA_001563805.1 Natrialbaceae archaeon B1-Br10_E2g2
GAACGAGGTCACATCGCGGACGTTTTGGTAGGGGCAGGAGTATCGCCCACCAATGGACGACGAACTTCGCGACCGTGTCGAGCGCGAGGCCGAAAAACACGCACTGTTGAACGCCGTCAAACACGAGAGCGACGCCGACGTCGGCGCGATCATGGGACCGCTGATGGGCGACAACCCTGACTTTCGCCCGCATGGCGACGAGATCCCGGGAATCGCTGGCGGCGTCGTCTCGCAGGTCAACGACCTCTCTTACGAGGCAAAGCGCGAGCGACTCGAGGAGCTCGCTCCCGACGAACTCGCCGAGATCGAGGCCGAAGACGAGGCGGACGACCACGACCTCCCCGACCTCCCGAACGCGGGCGACTACGACGAGATCCGGATGCGGTGTGCTCCGAACCCGAACGGTCCGTGGCACGTCGGCCACGCCCGCATGCCGGCGGTCATCGGCACCTACCGCGACCGCTACGACGGCTGGTTCTGCGTCCGCTTCGACGACACCGACCCCGAGACCAAACGGCCCGACCTCGAGGCCTACGACGCCATCCTCGAGGACCTCGAGTACCTCGGCTTCGAACCGGACGCCGTCTACCGCGCGAGCGACCGGCTCGAGACCTACTACGACCACGCCCGCGAGCTGATCGAGCTGGGTGGGGCCTACACCTGTTCCTGTGCCGGCGAGGCGTTCAGCGAGCTAAAAAACGCCGGCGAGCCGTGTCCCCACCGCGAGAAAGACACCGAGACCGTTCTCGAGGAGTTCGAGGCGATGATCGACGGCGAGTACGGCAGTGGCGAGATGGTCCTGCGGATCAAAACCGACATCGAGCACAAGAACCCCGCCTTGCGCGACTGGGTCGGCTTCCGGATGATCGACACGCCCCACCCGCGCGAAGACGCCAGCGAGTACCGCTGCTGGCCGATGCTCGACTTCCAGTCGGGCATCGACGACCAGCTGATCGGCATGACCCACATCATCCGCGGGATCGACCTGCAGGATTCGGCGAAACGCCAGCAGTTCGTCTACGACTATTTCGGGTGGGAGTACCCCGAGGTCGTCCACTGGGGACACGTCCAGGTCGACGCCTACGACGTGAAGATGAGTACGTCAACGATCGGGGAACTGATCGAGGACGGCGACCTCGACGGCTGGGACGACCCGCGTGCGCCGACGCTGCAGAGCCTCCGTCGACGAGGGATTCGGGGCGAGGCCATCGTCGAGGCGATGGTCGGGCTGGGAACGTCGACGAGCGACGTCGACCTCGCGATGAGCACCGTCTACGCCAAGAACCGCGACCTGATCGACGACGAGAGCGACCGTCGTTTCTTCGTCCGCGAGGGAACTCAACTCCCACTGGGCGGTAGTCCTCCCGACGAAGCGAACCCGGCCCTGCACCCCGACCACGAGGACCGGGGCGTCCGCGAAATTCCCGTCGGCGACGCCGTCTTCCTCGAGTCCGAGGACCTCCCCGCTCGGGAAGAACGCGTCTGGCTCAAGGGGCTGGGCTGTTTCCAGTACACCCGCGATACGCTGCAGTACACCGGTGAGGACATCGACGTGGTCCGGGAGGGCGACGTCGACGTCGTCCACTGGGTGCCCGCCGAGGAGAGCGTCCCCGTCCGGATGCGGACGATGGACGGCGACGTCACTGGCCACGCCGAACCCGGCGTCGGCGACCTCGAGGCCGACGAGCTGGTCCAGTTCGAGCGCGTCGGCTTCGCCCGAATCGACGGCGAGAACGGTGACGAGATCCGTACGTACTACGCCCATCCCTGACGGCAGCAGGCGTCCCGACCGGTCGGTGCTCGCCACGAACTGATCGACCGAAGCCGACGCTCCTCGGGTCGAACTCGGGATACGGGTGGGGCCGTATACAGGCCTCCCGCTCGAGGACGGACGCCGAGTCGTCGATCGGCCAGTCCTCGGGAATCAGTTACTCGTCGTCGTTTTCGTCGTCGTTCCCGTTTTCGTCGTCGCCGTTTTCTTCCTCGTCGTCGACTTCCTCATCCTCTTCGTCGTCGTCCATCTCGTCGTCTTCTTCCTCGTCTTCGTCATCGTCGACTTCTTCGTCGCCGTCGGTGATCTCGAGGTCGCCGATCATCGTCCCCTCGTGGGGCTCACAGACGTACTGGGCCATCTCCTCGCTGGCCTCGAACTCGAGGAACTGATCCTCGCCGCCTTCCTCGGCGAGTTCGGTCTCGAGGTCGTCGACGACCTCGCCATCCTCGTCCCAGATCTCGATGTTGTGCTGTGAGCCGTCGCCTTCCTCCCAGCCCATCTCGTACTCTCCCCCCTCCTCGAGCACGAGCGTCGGGTTCTCCTCGCCCTCGATCTCTTCCGGCTCGACGCCGAGCCAGCCCTGGGTGAGGCCCTCGAAGACGATCTCCGTATCGGGTTCGATCTCGATCCCGTCTACGTCGTCGTTTTCGTCGTCGTCCGGTTCTTCCTCGTCGTCCGGGTCTTCGTCGTCGACGGGCTCTTCATCGTCCGGTTCTTCCTCGTCGTCGACCGGTTCGTCGTCCGCACAGCCGGCGATCATCGCGGCGATACCGACACCGCCCGTTACTTTGAGTACGTGCCTCCGTGTCGTGTCATCAATCCCACGCATATCTACGGCCACCACGTCCACATTTGTAAAAGAATTCGAGAGGAGAAACGAATATAATACATTTTTAACTGAACTTGGGGTTGGTATTAGAACAACACTCTCATTACACTGGAACTGAACGCCGCCGTGGCCACTCTCGGGTGCAGACCAGCCGATCCGAGTGTTACACACCCCACAGCCACCGTGCGATGCGGAGTCCACTGACACCGAGTGGGTGCGATCCTGCGTGGGTCACTCGAGCAACTCGTCACCGCTGTCCGGAAGCGGATCGGCGACCACGCCGTCCTGACGGCCGAGTACGCGAGCGTGTGCCGCACAAACGAGCCGGTTGTCGTCCCAGGGGATGTGTAACTCGACGGCGGCCGGGCGAGTGCACTCGGGTTCCGAACACCTCATACCCGTCCAAACGACACGGAGGGCTTCAGCGTTTCCCCGGGTCCAGGCCGTCGACAGCTACAGGACGAACACCGCGACGAGGAAGCCGAGCAGGATCGACAGGGTCAGCAGGGCCTGGACTGCCGTCGACGCGAGGATCCCGGCGGTCGCATAGAACGCGGCCGTGGCGCTCCCATCGAGGTCGCCGTTTCTGACGTACTCGAGGACGAAGACGGTCCCGAAGAGGCCGACCAGGAGCCCGATCGGACCGGTCACGACCATGAGGACGATGCCGACGGCGGCGGCGCTCGCGGTCGTCACCCACGACGCGCCGCCGGTACGGGCGGCGATCGAGCCGCCGAAGAGCTCGATCAGCAGGGTCAGGACGCCGAGGACGGTGAGGACGACGAGCCAGACGGGACCCGGCTCGGCGAAGCCCGAGTGCCACCAGTAGAGGTACAGCCCCGACAGCGACAGCAGCCCGCCCGGTACCAGCGGGAGGAGCGTCCCGACGACGCCGGCGACGAGCAGTCCGATCGCGAGGATCGACACGACCTCGACCATACGACCACGTCGGTCGCACTCGAGAAAGCCGTTTTGCGTCCGTCCGACGCGAGGGCGGTTTCGGCGTCCGTCGCGGGTTCCTCGACCACCATCATTATACTCACCTCTGCGAACGTGTCAGTATGACCAGAGGCGCGATCGTCGTCGGCGCGTCGTCCGGCATCGGCGAGGCGCTGGCTCGAGAACTCGCCGAGCAGGGGTACGAGATCGGCCTGACGGCCCGCAGGACGGAGCGGCTGAAACGTATCGGTGCCGAGTTACCGACCAAGGCGTACGTCGCGACGATGGACCTCACCGACGCCGAGGACGCTCGCGAGGGGTTTTTCGAACTCGCCGAGGCAATGGGCTCGGTCGACCTCGTGGTGATCAGCGCCGGCGTCGCCGACGTCAACTACGACCTGGAGTGGGCCTCCGAACGCCAGACGATCGACGTCAACGTCCGTGGCTTCGCGGCCATCGCGACGGCCGCGCTCGAGTACTTCGAGGGAAATCCCGACCCGGCGAGCGAACGGGACGGCCACCTCGTCGGCATCTCCTCTGTCGCCGCCCACTTCGGTAACGGCGGCACGCAGGCGTACAACGCCTCGAAGATATTCGTCTCGCGGTACCTCGAGGGGTTGCGCGCCCGCCAGGCCGGCACCGACGCGGACGTGGTGATCACCACGATCGAGCCGGGGTTCGTCGACACCGAGCTCTCGTACGGCTCGTTCTGGCAGTGCTCGCCGGAGACGGCGGCGAAACAGATCGCCCAGGCGGTCAGGAAGGAACGAGACCACGCCTACGTCACCCGTCGCTGGCGGCTCGCCGCGTGGGTGCTGAAGGCGATGCCGGAACCGTTGCTCCGACGACTGCTCTCCTGACGGCCCGGCGGCGAGTCACTCGCAGAATCGGTCGCGGACCTCGAGCGCCGCCTCGGTCCCGTAGTGATCGACGAGCGGGCAGAACGCCTCGCCGAGCGCGCGCATGCACTGTCCCGTGGAGTGGTACTCGAGTCCCTCGGCGACGGTCTGCCACTCTCGTCCCTGCAAGACGCGCAGAACCAGCAGTCGCTCCTCGCGCTCGGTCAGCTCGACTGCGTCCGGGTTCGTGACGAAATAGCGGACGGCCAGTCGACGGAACGGTCCGGGATCGACGTCGAACAGGCCCGGACCGTACGCCGCGCCCGCGACGATCCGCCACTCGTCGTCGGAAAGCTCGAGCGGTGGGGCGGCGTCGCCGTCGACGCTGCCCAACGCGGCGCGGGCCACGTCCGGCTCGAGGTCCCGTAGCCCATCCGAGCAGACCGCGGGGAACCGCCGAGCGAATCGGGAGGCGTGTCGATCCTGGAGGCGCCGGCCGGCCTCGCTCGTCGGCGCGAGCATGATGGCCGAGTATTCGCCGCTGGCGTCGTTTCGCGTCGTCGAGACGTGAACCGTCCGGTAGCCGTTCTCGCGCCAGAACGCGAGCAAGCCCGGGGTCGCGCCGAAGCCGGTCCCGAGCCAGTCGACGGCCCCGGCGACCTCCGCACGAAGTCGCTCGAGCAAGTGTGAGCCCAGTCCCTGCGAGCGGACCGCGTGATGGGTAGCGATGCGAACGACCCTGATGCCGGCGAGTGTACCCGCCGACTCGTCGCGAAGCTGGCTCGTGAGCACGTCCGGAAGCATGTTCCCCCGCACGCGGCCGCCCTCGTACATCTCTGCTCTGGTCTCGGCGGAGAGGTCCCCCTCGCGGGCGAGCAAGGCGACGCTGACGACGTGGCCGTCGTAGACGAGCGCTCGCGCCTCGAGGTTGGGCGCGTCGAGCAGCCGAGCGAGGTCGTTGGGTTCGGTCCGGTAGTGGGCCAGAACCAGCAGGCCGAACGCCTCTCTGAACAGGGGCTCGTCCGCGAGC
>LKMK01000236.1 GCA_001563805.1 Natrialbaceae archaeon B1-Br10_E2g2
CGCCTCGAGCACCGTCTCGGTGAGCTCGAGGAGCGACCGCAAGCTGCTCGAGACGAAGAGGACGACGCCGGCGACGGCCGCGCCAGCGAGTGGGTGGGCCGCGGCCGCCAGGAGGACGGCTCCACCGGCGACCCCCGCGGGAATCAGTGGGGCGAGGACGGCGATGACGAGCCCGGCCAGCCGCTGTCCGCGGTCGCTGTCGGCCCACTCGCGATCGAGTGCCCCCACGAGACGGCCGAACCACGCGACGGGGTGGAACGTGTTTCGGGGCTCGCCGATCAGCAAATCGAGGCCGAGCGCCAGGGCGATCATCCCGACCGTCGTGGTCGTCACGGCCGCCGTCCCTCCGCTCGGCTCGCTCGTGGCGGTTCCCACGCGCGGACGTGGCGTCTCCGTGTGTCGACCATCATCCGTCGCCGGCCTCCGCGAGTGTCACCAGTCGGTCGGGAACCTCGAGCAACGGGGTCTCCTCGAGTATCACCGCGGTGCCGCCGACGCGTTCGACGCCGCCGTCGGTTCGCGGGTCGTCGCCGACGTGGACCAGTGCCGCGGTCGAGACGCCGAGCCGGTCGGCCGTCAGCTCGAAGATCCCCGGGGCGGGCTTTCGCCAGCCACAGCCGACGCTGGTGACGATCGCGTCGACGTCGTCGCGGCCGAACTCCGCCCGAACGAGCGTCCGGCCGACGAGCTCGGGCACGCTGCAGTTCGAACAGATCGCGACGGGGCCGTGCTCGCGGGCCGCGTCGAGGGCCTCGAGCGCGCCGTCTCGCGTCTCCACGTCCGGATCGAACGCCGCTACGACGGCGCGTCTGGCCGCGTTTTCGGTCCCCTCGAGGTCGACGCCCCGGCTCCGGAGTGCGTGGGCAACGTGTGCGGGCAACGGCACCTCGGCGCCCTCGGGGGCGTCGACGTGTGGCTCGGCGTAGGCGTCGGCCCAGTCGTCTGGGACGGCTACGTCCCGGCGCTCGAGTTCGCGTGCGACGGCTGCGGCCGGGTCGTTCGGGCGATCGACGCTGACGAGGGTTCCAAAGAGGTCGAACGAGACTCCCACGAATGTGTGACTAGCACAAACTAACTTTACTTTCGCGGTTCGCCGAAATCGGAGGGGGACTCTCGGCCGTTGCACTCTCGACGGGGAGGCGCAGGTTTGAGTCGGTAACGGGCGGTCTGCCGACTGCTCGTCGTCGCGAAAGGGTAGAAACCGCTACGACTGACCGCTCAGGCGAGTCGAGCGAACGCCAGATTGCCGGAGATGTTCTTGATGTAGATCTCGACTACGTCGCCCTCGTTGGCACCGGGGACGAAGATCGTGTAGCTGCCCTTCTCGGCGACGCCGTCGCCTTTGCGGCCCGTGCCGGTAATCTCGACGGTGTAGGTCTTGCCCTCCTCGACGGCCTCTTGCTGTTGTTGTTGCTGGCTGCTCGCAGATCGCTTGGTGACGGGACGGAACGCACCACAGGCGTCACAGCGAAGCATCGGCGTCCGGTCCTCACGGACGAGACGGGTGTCCGGCAGGCCACACTCCGTACAGAGGACGTACTCGTCGACGTAGGCGTCGACCGCCGCGTTGAAATCCTGCTGGGAGAACGTCCCGTTGTAGCGTCCGCGGCCCTCCTCGAACTTGCCGCTGGTCCCCATCTCGCGCTGGACGAACCGGTGGAGGTGTTCGGCCTCACGCGAGAGCACGTCGGCGATCTCGCCGAGGTTCGTGAATCGCGTGAACGCGCCGTCTTTTTGGGTCTCGGCGTCGGGAATCTGCAGTCGCTCTTCGTCGCCTCCGATGTCCGGAACCTCGTCCATCGCTCGGTCGAGACTCGACTCGTAATCCATACTCGAGGGGAGACGATGCGAACGTAAATCCGTTCTGCTATCCGGGTCGGGGCCGTCGCCGGGGTCGGTCCGTCGTCCGGATCGGAGCCGTCGAGGGGAACAGCCGACTCAGGGGGAGTCACCGCCGCCTTCGCTCGGCGAGCCCTGTTTCTCCCCGTCGAGACTCGTGAGATCTCGTTCAGGGTTGGCCTCGTTCGGGTCTCCGGCTTGCCCCGTGAGTTCGCCGGAGACGGCATCGCGGACCGCCTCGGGGTCGTCGAACTCCTCGCCGGCGAGTCGGTCGAACACGTCGCCCAGCGACTCCGTCTCGTTGGGCATCTCGAGCGGGTCGGTGCCGTACTCCGCGGCGAGTTCCTCGCTCGTGACCGGATACTCGAGGTCGCCCAGGTGGGACTCGACGTCCTCGAGGATCGACTCGGCGGTGTCGGCACGTCCGGCTTGTCTGCGTTCAGCACGATCCTGCACGCGGTCTCGACTGGGGCCGTCGTCGCTCATAGCGAACGCTTTCGCCAGCCGACGGATAAGGCCCGGGCTGGCCGCTGCGGGCACCGTTGCCCCGTCCGGAGCGAACGCTGTCCGTACGGACGGTCCCGCTGTGTTCGTCACGAACGCCGGTTGTCACGGTCTGTTGCGGCCAGCCCGTCGTCGGTCGTTCACCTCCTCGTGCCACGCTTCGACGGCACCGAACCCTTTCCATATCATGGTTGTTTATATATTGCCGTCACTACAATACACGCGCACTGCGGTAGTTTCGAAACCATCACCACCCACCCTACCGCAGTGACGACCCGGATCGCACACTCTCATTCGTCGCTCCGGCGCGATCGTGCGCGGTCCAGTGGTTGGACCGGTAGGTCGGTACGACAGCCCGTATCACGCTGTAGTTGCCGTCGGCGAGAGACGTCTCCGGCTTTCATACGGTTTACTGGACGTCATTTCCGGCGCAACCGCCGTATAGGTCGCGGTTTCGCCGGTACATCGGTACAGGAATCCGTATCAGCGCCACTGACACTCCGACGAGAGCGCAGGGCGATTCGACTCCCCACGTCGTGTACTTGCACATTCTTCAACGAGTGTTTATGTGTCTTCAGAACCAAGACAACAGTGACCCTGGCTCACGGTGGCGCGTTGCCCAGCGGCTATCCGTTTTTCCAGGGTCCTTTTCAGTCGGTAGCGGCCGGCCTCCGTCACCGACCCTGATCGAGATACGCGATCGCCTCGGCGTCGGTCACCTGGCCAAAGGTTCGGTAGAACTGCCCGACGGCCCGAAAGTCCGCCGGCGTCCGGAGTGCGATCACCTCGTCGGCTTCGGACGCGAGGTCGTCGACCGACTGGGGTGAGCCGACTGGCACCGCGAGCGCGACGTACTCGGCGCCGGCCTCGCGAACCTGCCTGAGACAGGCGGTCGCCGTCGCGCCGGTCGCGACCCCGTCGTCGACGACGACCACGCGGTTCCCCTCGAGGTCGGGCATCCCTGACCCGTCGCGGTACCGGTCTGCCTTCTGGCGGGCGTTCTCGGCTTCCTCGCGTTCGACCTCCTCGAGGTACTCCTCGGAGATCCCCAGTCGGTCGATCAGTGCGTCGTTGTGCCAGACGCTCCCGTCGCTCGCGACCGCGCCCACGGCGAGTTCGGGGTTTCCGGGCGCGCCCAGTTTGCGGGCGACGACCACGTCCAGTTCGGCGTCGAGTGCGTCCGCCACCGGGCGGGCGACCGGCAACGCGCCCCGGGGAATGCCGAGAACGACGTCGACCTCGAGGTCTCGGCGCTCGAGTTCCGCTGCGAGTCGGTCGCCGGCGTCGGTTCTGTCGTCGAACATGGCCGCCCCTACGCGCTCCACCCACTATGCTTTGACGTAGCACACGTCGGGTTCGACTCGTGCTGGCGACCGGTGTGGCCGGATTCTGACCACGAGCAGATCGCCCGCCGACGGCCGATCGGGTCCCGACGTCACGGTGTGCGACACCCGATCGCCCCCGGCGCGACGCCGATACGGCACAACGGTTTCCCCGCGGCCCGGCGTACCGACGGGTATGAGCGACTCGCCCGTGTCCTCGTCGGACCAGCACGAGCAGGGATCCGATCACCAGCACGACCACGACCACGACCACGATCACGATCACGAGATTGCCCACCCGATCTTCGCCACCCTGTACGACCTCGCCCCCGAATCGAGGCTGCTGGCTCCCCATCGGGAGTACCTCACGCGAGACCTCTCCGGGCGACTCCTCGAGGTCGGCTGCGGGAACGGCGAGCTGTTCCCGTTCGTCGCCGAGGGCGGCGACGACGACCTCGAGTACCACGCCATCGAGCCCGACCCGTACATGCGACGACGCGCCGTTCGCAACGCCCGCGAGGGGGAGGTCGCGGTCGATCTCCGAGACGCCCGCGCGGAATCGCTGCCGTATCCCGACGACGCCTTCGACGTCGTCGTCTCGAGTCTCGTCTTCTGTACCGTCCAGGACGCCGAGGCGGCGCTCTCGGAGGTCGCACGCGTGCTGAAACCGGACGGCGAGTTCCGCTTCCTCGAGCACGTCCGCGCGGACGGCTGGCGCGGCGCCGGCCAGGACGCCCTGACGCCGCTGTGGAAAGGCGTCGCCGCCGGCTGTCACCTCAACCGAAACACGGTCGACCGGTTCGTCGGCCACGAGGCGTTCGAGGCCGTCGACGTCGATCGGCTCGAGTTCGGCCTCTTCCCGGTGACGCCGATCGTCCGCGGAACGCTCCGTCGCCGACGCACGGAGCGAGTGGATTTATCGGCACTCGGGACGCCGTTCGACCCGTGAGCGAAGACAGACTGCGGATGACGCCGGGCCCGACGGCGGTGCCCGCCGCCGTCCGCGACCGGATGGCCGAACCGATGGCGAACCCCGACGTCGAGTCGTCGTTCCTCGAGTGCTACCGATCCGTGACCGACGCCGTCGAGACGATCGCCCTGGCCGGCGCCGACGGCGACCCCGCCCGGCCGGACGCGTCCAGGGACGTCGTCGTCCTCGGCGGCGAAGGCATCCTCGGGCTCGAGGCCGCCATCGCCTCGCTGGTCGAGCCAGGCGACCGCGTGCTGTGTCTCTCGAACGGACTCTACGGCGACGGCTTCGCCGACTTCGTCGCCGACTACGGCGGCGAGCCCGTTACCTGCGAGGTGCCCTGGCGCGAGACGCTCGACGCCGACCACGTCCGGGAGACGCTCGAGGATGCCGACGAGCCGTTCGCCCTCGCGACGATGGTCCACTGCGAGACGCCGACGGGGACGCTCACCGACCTCGAGCCGATCCTCGACGTACTCGAGGCCCACGAGGTGCTCAGCGTCGTCGACGCGGTTTCCTCGCTCGGCGGGACGCCCGTCCCGACCGATTCGATCGACGTCTGTCTCGGCGCGAGCCAGAAGTGTTTCAGCGCGCCGCCGGGGCTGACCACGTGCGCCATCAGCGACCGCGCGTGGGAGCGCATCGAAACCGTCGAGAACCGCTCGTACTACCTCGACCTCGAGGCCTGGCGGACCGTCGTCGACGACGAGTGGTTCCCCTACACCCACCTGTCGGCCAACGTCGCCGGCCTCGAGACTGCCCTCGAG
>LKMK01000041.1 GCA_001563805.1 Natrialbaceae archaeon B1-Br10_E2g2
CTCGCTCGAAACCGAGCCCAACGAAGCCGACTGATACGGATCGTTACAACGTTTTACCGGTGATCGCTCCGACGGGGGGGCGATCACCGGTAAAGAATGGTAACAGACCGTATGAGACCGCCCCGAAACGCAGTTCACGCTCCATTCTCCGACCTGATCGAAACCGCCGCCGAGCCACGGCAACGAGCGGATCGCGACTACAGGTCGTACTGGTCGCGGACCAGGTGCGCCATTCCACGCTCTTCGAGGATCTCCATCGGCGCGAGCACGTCGAGCTGGACGACGCCCGGCAGACGGCCGACCTGGACGCCGCCGGTGAACGTACACCGCGCCCGAACCTCGCCCTCACTCATGTCGAGCAGCGCGCCCGCGCGATCGAACGCGTTCTGGGTGGCGTCGTTGATCGTCGCTCCCGAGCCGATGACCTGGATCGGCCCCATCGATTCCTCGAGATCGACGCCGTGAGCGGCGGCGAGTTCGCGGCCGGTCTCGAGTTCCGCGTCGCTGTACGGGTTGCTGATGAACGGGAGATCCTCCTCGTTGGGCAGGAGAATCGGTCCGTCGAGGTCGAGGCCCTCGATGACCTCGACGTCCATCCGGACGGTGCCGCTGACGTCGGTCGTGTGCAAGGAGAGTTCGCCATCGCCCTGATTGGCGTGGAGGTCGCCGACGTAGACGCCGCCGCCGTCGACTTTGACGGGGCAGATGAGCGTCGCACCGGCGCGTACCTCGGAGACGTCCATGTGTCCGTCGGTGCGCTGCTCGAGGTCGGCTTCGCTCTCGAGTCCCCAGTCGTGGTCGGCGTCGATCAGGAACTGCCCGAAGTCGCCGGCGTTGTGCGAGTCGGGGAGTTCGATCGGCGGCGTCGTCCCGACGTTCCCGATGAACGGCCGCAGCCGTCCCAGGGTGCCGGGCATCTCCGCGGGTTCATAGAGCACGATCGGGTGTTGACGGGCGTTCTCGGGGATGTCCATCACGTCCGCTGCGTCCGTGGCGAGTTCGTGAGCCCCGTCGTCGTCCATCGTCAGACCGACCGTGTGGTCGTCGTCGAAGGCGACGGTGTAGCCGTACTCGAAGCCGAACGCGGAGGCGTTCGCGCCACACTCCGCACAGCGGATCGCGTCCTCACCGGTCCCCTCGACGACGGAGTCGGGCCACTCGGTGCCACAGTCGGGACAGCGGTGGTCGACGAACGGATCGTCGCCGAACGCACCCTCGCGCTCGCGCATCGTCCCCGTGCTGGTCGCCATGCTGGTCACCTCGACCTCACGGATCTTCAGGGCGATCGCGTCGCCGACCTCGGCGTTCTCGACGCGAATCGGCCGCGTCACCTCGTGGCCGCCGCGGAACTCGGGGGTGATCATCGGCCCCCAGCACGCCGGCGGCGTGTAGGTCTCGATCGTGCCGCCGTCGGCGACGGTCCCCGCCCACTCCTGGTCCGGGCCGACGAGCCCGAGCGTGTACTGGTCGACGGACAGCTTCTGTTGTACTTCTTGCTGTGACATCTCATACCAGCGCACGCTACCCACCGGCATAAACGCACCATGACACCCACGTCGACTTACAACTGAGTGCCCGATCCCGATACCGAGCGGCGACGAACGCCGCTGTATGCAAGCCGACGAGTTCTACAGCCTCGTCCAGCAGGCGAGCCACCTCGAGTCGACCGAGCGCACGCGAGTCGTCACCGCAGCCGTCCTCGAGACGCTCGGCGAGACGCTGACCGGTGGCGAGGCCGAAGCCGTCGCGACGCAGCTCCCGACCGAGCTCGCGGGCGTCCTCGAGGACACAGCCCACGACGGGGCTGGCTACGACCGCGAGGCGTTCGAAGCGCGCGTCGGCGAGCACCTCCGGGAGACCGACGCGTCGACCGACGACGCCGGCCGGTACGTCGACGCCGTCACGGACGCCCTCGCGGTCACCGTACGCGACGACGAACTCGAGAACCACAGACCCCAGCTTTCGGGCGGGCTCCAGCCGCTGTTCGAGGACGACGCGCTGGACTGCGGCGACGCCTGAGCCGGATCGTAGAAGCTGACGATCAGACAGCTTTCCCACGCAATACCTCACGATCGCCCGGCTCTTCGAGCGTTTTCCCGGCGCCTGTTGGCGAGTTCGGGAGTTTCGATGAGCCGGCCGTCGATACCGCCGCAAACGGTTCGTTCAAGAAGCGGTCGTCCGTCGGCTCCGGTAATGACCGATTCGACCGACGCGGATCCAGCCAGCTGTCGCCACTGTGGCGAGGCGCTCGAGGACGCATCCAGCCGACGGGTCGTCAGTTCGATCGAGGACGGACACGCCGTCCACCGACAGTTCTGTGACGACGAGTGTCTCGAGGCCTGGACGGAGTAGGAGTCGAGACTATCGCCACTCCTCGAGAGAGACGGCGGCCGGCTCGGGCATCGAGAGCCACGCCTCGTCCCGCGTGAGATCGGCGATGACGAGCTGTGGCCGGCCGTCGATCTCGTCGATCGCGGCGACTACGTCGCGGTCGTCTGCCGAACGTCGGCCGACCGATCCCACGTTGGGTGTCATATTCGGAGGTTGTCCGTCGGCGAACATGAACGTTTCGAAGAGAGGCGAACGAGAAAACGTTCGACCAACAATCTCGAAATTATCGGCGAATCCCCAACCATATTACCATTGGGCCTTGAGAGGGCGAATTCGGACGGGCCGACGGTATCGGTCGGCAGCCGACCCGGTTTCCGCCCGTCGATCAGTCGTGGGTGGGTAGCCCGCTGGATCGGCTCGAGTCCCCCGTGCGTCTCAGACGGATTCCTGTACCGATGTACCGGCGCAACCGCCGCCTCGGTCGCGGTTGCGCCGGAACTGACGCACAGTAAACCGTCTCAGTGGTCGTCGGCGACCACGCGGCCGATACCGTCGACCGGTCGGTCCGGCGTGATCTCGTCGACCTCTTCGGGGAGGCCGAGCAGGTACTCCTCACCGTTCTCACGGACCGTCGTCCGGCCGCGGTGGACGGAGACGTCGCCGCGTAAGTGCAGGCGAACTGCCTCGAGCAGCGCGTCGGCCTCGAGCGGCTGGCCGCGACGTTTCACCGCCTCGAGGTCGGCGTCGTCGGGGACGTCGAACGCCCGCTGGGTGATGATCGGTCCCTGGTCGAGGTCGGTCGTCACGTAGTGGGCGGTGACCCCCGCGATCCGGACGCCCTCCTCGATCGCCTGGCGATAGGCTTCGGCACCGGGGAACGCCGGGAGCAGCGAGGGGTGGACGTTGATGATACGGTCCTCGTAGCGGAAGACGACGTTGGGCGAGAGGATCCGCATGTACCGGGCGAGCACGATGAGGTCGACCTCGTACTCCGCCAGGAGCTCGAGGAGGCGCTCTTCGTTCTGCTGGCCGCCCTCGTCACCGATGTCGTGGAACGGGACGTCGTAGTGGTCGGCCAGCGGCTCGAGGTCGTCGTGGTTGCCGATCACCACGCCGATGTCGGCGCCGAGCTCGTCGTTCGCCCACGCCTCGAACAGCGCCTCCAGACAGTGGCTCTCTTTCGTGACGAGGACGGCGATCTGCTGGGTCTCCCGGTCCGAGGGGAACCGGACCTGGACGTCGAGGCCGAGGTCCTCGCCGAGGGCGTGGAGATCCGTCCGGAGTTTTTCCTCGGTACAGACCATCTCGGAGGTGTCGACGGCGAGGTACATCCGGAAGACGCCGTCACGAACCGCCTGATCTAAGTCCTCGATATTGAGTCCGCGCTCGAACAGGAGGCTCGTCACGCGGGCGACCAGTCCAGTGTCGTCCCCTCCGATCACCGTGATTTCGGCGATGTCGGTCGTCATCGGCTCCACCTCCGCTCGAGCGGTCGTCGGAACATCAGTACGGACCTCAGTTTTCGGCCGGTGAAAAGTCCTGCTTTCCGCGAATCCGGCTGTGAGCGATTCGATATCACACCAGTTCGTCCCACAATCGGCCGGCCTCGGGACACTCCGACACGGCCCACGTCCGTCCTCCCAGCGCCGAGAACCGACCAGAGAGGAGACGTGTCCGTCTCTGGGTGCTCGTCGCCGGGCATCGACCGACTCGAGGGGCCACGTTGGGTCGAACTCGCGACCGTATGACGACCGGTCGATCCGTATCACACAGCAGTGGTCGTTTCACCATTATTTCGTCATACAATGGCGTGCAAAATGTCTGACAGGGATTTATGACGGTGATCGTGGTAGCCCGGTTCAGTCATCGGGCGTGACAGTCAGTACCCGATAGGTGACTACAATGACAGCGACAACAGACAACCACGGCGGACCCCGGATCGACCCGGAGACGAAGACGGCGATTACCTCCCACGACTGGGAAAGTGGCGACTCGCTCGCGACGACGATCGTGTCGACGGTCGCCGCACTCGCGGATACGACGCCCGACGAGCTCGATCGTATCTACGACAGAATCGATCCCGACAGCCTGGAGAGCCTCTTCGAACCGGCGAACGGCGCTACGAAGCGTAACGCGGGCCAGGTGTCGTTCAGACTCGACAGGTACACGGTTACGGTCCATGCCTCCGGGACGATCGTCGTCACGGACTCGGCGTGAGGATGCGTCGAGTCCGCGCGTCGTCGGTGGGACTCGAGTATGGACGAATCGGAAGAACGGCGTCGAGTCGGTCGTCCGATCAGTGGGCCGCGTGGACGTGTTCGCGAAGGCCGTCCGTATCGTCGAACGCCTCGTCACAGACGGCGCAGGTGTCGTGGTGCAACGCGACGTGCTGAGTGACGCCGGCCGCTGACTGGAAGCTCTCGTCGCAGGTGGAGCAGTTGTAGCTCATAACGTTACTAACTCAGTGCCAGTAGCATATAAAGTGTTGCTAGGAACTGACCACCAGTCCCTCCTTTATTTTAACAACTTCGGCGCGGACGGTCATATTCCACGCTCGAGGCCCGAGCCCAGGGGTGTGGTCTTCGGGTCAGTCGATGCATCGATCTCGGAGTGTGGTCTCCGGGTCCGCCCACGGGCCATCTTTCGAGTCGGAGTCCGCGAGCCGAACCCGAGGGGCGATCTTCGGGTCGGAGTTCACGCGCCGGCCACCCGGAGACGAGGCTCACCTGGCGTCCTCGCGCGAGACGAACGCGTCGCCCCAGGCTTTGATCCAGCGGTCGCGTGTCGCCTCGAGCGTCACCGACGAGTAGATCGTACAGGAGTCGGGCCGGTGGTCACGTCGTTCGACGTACGCCTCGTAACACGGCGAGACGTCCGGGAGTGGCGGATCGCCGTCGGTATCGGACGCGACCACCCCGTCAGTGTCTCGGTCGGTCACTCGATCGGTCACCTCAGTCCGCGAGCCCGATCTCTTCTTGCTCGTCGTCCGCGTCCGCCTCCGGCCCGTCGGCTGCGTCCGCCTCGTCCGGTTCCGCCGGCGGCTCGAAGGTCGGGAACCGGTCCTCGTAGCTCGACCAGTCGTCCTCGAGTTCCTCGTCGGTGAGCAGACAGTCCTCGAGCGCGTCCCGAAGCGCGTCGTGGTCCATCTCGACGCCGATGACGACGAGCCGATCGTTCCGGTCGCCCCAGCGGTCGTGCCAGGCCTCCTCGAGCTGCGGGTAGGCCTCGAGTTGTTCCTCGCGTTCGTCGGCCGGGAGCGCGTCGACCCACCGGCCGGCGGGCGCGACCCGGATCGACTGGCCGGCGACGTTGAGCGTGATCGCCACGTCCTCGCGGGTCGCGATCCAGAAGTGGCCTTTCGCGCGGACGACCGCCTCCGGGAACGCATCGAGGAGGTCCGCGAACCGCTCGGGGTGGAACGGCCGGCGTGCCTCGAAGACGAACGAGGTGACGCCGTGTTCCTCCTCGGCCGACTCGTGTGGTTGCTCGAGTTCCTTGATCCAGCCGGCCGATCGGCTGGCATCCTCGAAGTCGAACCGGTCGGTGTCGATGACGTCGTCGGGATCGACGCGGCCGTGTTCGGTCCGCAGGATCTCCGCGCGGGGCTGGAGGACCGACAGCGTCGCTTCGATCTCCTCGAGGGTGTCCGCGTCGACGAGGTCACACTTGTTCAGGACGAGGACGTCACAGAACTCGACCTGTTCGACGAGCAGGTCGCCGAGGTGTTTTTTCGTCCCATCGTCGTCGAGAATCTCGTCGGACTCCATCGCCTCCTGGAACTGGTGGGCGTCGACGACGGTGACCGTCGTGTCGAGGTGACAGCCCTCGAGCGGTTCGATGCCGGTCTCCTCGTAGAACTCGGTGGGGTCGAGATCGGACTGGTCGAACCCGAGGGTGAGCGTCTGGGCGACCGGCAGCGGTTCGGCGACGCCGGTGGACTCGACGACGATAGCGTCGAACTCACGATCCGAGGCGGTGAGTCCGCCGATCGCATCGAGCAGGTCACCGCGCAGTTCACAGCAGATACAGCCGTTCGAGAGCTCGATGAGCTCTTCGTCCTCGTCGGCGATGTCTGAGGATTCGGCGACCCGGTCGGCGTCGACGTTCACCTCGCCCATGTCGTTGACCAGCACCGCGAGGTCACGATCGGTTTCACGCAGCAGGTGGTTCAACGTGGTCGTCTTGCCGGCGCCGAGGGTTCCGGACAGTACCGTCACGGGAATCGAGTCGTCGGACATTCAGTTAACAACTGAGCAGCCACCGTAATAGTAGTTATTATATTAAGCTATAGGATTAATAACTCTGGGACGACACCGGTCCGACGTTCCACTCGAGCGAGCAACCCGGAGCGGGACGACCGGCCACGAGCACGGATTACGGACGATCAGCCCCGCTCGAGGTCCGGTTCGGGCTCGAGGGCGTCCGACCCCACGGTGTCCCCCGAGTCGTCGACGTACCGGTCGACGTCGGCGACGGTCTCGGTCGCCACCAGGGTCTCGAGTTTGCGGTCGAACTCGGCGTCGGAGAGGTCGCCGGCGGCGTAGCGCTGGCGGAGAACCTCGAGGGCGTCCGCTGAGTCCTCGAGGGCCGACTCACCCGCATACCGTGATGCCGATTCGTCGTCGAGTCCCGTCGTCACGCGATCGAGCAGCTCCCCGCCGAAGATCATCGCGAAGATGACGAGAACGATCGCCACGCCGGGGTTGATCGCCGCGAGGGCAACGAGCGCGACGAGAAGCGCCACGACGGTGAGTACGACCGCGGTCGTCGAGACGTGGATGACCGGGCGATCCGCTGCCATACTTCGTCGTTCGCGCACGAGGCACAAAAAGTCATTCCGACAACAATTAGTTTCGACAGCTATTCCCTCCGTAGTTTGCACGTTCGGTCGGGGAGACGACGAGGAGACCCCGGCCGGTCTCGAGCGCCGGAGCCCCTAGCCGCCGAGGTACAGCTTCGAGACCTCCTCGTTGTCCAGCAATCCGTTGGCTTCGTCCTCGAACCGAACGGTTCCCTGATCCAGGACGTACCCACGGTCGGAGATCGCGAGCCCCTTCTTGGCGTTCTGTTCGACCATCAGGATCGCGGTATCCATGGCGTTGACCTCCTGGACGTCGGCGAAGACGTCGTCGGCGGTGTTCGGCGCGAGACCGGCCGACGGCTCGTCGATCAGCAGTACGTCGGGTTCCATCACGAGCGCACGGGCGAGCGCGAGGACCTGCCGCTGGCCGCCCGAGAGGTTGCGCGCCTTCGCGGTCCGCTTCTCGTCGAGCAGCGGAAACCGGTCGTAGAGCCGCTCGAGAACCGGCTCGAGGTCGTCGTCGCGGGCGACGCCGCCCATCCGCAGGTTCTCCTCGATGGTGAGCGAGCCGAAGACGTTCTCGGTCTGCGGGACGAAGCCGATCCCCTCGCGGACGATGTCTTCGGGTGCCAGTCCGCCGATCTCGCGATCGTGGTAGCGTACGCTCCCGGTCCACGGGGAGAGCATCCCGAACGCGGTCTTGAGCACCGTCGACTTGCCCGCGCCGTTCGGACCGATCAGGCAGACGATCTCGCCCGGATCGAGCTGGAGCGTACAGTCCTCGAGTACCTGTACCTCGCCGTAGCCGCTGTCGACGCCCTCGAGTTCGAGGACGGGGCCGGCGCTCACAGCCCGCCACCCCCGAGGTAGGCGTCGATGACCGTATCGTCCGACTGGATCGCCGACGGCGGCCCTTCGGTCAGGACGCTGCCGCGATCGAGGACGATCACCGGATCGGCGAGGCTCATCACGAACTCCATGTCGTGTTCGATGAGCAGGAAGGTCGTGCCGTGCTCGTTGAGTCGCTCGATCTGTTCGGCGAGTTTGTTTCTGAGTGTCGGATTGACTCCCGCCACTGGCTCGTCGAGCAACAGGATCTCCGGTTCGGCGAGCATCGCACGCGCCAGTTCGACCAGTTTCATCTGGCCACCGGAGATGTCCGTCGCGGGCTGGGTCGCGAGGTGGTCGATTTCGAACTCCTCGAGGATTCGTTCGACGTCCGCGAGGTTCTGTTGTTCGTGCTCGCGAACGGTTTTGGGATCGGTAAACAGGTTGATGAACGACTCGCCGGGCTGGTTCCGCGGGCCGACGAGCATCGCCTCGCGGACGGTCATTCCCTCGAGTTTACGCGGGGTCTGGAACGTCCGGATGAGGCCGTGTTCGGCGACTTCGTAGGGTTCGTTCCCGGTGACAGCAGTTCCGTTCACCGTGACGGTCCCCCCGTCGGGCTGGTAGAAGCCCGAAATGAGGTTGAAGATCGTCGACTTCCCGGCCCCGTTGGGGCCGATGAGACCCGTGATCGTCCCCCGTTCGACCTCGAACGTCGCGTGGTCGGTGGCGACGAGTGCACCGAATGACTTCTGCAGATCCTCGACACGGAGTACGACGTCCGCTTTCGCCATGTTGGCGTTCGTCTGGACTATGCTCGCGTTCGCTTCTCCGGTCGTCCCCGGCTCTTCTTTCGCTTCACTCATTTCTTCTCACCTGCTTTGACGTCGCGGACGCCCCGGTCGGGTCGGGACGGTGCAGCAGTGTCCACCGCGCTCGACCAGATCAGTTCTCGCTGGGGCGGCAACACGCCCTGTGGTCGGAACCGCATCACGAGGATGATCAACAGCCCGATCGCGAGCAGTCTGAACGATGCGCCACCGATGGGAATTGCGCCGACGTCGCTGACGAATCGGGAGCCTTCACGGATGGCGACGACGACGAAGCCGCCGAGCAGGGCCCCGCGGTTCGAGCCGCTGCCGCCGAGGATCACGGCGACCCAGACGTAGAACGTCGTGATCGGGTCGAGATCGCCCGGATTGACGAAGAGGTTCAGGTGCGCGTAGAAGACGCCTGCAAGCGCCATGATGAGACTCCCCAGGACGAACGACTGCATCTTGTAGGAGTAGGTGTCCTTCCCGAGGGCCTTCGCTAGGTCTTCGTCGGACCTGATCGTCCGAAGTACTCTCCCCCACGGTGATCGCTGGGCTCGCCGGAGGACGGCGAACGCGACGCCGAGGAAGACGAGCAAGAGCGCGACGTTCAGCAGCTGCTGCCAGAACGAGGTTCCGAAAACCACCGCCGACCCCGGAACGAGTTCGAGTTCGATTGCGGGCATCACCTCGGTGAACGTCCCCAGAACGGGCCAGTCCTCGAAGAACGTCGGGATACCCCGGAGGCCGGCGCTTCCGTTCGTCCACTGTTGCTCGTTGAGCATGATTAGGCGGATGACTTCCGCGAGCCCGAGCGTCGCGATCGCGAGGTAGTCCGCCCGAAGACGTAACGTCGGAATGCCGATGGCGACCGCGACGAGTGCGGCGACGACCAGTGCGACGATCAGCCCGATTATGGGGTTGAACCCGCCCGCGATCGGCGAGTTGCTGGCCGTCATCAGGGCCGCGCCGTACGCACCGAGGCCGAAGAAGGCGGCGACGCTGAAGTTGATCAGGCCGGTAAACCCCCACTGGGAGTTCAGTCCGAGCGAGAGAAGCGCGTACATGCCTGCCAGCCCGAACAGGAACAGGAAGTAAGACGCCCCGAGGGCGCCGGTGAGCAACGCGAGCACCAGTGCCAGCACGACCAGCCCGATAGCGGCCGCGACCCCCTGTTCCGTCGTCGTGAGGTCCGACCAGTAGCCGCGAGGATCCGTGAGGAGCCGCACGCTAAATCCCCTCCCCCTGGATGGTTTCGCCGGCGATTCCGGTCGGTCGCACGAGCAACACGGCAACCATGATCAGGAAGGCGACGGCGTTCGCGTACTCGATTCCGATCGGGATGCCAACGTCGGACAGGATCGGGGTCAGCTGGACGACCATGCCGATGAGGAACCCGCCGAGCATCGCGCCGTAGACGGAGCCGATTCCGCCGAGGATCACCGCGGCGAAAATGACCAGAAGGACGTTGAAGCCCATTCGGGGCATGAGCTGGTTGAACAGCCCGAGGAATACGCCACCAGCACCCGCGAGCCCCGCACCGATGATCCACGCCCAGAGTTTGACCCGGTAGGTCCGAATACCGCTCGCACGTGCGAGGTCAGGATTGTCGGCCATCGCACGCATCTTTCGTCCGAGATCGGTATGCTGTAACAGGACGTGCAATCCCGTCACGAGGATGGCTCCCGAGACGACGATCGCGACGTCGTGTGAGGTCATCCTGATTCCGTACGGCATCAGCGCCTCGATCGGCTGGACGTGTCCGACGTCGTATCGAATCGAGTCCGCACCGAACCCCATCTGGATCAGTGCACGGTAGACGAACGCGACCCCGATCGACGTTATCAGCAACCCGATCGAGCCGATGTCGAGCGGTTCGTAGACGAGCTTCTCGGTGACGATCGCGACGGCGGCAGCGACGGTGAGTCCCACCAGTAACGCGATAAAAAAGCCCATCGGCAGCCCGAGGACGCTAACGCCGAAGCCGCCGATGGCACCGAACGCGACGAGTGTCGCGTATGCGCCGACGGTCATCGTGTCACCGTGTGCGAAGTTCGCGAAACCGGCGATACTATAGATCAGGGAGAGGCCGATGCTCCCGAGCACGATGATGCTACTGTAAACTACCCCGTTAGCAGCGTATTCGATGAGAGACATTGTGGAGGTCCGATTACGATTCTCTGAACTCGATCGTTTCGTAATCGTGGTTCTGGACCTCCATCACCTGCAGGCTTCCCCGCGGGTCGCCGTTCTCGTCGAGATCGATCGGACCGCTGACCCCCTGTAAGTTGATGTCATCCGGCGTGCCGCCGTCGTCGAGGATCTCCTTTCCTTCCTCGAAGGAGAACACCTCCTCACCGTCCGGTCGAGTGACGTCGCGGACGACTTCGCTCAGTGCCTCGCCGGAGAACTCGTCTGCAGCCTCGATCGAGAGCGCGGCGGTGGTCACGCAGTCGTAGGCAAACGCGGACCAGGCGGTCGGCGACTCGTCGTACTCCGCCTCGAACGCGTCGGCGAACTCCTGGTAGTGGTCTTCTTCCTCCGCGGCGGCCGGCTCGACGAGCTTCATCCCGTCCATACTCCCCTCGGGCGTGTTCTCGAGCACGGTATCGCCCCGGTTCGAGTCCGCACCGTACAGCTGCGGTTCGTACCCACCCGAGTACATGTCGTTGACGATCGTCGCGAACTCCTGCTGGTAGGTGATACAGAGCCACGCCTCCGCATCGGAGCCGCCCATCTGGGAGACGAGACTGTCGTACGACGCTTCCTCCCCGTCGTGGGAGCTATCGTAGACGATGTCGCCCTCGTAGTTCTCCTCGAACGCGTCGTAGAGACTCTCACCGAACTCGTCGTTGATGTAGGTGACAGCGACCTCGTCGTAGCCGTCTTCAGTGATGATGTCGGCCAGCGCCGCCGACTGCGTCGCACCGCCGGGCGACATTCGTAGCAGCCCCGGATAGTCCTCTAGCCCGACGCCGGTCGAACTCTGACTCAACTGGACGACGTCAGTTCCTTCGATAACGCTCTCGTAGATCGACAGCGACACCCCGGATCCCACCGCCCCGATGACGAACGGAACGTTGTCCTGGTTGACCAGTTTCTGTGCCGCCGAGACGCCCGGCTGGGACTCGCTTTCGGAGTCCTCGACGATGATCTCGAGCTCCTGGCCCCCGACGCCGACCGCGTTGACGTGCTCGAGTGCGAGCTCTTTGGCCCGCTGGTTGCGCTCGCCGAAGTCCGCGAGCGACCCGGTGAGTGAGTCGACCATCCCGATCGTGTAGGCGTCCTCGTCACCATCGCCATCACCACCGTCGCTGTCGTCGCTATCGTCGCCGTTTTCCTCGGTCGTCCCAACACACCCGGCCAGCGCGAGCAGTCCGGCCCCGCCGGCGGCAGTCAGTACGTCCCTGCGATTCTGAACGAGTTTGTTATTCCCACGCATAACGCTGCCAGAAGATTAGGGTGACACCATCTATAGACACCACCGACCATGGTCGACACTCGCTAGCAACCCATCTGGAGTCCGAACCCGGAGAACATCGACAGCAGGAGAGACCCCACAGAGGTGCTGAGACGTGCAGTAGTACACACGACGAAAGAGTTTACCCCCGACCTTTGTTACCAACAGACCATCTCCCAGTAGCTACCGTTATTAAATCAGAACGTAAAAATAATACTGGGGCGTATCCGGACCCAGATGCTCGAGTGTGCGATCGTCGGCGGCGGGATCCACGGCACGTACCTGGCACAGCGGCTGCTCGAGGAGACGGCGATCGAGCGATCGGCGCTCCGGATCGTCGATCCACACGCGCAACTGCTCGAGTCGTTCCGCCGGAAGGCACGGGCCTGCGAGATGTCGTCGCTGCGGTCGACGTTCGTCCACCACGTCGGCACCGAACCGTTCGGCCTCGAGGACTTCGCCGAGGCCCGGAACCGCGAAGACGAACTGCTGCCGACGCGGGCGTACCCACGACGCCCCTCGCTGTCGCTCTTTCTCGACTACGCCGACCACGTGATCGAGCGCCGCGGCCTCGAGTCGCTTCACCGCCAGGCCGCCGTCGAATCGATCGGCCGGGAGACCCACGGCCGGAGCGGCGAGTCGCTCGTCCTCGAAACTGACGACGGAGACGCCCTCGAGAGTCGAGCGGTCGTCCTCGCGATCGGCCACGGCGGCCGATACCGTCGGCCGGCGTGGGCCGACGGCGTCGAAGGGATCGACCACGTCTGGGACGAGGCGTTCGACCCTGCAGCCACCGCCGACGAAACGATCGTCGTCGGGGGCGGGATCACCGCAGCCCAGCTCGCGACCGATCTGTGCGAACGCGAGACGGTCACGCTGCTCTCGAGAGAGGAGCTCACGACGGCGACGGTGGAAGCCGACCCGCGCTGGATCAACTGGAATCACGTCGAACGACAGCTCCACCGGCATCCGCCCGGGTCACGGCGGCGACTCGAGGTCCTTCAGGCCGCGCAGAATCGAGGGACGATCCCCCCACGGCTGCTCGAGACGCTCGAGTCGGCTGCCAACGGCGACGCGCTGTCGATCCGTCGCGGCGAGGTGCGGTCGGCCAGGGGCGTCGATGGCCGCGTCCGTCTGCTCCTCGAGACCGGCGGCTGTCTCTCGGCCGATCGCGTCGTGCTGGCGACCGGGTTCGAGCCGGTGTTCGAACACCCGTTCGTCGGCCACGTCGCCGACTCGTGTGGCCTCGAGCGGGGGTATCGGGGAATGCCCGTGCTCGAGGACGAGACGCTCGCCTGGCGGCGGACGGGCGGCGAGGCGAGTCCGGTCCACGTCACCGGCGCGCTCGCGGCCGGAACAGCGGGCCCGCTCGCCGGTACCGTCATCGGCGCGCGTCGGGCGGCCGACCGGATCTGTCACTCGATAGCGGTCGATACCGGACCACCGATGGCCGCCGACTGAGCCTCGCGGGTTCTACTCCGGTGAGTCGAGTCAGCTCCCCGATCCGACCACGTTTTGTACTCGTGGGAAGTATTGGGCTCCATGAGCAAGATCAGTCCGCCCGACCTCGAGGAACAACTCGAAACCGGACCGTCGCCGTACGTCCTCGACATCCGCCCGCGCGAGGCCTACGGGCGATCGCACATCGACGGCAGTCACAACGTCCCGGTGTATCACGACCTCCGATCGGGCGACGAGAGCGAGCTCCGTGCGGCGCTCTCGGGGATTCCCGAGGACAGGCCGGTCGTCACGGTCTGTAAGGCGGGCATCGTCGCCCGGAAGGCGACGGCGGTGCTCGAGGACGCGGGCTACGACGCGTCGACGCTCGGCGGTGGAATGCGCGGCTGGAACGGCTACCAGAACGGGTCGCTCGGATACCGGCTGACGTCGACGCTCGGTCGTCTCCTCCCCTGAGCGCGGCCGGTCGGTCGTTTCGGTCGCTCGCTCGAGTCCGTTCTACGCCCCCTCACGACTGCGGCGCGGTCGAGTCGACCGGCCCCCGGAGGAGTCGAAAGTAGCGGCAAAGGCGTACTGTACGTTGACGGTTATTCGACGAAGCCGGAATCGTAGGTGTATGGCAGGCGCCACCAGCCCGATCCGGACCCGGTTGCTCGAGTCGGAGCTGTACTACGGGTGGGTCGTCGTCGGTGGCTGTTTCGTGCTGTCGCTGATGACCGCCGGCACGATGTTCTCGTTCACCGTCTTTCTCGGCCCCGTTCTCGAGGCGTTCGACCAGTCGTACGCGAACACCTCGCTCGTGTTCAGCCTCCAGTCGCTGGTCACGTTCAGCGGCGCCGCCGTACTCGGGTTCGCGGTCGACCGGTACGGGCTCCGGCGACTGCTCGCGCTCGCAGCGGTGTTGATCTGTCTCGGCCTGGTCGGGGCGAGCCAGGCGCCGTCGTTCGGCTGGGTCCTGGTTTCGTACAGCATCGTCACCGCTGGCGGGCTGGGAATTACGTTCGTCATCGCGTACACGACGCCGCCACGCTGGTTCGAGCGGAGACGGTCCCTCGCGACCGGCGTGGCCGTCTCGGGCTGGGGAGTCGGTATCGTCGCCTTTCCCCCGTTCGTCGAGGCAGTCATCGACCGCCTCGGCTGGCAGCCGACCTACCTCGTGCTCGCCGGGTTGTTTCTCGTCGCGATCGTGATCGCGATCGTCCTGCTCGCGGATCGGCCCCACGATCTCGGCGTCGACACCGACGGCGAGTTCGAGATCGATCCAGCTAGCATCGATACCGGACACCCCCCGTCCGTCCGACGACAACTCGCGAAGACGTTCGAGACGGTGTGGACGCCGCTTTTCGGCGTGGTCTTCGTCGCCCTCCTGTTGATGTTCGTGCCGGCGAACGCCGTGCTCGTCTATCTCGTCGACTTCGCCGAAGCCAGCGGCGTGAGCCGTCGGATCGGCGTCGTCGCGGTCAGCATCGTCGGCGGGATGAACGTCGTCGCCAAGTTCACCGCCGGCTGGGCCGCCGACGTCATCGGCACGGACCGGATGATGGCCGTCTGCGTCGTGTTGATGTGCGTTCCGACGCTGTTGCTCGTCGCGATCCCGACGCCGGCGTCCGTCCTCGTCCTCTCGGCGGTATTCGGGTTCGGCTACGGCGGCACTGCCGCGTTGATGTCGCCGCTGGTCGCGAACCTCTTCGGGACCGGCGACCTCAGTACGCTGTTCGGGATCACCTGCATCGGCTTCGCGATCGCCGGCGTCACCGTTCCCTACGGCGTCGGTCGCGGACTGGACGTGTTCGGCTCCTACGGCGTTCCGTTCGTCGCCACCGCTGCCATCGGACTCCTCTCGGCGGTCCTCTTTCTCGCCATCAGGTTCGCTCGACCCGGATGAGCACCAGCAGGCCAGGGACGCCGGATTGGGGGGCAGTATTCACGAACGTGTACTACGCGGTAAAGGCGAAAGCGTTTTTGAGCACGGATACGGGGTATCAGGTGATGACCGCCTACACCGCGACGGTGACGGTTCGACTCAAACGCGGCGTGCTAGACCCCGAGGCCGAGACGACGAAACAGGCCCTCGAGCGACTGGGCTTCGACCTCGAGGGGCTGCGCTCGGCCGACCGGTTCGAGGTCGACCTCGAGGCCGAGTCGGCCGACGACGCCCACGAGCGGGCGAGCGAGATGGCCGAACGGCTGCTGGCGAACCCGACCATCCACGATTACGACGTGGAGGTCGACGAGCGGTAGATGACCGTCGCAATACTCCGGTTCGGCGGCTCGAACTGCGACCGCGACGCCGAGCGGGCGCTTTCCCACCTCGAGATCGACGCCGAAATCGTCTGGCACGAGGACGGCCTCCCCGCGGACACGTCGGGAATCGTCCTCCCCGGGGGCTTCTCGTACGGTGACTATCTGCGTGCGGGCGCGATGGCCGCACGCTCGCCCATCATGGACGAGGTTCGCGAGGCAGCCGACGACGGCGTGCCCGTCCTCGGGATCTGCAACGGCGCCCAGATCGGCTGTGAGTCGACGCTCACCGACGGGGCGTTCACGACCAACGAGAGCGCCCGCTTCCAGTGTGAACACGTCTACCTCCGCGTCGAACGCGACGACACCCCCTGGACGGCCGCCTACGAGGAAGGCGACGTCATCGAGGTTCCGATCGCCCACGGTGAAGGTCGCTACGAGATCGACGACGACCGGCTCGCCGAACTCGAGGACGACGACCGGATCCTCTTTCGGTACTGTGACGAAGACGGCGAGACGGGGCCAGCGGTCAACCCGAACGGCTCGAAACACAACGTCGCGGGCATCCTCGGCGAGCGCGACACCGTCGCCGTCCTGATGCCCCACCCCGAGCGCGTCACCCTGCCC
Organism: Natrialbaceae archaeon B1-Br10_E2g2; assembly: GCA_001563805.1. Lineage (GTDB taxonomy): Archaea > Halobacteriota > Halobacteria > Halobacteriales > Natrialbaceae > Natrarchaeobaculum. The sequence goes on from LKMK01000041.1 coordinate 16,559, forward strand.
GACGTCGGCTCGACCGACGGCCAGGGGATCCTCCGCGGCTTCGAGACGGCACAGTAACGGCGAGCAAATCAGTTCTCGCTCGAGTCGGCCCGTCTCGAGTCAGAGGACGAACGACGAGTGAGCCTGACGGACTTCTCGAA
>LKMK01000237.1 GCA_001563805.1 Natrialbaceae archaeon B1-Br10_E2g2
CGACCGAGCACGCCGATGTCGGGAAGCCACCCGATGCTGTCAGACTCCATGTACCAGTCCTCATCGGTAACCGGTAAGAACGTTGGCACCGGTCTCACGACGACGGTGTGGGAACAGGCAGTATCTTCAAAAGCGCCGGGGCTGTAGGCTTTCGTAGAACGATGAATATCGCCGAGATCGCCACCCCGGAATACATCGAAGTCGACGTCGGAACGCGCATGGGGAAGGTCCGTTCTATGTTCGAGAACGGCAACCCCAAAGGAATTATTGTCACCAACGACGGGGAGTACGAGGGGGTCATCAGTGAGCGAGAGGTCCTCCAGTCTCACGTCGAAGACGACGCCAAGGTGGCGGCACTGACGAAGCCCAGTCGAAACTCGCCCGCTCCCAAGATCGACCGCCAGGAGGACGTCAGGGAGACCGCCCGAATGCTGATCGAGAGCAACGCGAAGGTCGCTCCAGTCTTCGAACACGGTGACCTCTGGGGGGTCATCACCGACGACCGTATCCTCGAGGCGGTCCTCGAGAACCTCGATACCCTCTCCGTCGAGGACATCTACACTGACGATCCGGTGACGGTCGAAGAGGGCGACGGGATCGGACGCGCCATCAACTACCTTCGCGAACACGGTATCTCCCGCCTGCCGGTTCTGAACGAGAACGGCTACCTCTCCGGCGTCGTCACCACCCACGACATCGCCGACTTCGTCATCCGCCAGGACCACACGACGACGACCGGCGACCGCGTCGGTGACAGCGATCGCATGCTCGACGTCCCCATCTACGACATCATGAACAGCCCCGTCGAGACGACCACGCTCGACGCGACCGCCAAAGAGGCCGTCGAGACCATGCTCGAGCTCGATTACGGCGGGCTGATGATCACGCCCGAAGACGACGGCCGCGACGTCGTCGGCGTCATCACCAAGACGGACGTCCTGCGCGCGCTCACCTACACCGAAGAAGAGCACATGGACGTCCAGATCACCAACATCTCTCTGCTCGAGACGCTGACTCGGGAGTCGATCGTCGAGAGCATCCAGGGCGTCTCCGACAAGTACGCCGAAATGCAGGTGTTCCACGCCCACGTGCGGTTCAAAGAGCACAAGGAGAAACTCCGGGGCACCCCGCTGATCCACTGTCAGGTTCGCCTGCGGACCAACAAAGGCCAGGTCGCCGGCACCGGCGAGGGCTACGGTGCCGAGAGCGCCTTCCGCGTTGCCCTGGAAAAACTCGAGCGCAACGTCTTAGAGGTCAAAGGCGTCACCAGCGACGAGGAGTACCGCGGCCAGCTCCTCCGGAAGCTCAACGAGCTGTAACACACGGGAGCCACCCGAACCGACTACCGTATCCGCGATCGATCAGTGCCTGACGGGATCGTCACCGCTTTCGAGGCCGCTGTCCGTGATCCGGAACTGGACGGATTCGCCGGCCGGTTTCGAGCGGTGTTTCTCGAGGGTCGCCCGTCGGTTGCCCCCCCGGAACCGGTCGAGTCGGACGACGACGCCGGTCCAGTGTTCTAACGTGTTCCCGCCGAGCGCCCGCGTCCGGTCGGCGTCGGGATCGCTGAACACCTGATTCGTGAGGACGACCGCGATATCGTGTTTTCGCGCGAGCGAGAGGAGGTGTGTCACCTGTCGGGCGACGCTGCGAAGCGCCTCGCCGCCGTCACTGTCGCCGGTTCGCTCGAGTCGGTAAAAGCCGGTCGCACTATCGAGGACGATCAGATCGGCCCGTTCGGCAAAGGCCTCGGCGTCGCGGACGGCTTCGGCCTGTTCTTCGAACGAGAGTGCGTCCTCGATGACGATCCTCGAGGCGAGCGTTTCGACGTCCGGGGCACTGTCGTTGGAGGCGGGAACCGCTGTGGCATCGGTTGACGGGCCTGTGGGCGTCGAGTCACCCGACCGCGCCGAGAGCAGTTGCTCGAAGCGATCGACCGAGACGCCCTCGGTATCGATGTAGACCACGGTCCCGTCGACGACGGCCGTCTCGACCGCCGCCGACAGCGCGAGATTGGTCTTGCCGGCCGCCGGTGGCCCGTAGAGCTGCGTGACGGTCCCGCGCTCGAACCCGCCGCCCAGCAACTCGTCGACCGACGAACAGCCGGTCGGGATCGCCTCGTCGTTCACGGTCGTGCTTGGAAGGCTCGGTGCAAAAAGCCCCCGGAACGTCGCCACGCTGCCTCGTCGGCCGCCAGCGCGGCTCGCGTCTCGAGGCGGTCGCCGGCGGTCGAACACGCTTATTCACGTCGGCCGCGAACGCATGCGCGTGATCGTCGTCGCCACCGCCGACTTCGAACTGTACCACGGCGTCGTCAACGAGCTGCGCGACCGGGGGACGACGTTTACGACCATCGAGCCGGACGAGCCGCTCCCCGAGCGGACGACCGTCGTCGTCACGGGGGCGGACACCGCCGACGCGTTCGCCGACGCGGAGGTAACGACGGTCGTCGCCGCACCGGACGAGTCGCGAACGGCGGTGGATCGAGCCCTGGCTGCGCTCCGTGGCGACGGTGGCCGGACGATCGTCGGGGTCGATCCCGGCCGAAAACCCGGAATTGCCGTCCTCGCCGGCGAAACCGTCGTCGCCGCGTTCCAGGTTCCGCTGGCGGACGCCGTCGAGGTGATCCACGAGGAGGTTCGCGAGGCCGTCGATCCGGTCGTCAAGATCGGTGACGGCGCCCGACTCCAGGGTGCGAAACTCGTCACCGACCTCGAGGACGTCCGCGTCGAACTCGTCGACGAAACCGGGACGACGCCGTACCTCGGGACCGGGACCCGGGGGATGGGCGACGTCCTCGCCGCCGTCAACATCGCCCGACTCGAGGGGGAGGCCGTCGACACACGCGAGATCGAACCGACGGCCGGCGAACTCCAGCGGATCAAAGACCGCTCCCGCGAGCGAAGCGAGACGAACCGTGCGATCGACGAGGGACTCGCCCGTCGGGTCGCAGCCGGCGAGTTGACGATCGACGAGGCGCTGACCGAACACCGAAACGGCGGTTCCGAAGAGCCGTCGGCGGCGGACGAGTGACCGGGCCACCAGTTCGTGAGACCGGTTGACGATTGCCCGAGCGTCGGTTCGACGGTATCGGACCGTGGGTCATGCCTGTTCGTCGGTTACGACCTTCGTCGGTTACGACCGTGGCTTTCGAGAGAGACGTCTGTCTTCCGTCGGTGTCCCTGTCGTGTCGGTCGAGCTCCGCGTCCAATAAAACGGTGAGAACGAAGTATTCGGCCGTCGAACGGCTTCCGAAGACGGTTCAGTTACGCGCCAGCCCAGACGTTCGTCGCGGAGACGGAGCCGAACTGGATGTTCTCGTTCTCCTGCATGCTCACCTGTGCCGAGTCGGAGCTGTTCCCGTTCTCGGCGACGGCGATCGCAGCCTGCTGTTCGTTGACGTTCTCCTGGTTGATGAACTGGACCTGCTCGAGCTGGGCACTTGCGTGCTGCTCGGGGTCGTTCGTCTGCTTGGCGTCGTAGTCGTAGGAGATGCCCTCGAGGCCGTCGACGTCGTCGCCACCGACGGTCACGCTCGTGGTCTCGGTGACCATGGCGTTCTCGTACATGTGGGTCGGACCGGCGTAGACGTTCAACGCGTCGGCGAAGCCGACCTGTGCGTTGAGGTTGGTCTGGTGGGCGAGCTGCACGGCGGTCGCCTCGCTTTCGTTCGTCGCGTACGCGAAGGCCGTGTTCTGCAGGTTGACGTTCATCTGCTCGGCCCGCTGCTCCTGGCTCACCTTGGAGGTCGCCGACTGGAGCTGTTCGTCGTCACCCTTCTTGTGGTGATCCTTGTCGTCTTTGTCCTCGCCGAACTCTTCGACGACGGAGTCGGTGTCGACGACGTCGGTGTTGTCAGCGCCGGCGATCGCGACGTTCATCCCGTCCATCGAGGTGAGAACGTTCGTCGCGTCGGCTTCGCCGAGCTGTTCGTTGAGGTTGGTCTGGTCAGTGAGCTGGATGGCGGTCGCCGCGCTGTCTTCGCCGACTGCGATGGCGACGGCACCGTCCTGTTCGTTGTAGTTCGTCTGGTCGATTGCCTGGCCCTGTGCGACTTCGGCGCTTGCAACCTGGTCGGCACCCGGGCTGTCGTCTGACTTCGCGTGATCACCCGTCTTGTCGGCGAATTCTCCGTTGCCCATGTAGACGTTCGTCGCGTTAGCGACGCCCTGTTGTAAGTTCTGGTTCTCCTGGTGGGACTGCTGGAGGGCGGTCGCTTCGCTTTCGTTTTCGGCGATCGCGAACGCGGTGTTCTGTTCGTTGTAGTTCAGCTGGCCCACTTCCTGGACCTGGGTCACGACAGCGTCGGCTTCCTGGTCGCCGTCGACTTCGGCTTTGTCGCCTTTCTTATCGGCAACGCCCCAGCCGTCGAACTGCTGGCCGTCCCCGTTGCCCATGATGATGGTCACATCGCCGACGTCGTCGAACTGGGTCTCGTCACCCTGGACGTTCTGGGCCGACGCATCGCCGAACTGTTCGTTGTCGTTGTACTGGCTCGCCTCCTGTACGGCAGTCGCCTCGCCGCCGTCGATCGAGATCGACGTGGCGTTGCCCTGCTGGTTGATGTTGACCTGGTCGACGTCTTGGTACTGGGTGACCTCGGCGTCGACCTCGCCGCCGGACGCGTGTTCCTCGATGTACTCTTCAAGCGTCATGTCGTCGGCGGCGCCGAAGACCAGGTACAGGCCCTCGTCGTTCTCGAGCGCGTGGGTCGTCCCATTGCTCGCGTCTGGATCATCGGCTGCTGCGGCCCCGCCGGCCCCAGCGCCGAGCATCGCTACGGCAACAATACAAGCCATCAAAACCGTCGTACACTGTGAACGTATCCTCGTCGTGGTAGTCATGATTCGTTTGACGTGAGCCGTGAGAGTCTTTGTTTCGTGAGCTCTCCGGCGTGAACCGTCATATCCCGATGACAGACTTTGTTATCTGTCAATTGATCAGCTGATGAGGTAGCCTACCGATCCGAAGACTTCAGCTTACGTGACGAAGGCACCTGCTACGAGCAGCGACTGTCCGATCCCGATGGGTTGCTAACACACCTCTTGGCAGGCTACAGTGCTCGAGACGCCGTACGGGACGATATCTGGCCCGGAAGCGTCAGCGGAATAACCGTTGCAGCGATCGAAGCCGGTTCTTACTTGCCTGGGACCGTATCCAGAATCGGTAGCTGCATTCGGACAGTAGCGAGGTGGTGGGTAGCAGGCTATCGTTTCGGCCCGTCGTACCGGTTGCGCTGTAAGCACCACCAACAGGGGACAGCTCACCAGCACAGCCCACCGACTGAAACGTTCGAACGGTCGAATTCGAGTATTGACCCTGAAACCGTTTGTC
>LKMK01000238.1 GCA_001563805.1 Natrialbaceae archaeon B1-Br10_E2g2
CGACCGCGAGTGGCCGGCGTGCTGGGCGGCGGCCGCGTCGCTGCTCGAGTGGCGCGAGCCATACGACGCCGTCCTCGATGACGATGACGCCCCGTTCTACCGGTGGTTCGTCGGCGGTCGACTGAACGCGGCCGAAAACTGCGTCGACCGCCACCTCGCACACCGGAAGAACCAGATCGCCCTCCGCTGGGAGGGCAAACGCGGGGAACGGCGTGCGTACACCTACCTCGACCTCTACCGGGAGGTCAACGCCGTCGCCGCCGCGCTGTGTGAGCTCGGCGTCGAGGAGGACGACGTCGTCACGTTCTACCTGCCGACGCTCCCGGCGTTACCGATCGGGATGCTCGCCTGTGCTCGCATCGGCGCCCGTCACAACGTCGTCTTCGCCGGCTTCGCGCCCGACGCGCTCGCCGACCGGATGGACGGCGTCGACTCGAGCGTGCTGGTCACCTGCGACGGGCACTACCGGGACGGGACTGCTATCGGACAGAAGCGGAAGGCGGACGCGGCGCTGGCCTCGCTCGAGGCGTCGATTCCGACGATCGTCGTGGATCGACTGGGACCGAGCCACGACACCCAGCTGGGAGAGGACCAGTACGACTACGACGACCTCGTGGCGACGTATCTCGGCGAGGCGGTCGAGCCGGTCCCCCGTGAGGCGACCGATCCGCTCTTTCACATCCACACGTCCGGGACGACCGGCGAGCCACAGCGGATGACCCACGCGACGGGCGGCTACCTCGCGGGGACGACCTGGACGACCAAGACGGTGTTCGACCTCTCGCCGGGAGACACCTACTGGTGTACCGCCGACCTCGGCTGGATCACCGGCCACTCCTACGTCGTCTACGGGCCGCTCGCTCGCGGTGCGACGGTCGTCCTCGCGGAGGGTAGCATCCGATACCCGGACCGCCACCGGCCGTGGGAACTCATCGAGCGCAACGGCGTCGAAGTGTTCTACACCACCCCCGGCACGATCCGGACGTTCGCGAAGTGGGGTGAGTCGTTCCCCGCGGCCCACGACCTCTCCTCGTTGGGGCTGCTCGGGACCGTCGGCGAACCGATCGGGCCGGACACCTGGGAGTGGTACTACACCCACGTCGGCGGCGAGCGGTGTCCGATCGTCGACACCTGGTGGCAGACCGAAACCGGGAGCATCCTGCTGTCGACGCTGCCCGACGTCGACGAGATGAAACCGGGGACGGTCGGCCCACCGCTGCCCGGGATCGAAGCCCAGATCGTCGACGAACACGGCCGGGAACTCCCGCCCGGCGAACCGGGCTACCTCACGATCGAGCGACCCTGGCCGTCGATGCTCTCGCCGCTCGAGGGCGACGAGTACTGGGTCTTAGCGGAGTACTGGCAGGCGTTCTCCGACCCGCGAGCCGACAGCTGGTCGTATTTCACCGGCGACCGCGCGGTCGTCGACGACGACGGCTACGTCCGGATCATCGGCCGCGCCGACGACGTCGTCACGGTCGGCAACCGACGCCTCGGCACGGCCGAACTCGAGGCGGCGATCACGGCCGTCGACGGCATCACGGAAGCCGCGGCCGTCGCTGGTGCCGGCGGCGGTGATAGCGAACTCTACGTGTTCGCGACGGTCGCCCAGGAGCGCCGGGACCGGAACGCGATCCGGGAGGCCGTCGAGGACTCGGTCGCCGACCGCGTCGGCGAGTTCGCCCGCCCGGCCGGCGTCGTCTTCACGCCCGAACTCCCGGAAACCCACTCCGGGAAGACGATGTACCGAATCCTCGAACGCATCGTCGAGGACGCGCCGCTCGAGGACAGCGACCCGCTTCGCAACCCCGAGATCGTCGGCGAACTCGCGACGCTGTGGGCTCGTGAGTGACCGCGCGCCGACCGATCGTCACTCCTCCGGGTACTCCTCGTAACACCGGTCCATCTTCGCGGCCATGACGAAGTCCGACTCGTGGAGGCCGTCGATCTTGTGCGTCCACACCTCGATCCGGACTTCGCCCCACTGGAGGTGGATGTCCGGGTGGTGCCACTCCTCCTCGGCGAGTTCGCCGACCTCGTAGGTGAACTCGAGCGCGGTGCGGAAGTCCGGGAACGCGTAGGTCCCCTCGAGGTGGTGGTCGTCGACGACCTCCCAGACGTCGTCGTCGAGTTCGGCGAGGTAGTCGGCGTACTCCGGCTCGGTGAGCGGTTCGTCCTCGGACGTGCAGGCTTCACACTCCTGGTCGGCGAGGGCCATGGCCGTGAGTACGCGTCGCAGTAACAAAGGGCGTTCGCTGGCGGTGAACGGGGCGGGAACCCGGCGGGTCGATCAGACCGGACTGAACCCGAGGACGCGCTCGCCGGTCGTCTCCGAGACGGTGACCTCGAGTTCGACCTCGAGGCCGTTCTCGACCGCGTCGACGTCGACGCCGACCACCTGGCCGGTGATCCGAACGGGGCCGAAGTTCGCGATGGCCGTCGCGTAGGGGGCGTCCTCCTCGAACGCCGGCGTCGGGATGTGCGTGACGGTGAACGTCTCGATCTCGCCGCTCTCCGGCAGTGGTGTCTCCTCGAGGTCGGTCGAGCCGCAGTCGGGACAGACCCGCCGCGGCGGCAGCGAGCCGTGGCCCTCCGGACACTCGAGATAGTACGCCTCGCCCTCGGAAGCGGCGTCGAGCCACTCGTCGAAGCCGGCGTCGCGGACGGCGTTCTCGCTCATTCGACCACCTCCATCACGTGGACGGTCGCACTCGCGACGGTGCCACCCGCGTTGTGGGCGACGCCGGTCGTCGCGCCCTCGACGAACTCGCTGTTCGGGTGGGTGCCGGCGAGCAGGGTTGCGATCTCGCCGATCTGGGAGGCACCCGTCGCGCCGACGGGGTGGCCCTTCGCTTTCAGCCCGCCCGAGAGGTTGATCGGCGTCTCGCCGTCGGCGGTCGTCCGGCCGTCCCGGGCGGCCGTGATGCCCTCGCCGACCGGCTCGAGGTCGAGCGCCTCGATCGCGAGCACTTCGGCGATCGTAAAGCAGTCGTGGACCTCGGCGAGGTCGACGTCGCCGGCGTCGACGCCGGCGTCGGCGTAGGCCTCTTCGCCGGCCTTGCGGGCGGCCGGCGAGCGCGCGAGGTAGTCGCGGTCGTGTAAGGCGAGTCGGTCGCCGCCCTGTCCCGTGCCGGTGATCGCGACCGGGGCCTCGAGGTCGTTGTCCTCGGCGTAGGCCTCGCTCGTCAGGACGAGCGCCGAGGCCCCATCAGAGAGCGGACAGGAGTCGTACAGCCCCAGCGGCGAGGAGACCTGCGGGGCCTCGAGGACGTCCGCTATCTCGATCGCGCTCTGGTACTGGGCCTTGTCGTTTGGCAGCGCGTTCTCGTGGTTCTTGACGGCGATGTGGGCCAGGTCCTCGTGTTCGCCGCCGTACTCGGCGAAGTACGCCTGGGCCATCAGGGCGTACGCGCCGGGGAACGTCATCCCGGCGCGAACCTCCCAGAGTTCGTCGGCGGCGATGGCGAGCGCCTCCGTTGCCCCGGCCGTCCCGAGGTTGGTCATCCGCTCGACGCCGCCGACGAGGACGACGTCGGCCGCGCCGCTGCGGATGCGGAATACGGCGTCGCGGACGGCCGCGCCGCTCGAGGCACACGCGGCCTCGTAGCGGGTCGCCGGGGCGTCGACGCCGGCGGCTTCGGCCATCAGCGGTCCCTGGTGGCCCTGGTGTTCGGCGAGTTCGCCCATGAAGTTGCCGTAGAAGACGGCGTCGACGTCCGCTCGAGGGACGCCGCTGTCTTCGAAGGCCGCGATGCTCGCTTCCGCGAAGAGATCGCGACCGGTTCGTTCCGGGGCGTTCCCGAACGCGGTCTGCCCTGTTCCTGCGACACGTACGTCACTCATGCACACAATGTACTGGCCCGACGGGCTAATACCCCGCGGTTAACATCGAAACCTGCGAACGATGCCGCCGGAATCGACCGGTGTGTTCGCGCGAGAACCGCCCAGACCGCCGCGAACCACGCGCTTATTATCGATACGACAACAGGTGTAGGCATGACTGCGACACCGTTCGACGTCGACCTCCTGACGGAACTGACCGAGACGAGCGGCGTTCCGGGGTACGAAGACCGGGTCCGGAACCTCGTCGTTCGCGAACTCGAGGACAGCGTCGACCGCATCCGGACCGACGCGATGGGGAACGTCGTCGGCACGCTCGAGGGCGTAACCGACCACGAGGTGGCCGTCGCCGCCCACATGGACGAGATCGGCTTCATGGTCCGACACCTGAAAGGCGACGACGACGGCTTCGGCTTCGTCGAACTCGACGCACTCGGCGGCTGGGACGCCCGCGTGCTCAAGGCCCAGCGCGTGACGATCCACACCGAAGCCGGCGACGTCCCGGGCGTCATTGGCTCGCCCCCACCACACACCCTCTCCGATAACGAACGCGAGAAGCCCCCCGAGGTCTCGGACGTCGTCGTCGACGTCGGCCTCCCCTACGAAGACGCCAGCGACCGGATTGCACCCGGAGATCTCGTGACGATGGACCAGACCACCGAGCGCGTCGGCGAGACGATCACCGGCAAGGCCTTGGACGACCGGGTCTGTCTGTTCGCCATGCTCGAGGCCGCCCGTCGACTCGAGGAGCCCGACGCGACGATCCACTTCTGTGCGACGGTCCAGGAGGAAGTCGGCCTCCGCGGCGCCCGCGCGCTGGGCGTCGACGTCGACCCCGACCTCGCCGTCGCGCTCGACGTCACCGTCGCCAACGACGTCCCCGGCTTCGACGCCGGCGAGCGCGTCACGGAACTCGGCGACGGCGCCGCGATCAAGCTCAAAGACTCGAGCGTCATCACGAGCCCCAAGGTCCACCGCCGGATGAAAGCCGTCGCCGAGGATCGCGAGATCGACTACCAGCTCGAGATCCTCCCCGCCGGCGGCACCGACACCGCCGGCTTCCAGCACACCGCCGGCGCAAAGCCCGTCGGCGCCATCTCGATCCCGACGCGATATCTCCACACCGTCACCGAGACAGCCCACGTCGACGATATCGCGGCCACGATCGACCTGCTCGAGGCGTTCCTCGAGACCGAAGACGGGAGCCACGAGTACACACTCTGAGGCGACCGCTCGAACGAGTCGCTATGCTGTCGGAGGGTCTCACAGCGCCGCGGCGACCTCGTCGATCACGTCGGTGTCGACGAAGACGACGACGTGGTCGCCGCCCTCGAGGACGGTCTCACCCCGGGGCGTGATCAACTCGCCATCGCGGGTGACGGCACCGATCACCACGCCCTCCGGGAGGTCGCCCATCACCTCCTGAATCCGGGCGTTACAGAGCACGCTGTCCGCGTCGACTTCGATTTCGA
>LKMK01000239.1 GCA_001563805.1 Natrialbaceae archaeon B1-Br10_E2g2
ACGGGGCCGTCGTGGATGACGCCCGTCGCGCCCATCTCGTCTTCGACGAACTCCTTGACCTGTTCGACCTCGTCGGAGCCGGCTTCCCACTCGATGCCGGCGTAGACGTCTTCCGTGTTCTCACGGAAGGTAACCATGTCCATCTGCTCGGGGTTCTTCACGGGCGACGGGACGCCGTCGAGGTGGTAGGTCGGGCGGACGTTCGCGTAGAGGTCGAGCAGCTTGCGCAGGCCGACGTTCAGCGAGCGGAAGCCGGCACCGACGGGCGTCGTCAGCGGACCTTTGATGGCGACGCGGTGTTCTTTGATCGCCTCGACGGTCTCGTCGGGCAGGTTCTCGTCGTACTTCTCCCGGGCGGACTCGCCGGCGTAGACGCGCATCCAGTTGATGTCACGGCCGGTCGCCTCCGCGGCAGCCTCGAGCACGTTCTGTGCGGCCGGACCGACGTCGCTGCCGACGCCGTCACCGTAGATGATCGGGATGATCGGGTTGTCGGGGACCTCGAGTTCGGTCTCCGAACCCTCTTTCAGCGTGATCTTCTCTCCCTCCTCGGGGACCTCGATCTTGTCGTAGCTCATTTCGTCTGTACGGTGCTCGGACGGTGGGTAAAAGACCTACCATTTCCGTCCGCGAGGGGGTCTGGTACCCCGTCTGCGGGCGAAACGGATTCGCCAATCGTTCGGAAACCGAGGCCTCACCGCCGTCAGACGCGAAAAAAGGACGAACGTTCGTGAACGTCGGGACGCCGGGCGGCGGCGCGAGTGTCGGCGATTGTCGCGAGACCGGACGTCGTCTGACGGTGACCGATCCGGAGACGGCGAAGACCACGAGTGGGAAATGGCGCAGTTCGGAGCGTCGTCACACGGTGTTATCAAGTACGACGTGCGGTATCGCCGCGTCCGATTCGCGCCGTGGTCACTCTCGGCTCGTCTCAACATCGTCCGGAACGTCCTCGTGAAGGCCCTCAGCGGATTCTCGCCCCGGGTCTCGCCAGTAGTAGGCGATGATCGCTCCACCAGTGGCGACGAGAACGATCCCGAGGCCACCCAGCACACCCAGCAGGGCCGTTCCCAGCCATCCCTCCTCGAGGGCCGTCCACAGCGCTGCGAGAGCGGTGATTCCCCAGACCACGAGCGTCGTCCCGGCGTCGACTGGGTCGCGCTCGGCGTCGACCACCAGCCGCCCCAGGGCGATCAGGCCCATCAGCGCACAGAAGACGACGAGCAAGGCGACCGGCGTCATCGTCGCCGTGGTTCACAACCGTCCATCGTAAGTGTAGGGGTTTCACCGGAAGGTATACTGCCCACTGGAGAGCGATACACGCCGACAGCGGGACACCGTCGGGGCCGTGTGGAAAGCTGACAGCGGGTCGATCGCTCGAGCGAGCGCGCCGGGAAGCGACCGTCGGTCGACCGACACCGAGTGTGCAGCGGCGTTTCGAACGTCGTATACGTCAGGTTCGCCAACCGCTCTCACATGCAGGTGCTCGTACACGGCGGCGCCGGAACCGAACCAGACGACCCCGAGACCAGGCGAGCCGTTCTCGAGCGGGCGGCCGACGACGGCGCGGCGGCGTCGACCCCCGTCGACGCGGTCGAGGCTGCCGTCCGGGTCCTCGAGTCGTCGCCACGGTTCAACGCCGGCGTCGGCAGCGCGGTCCAGAGCGACGGCGAGATCCGGACGGACGCGGGGATCATGACCGACGATCGGTCGGTGGGCGCGGCCTGCTCGATGCCCGGCGTCGAACACGCCGTCAGCGTCGCCCGCGTCGTCATGGACGAGACGCCCCACGGCTTCGTGTCGGGCGACCACGCCCTCAGACTGGCCGACGCGTTCGACGTCGACACCGGCGTCGACCTCTGGTCCGAGCGGACGCGCGACCGGTGGGCCGACCTCGAGCACCCCGACGACGGCGTCGAGGCCGAACTCGAGTGGCTCCGCGAGGGGTACGGCGCTCGAGGGCCGTCGGGTCGCCGCCTCGACGAGTCCGATCGCCCACCCGCGGACCTGGATCACGATACGGTCGGGGCGGTCGCGTTCGACGGCGAGTCGCTGGCCGCGGCGACCTCGACCGGCGGCCGGTGGCTCGCACTCGCCGGCCGCGTCGGCGACGTCCCCCAGGTCGGCTCCGGCTTCTACTGCTGTCCGTCCGCCGCGGTCAGCGCGACCGGTGCCGGCGAGGACATCGCCCGCGTCACCCTCTCCCGACGCGTCGCCCGCCACGTCGAACGCGGCCGTCCGGCCGAGGACGCGGCCGAGCTCGGCCTCGAGGAGTTCGCCGAACTGACCGGCTCGACGGCCGGCGTCATCTGTATCGACGCACGTGGAACGCTGGGCTCGGCGTACAACAGCGACGCCATGCAGACCGCTCGGGCCTCGAGTCGCTGAATCGGTGATCCAGACGGGGCCGTTTTCCAGTGCGAGCGCGACGAGAGGTCGCGTTCGCCCGTCCGAATTACGACGATTGTCGTGTAGAAGTTTTATTATCGTCGTATTCGTTGACCGGACTGATGCTGGAACAACCACACCACGCCGCTCGAGGCTGTCCGGACTGCGGTGCCAGAGTGTCGAACGTGCAGGGACTCGAGGCCTGCCCGGAGTGTACGTGGGTCGGGTCGGGATCGGACGACTCGAGTTGAGGTTTCGATCACCCCCGCGACCGCGGGCCCGGCTCGAGCCATCTGTCGCTCGAGTGCGGATTTCGGAGGCGAAAATCACGACGAACGCCGGTGGTTCGGGTTCAGGGAAGGCCGAGGTGTCTGTACCGCTGGACAACGTAGACGAGAGCCGGGAGTAACGGGCTGAGGAGGAGACCGGCCAGCGCGTATCCGACGACTGACGGTTGCCAGTTCGCGTCCGCCTCCCGGATGGCCCTCGCATCGAAGTGAATCGCCAAGAGCGAGGCGTAGCCGACGAACGCGAGGAGAGCGACGAGCAGGGCGATGAAAAAGAGCAACGGCCACACGAGCCACGAGAACGTGGTGACGGAGGCGACGACGGTCCCGAGCCCCAGACCGATCGTGACGCCGGTCAGCGCGAGCGTACTCGCCGGCCAGTACCACCAGTTCGAATCGACGGTTGCGGCGGTGACTGGAGCCGTCTCGTCCGTCGGTTTCCGATTGCGATCGCGTCCCGACTCGCGGCGAGCGGCCGCTCCCCAGGGTTCGCCGTCCGATGGGCGTTCGTCGCTCGAGCCGGCCGTCTCGACACCCGACGCGTCCGCTGGCGTTTCGTCGACCATCGAATGCGGCGACTCGGGGGCCCGTTTGACGGCGTAGGAGAGGATCACGAGGACGTTGAGCAGTGGAATCGCGGATCCGAGGACCCACAGCCACGTGTCGGGCTCCCAGCCGACGTGCCGTTGGACGAAGGCGATGTCGTATTTCATCGCCATCGGAATCAGAACCGGCGTCGTGACGAACAGGAAGATGAAACTCTCCGTGAGGATTCCGTCGATCCAGGCCGACTCGAGAGCCAACACGTCGATCAGCACCACGTCGAGGGCGATCAAGACGAGAAACGCGCTGACGCAGGCGCCGGCGATGCGCCACCAGAAATCCCAGGAGGCGTCGCAGTTGACACGTTCGTATCGCCTGAGTACGTACGGAACGACCACGCTGACGTTTACGAGTGGCAACAGACTGCCGAAGACCCAGTAGGGCGCCTTCGGACTCCAGTCACCGTCCCGAGCATGCACCGTCCGAATGTCGGCGTACACCGCGACTGGCATCCCGACCCACGAAACGAAAAAAGCGTACTGGAGGACGGTGAGTGCGTCGTCGGAAATCCAGCCGTGGGGGAGGTGGATCCAGAAAAGACACAGACTACCGAGAGCCAGTATTGCATACAGGCCCAGATTCGACCGCCAGTCGGATCGGACACGGTTCTGTGCAGGGAACGACATTACGGCAATCTTTAGCCGGCCGATACTTCAATTTTCCTTACTATCGGTGGAACAAACTGCCGGCTGCCTGTTGGATGTCGATCGGGTCCGTAGCGTTTGGACGGCAGTGGTCCGGCGGTCGAAGGAAGAGGACACCCCGATCACTCGATCGAGTGACCGACCGCTTCGGGCCGAGAACGCTCGAGAGCGGAACCTCTTTTTGTCGACCAGTCCAACCCCGGTGCATGACTGAATCCGAGGTGGACCTCGAGGCAACGCAGTACGAGAAACACCGCGAGGCGGGTGCGATTCTCGCCCAGGTACGCGAGGAGACCGCAGACCGCGTCGAGGTCGGGGCGAGCCACCTCGAGATCGCCGAGTACGCCGAGGATCGCATCCGCGAACTCGGCGGGAAGCCGGCGTTCCCGGTCAACATCTCGGTTGACGAGGAGGCCGCCCACGCGACGCCCGCGATCGACGACGAGACGACGTTCGGCGAGGAGATGATCAACCTGGACATTGGCGTCCACGTCGACGGCTGGCTCGCCGACACCGCGATCACGGTCGACCTCTCGGGGAATCCCGAACTCGCCGAGGCCTCCGAGCAGGCGCTCGAGGCCGCCATCGAGCTCGTCGAGCCCGGCGTCGACACCGGCGACATCGGCGCCGAGATCGAGGACGTCATCGACGGCTACGGCTACAATCCCGTCGTCAACCTCACCGGACACGGGCTGGGCCACTGGGAGCAACACACCAGCCCCAACATCCCGAACCGGGCGGTCTCCCAGGGGACGACCCTCGAGGTCGGTGACGTCGTCGCCATCGAGCCGTTCGCCACCGACGGCGGCGGCAAGGTCACCGAGGGCGCCAAAGAAGAGATCTACGCGCTCGAACGCGAAGGGAACGTCCGGAACCGGCAGGCCCGCCAGGCGCTCGAGCAGATCACCGAGGAGTTCCGCACGCTGCCGTTCGCGACGCGCTGGCTCGAGACCGACCGCGCCGAGATGGCGGTGCGCCGGCTCAAGCGCAACAACGTCCTCCACGGCTACCCCGTGCTCAAAGAGGACGACGGCTGTCTCGTCAGCCAGAAAGAACACACGATCATCGTCACCGAGAACGGCTGTGAAGTGACGACGGAGCAGTAGGGAGCCGCCGTCGACGACTGGTTTTCGATCTCGAGTCGATCCTCGAGCGGTGCCTCCGGCCGACCGGATCGGTCGATCCGCTCCCTCGCCGGTCGAATCATCGGTCCGTTCGCTCGTCGGTCGAATGATCGGTCCGCCCGCTCGCCGGCCGAGTCGGGTAGATCGTCCAGCATCGAGAGCCGTCGATCAGTTGCCCGCCGTGGTCGGATTAGCTGAACCGAGGCGCTAAGCCCCCTTCCTCAGCGAGCGCCGACCGAACGGGAGGCGCGAGCAGGGAGG
>LKMK01000042.1 GCA_001563805.1 Natrialbaceae archaeon B1-Br10_E2g2
ACCAGATTCCGATCACGAACGTCGACACCGGTTTCGAGTTGCGCGACGACCGGATCGAACTCGAGGTCGGGGTCGAGACGACCGGCAAGACCGGCTGCGAGATGGAGGCCCTCGAGGGCGTGACGACTGGTCTCAACGTCGTCTGGGACATGGTCAAAGCCGTCGAGAAAGACGAAAACGGCCAGTATCCGGACACCGGGATCGAGAACGTTCGCGTACTGGAAAAAGAGAAACGCAAGCAGTAATCGGTCGTCCGTCACACGGGGTTCGCCACTGGGTGACGTGCAGTCGGCCGCGTTCTCCGGTGGCTGTACGGGCGGTCGTGTACTCCGGGTGGCCCACGGTCGGTTGTGTTCTCAACGTGTCGCCGAGTCAGTCGAGAGGTTCGATCAGTTCGATCCTCGTCCCCCCGGGGCCCTCGAAGAACGCGACGTTCAGGTCGCCGAAGACGGTCGGTTCCATGACGAAGCTGACCGCATCCTCGAGCTCTGTGGCGGCCGCATCGACGTCGTCGACGACGTATCCGAAGTGGAGGAAGCCGTACGGCAACTCCTCGACGAGCCCCGCAGCCTCGTACGGTGCACGGTCGAAGACGTAGACGAGTTTGTCGCCGACGGACAGCGCTGCGTACTCGACGGCCGTCGGCCCCGATTCGTCCGCGGCGGGCTGGGTGTGTTCGACGAGTTCACCCTCGAGGTGGGCCGCGTAGAAGGCGACGGCCGCATCGACGTCCGGCACTTTCAGTGCGACGTGATAGAACGAGCGTGGCGTTACCATAGCTCACAATATTCGCCGAACCTCAAAACGTTCCGCATCGCACGATCCGTTCTTGAGCGAACGTCACGCACCTCCCGAAGATGTCGTCGTCGGCCAACTCCCGGGTCGTGTCGTCGGGCTAAAGGTCCATCCCGCCGTTGACGTCGATCACTTCGCCGGTGACGTACGAGGAGTCTTCACTCGCCAGGAACCGGACCACTGCGGCGATGTCTTCGACCTCCGCCAGCCGCTCGAGCGGAATGCCGGCGACGATCCGATCGAGCACCTTGTCCGGAACTCCCTCGAGCATGTCGGTGGCCGTAAAGCCGGGGGCGACGCAGTTAGCCGTCGAGCCGCCCTTGGCGAGCTCGAGGGCGATCGTCCGGGTAAAGCCGAACATCCCGCTCTTGGCGGCGGCGTAGTTGGCCTGGCCGAAGTTGCCCTGCTTGCCCACGACGCTCGAGATGTTGATCAGTCGGCCCTCCCCGGCGTTCCAGATGTCGTCGTAGAACTCCTGGGTGCAGTTGAACATCCCGCCTAAGTTGACGTCCATGACGCGATCCCACTCCTCGCGGGTCATCTCGGTGAACTGCGTGTCAGCGGTGATACCGGCGTTGTTCACGAGGACGTCCGCCGGGCCGAACGCCTCGTGACAGACCTCCCGCATGTTGACGACCTCCTCGCGGTCGGCCACGTCGGCCTGCGCAGCGACGGCCTGGCCGCCGGCGGCTTCGATCGCCTCGACGGCTTCGTGTGCCGCCCCTTCGGAGGACCGGTAGTTGATGACGACGTTTGCG
Source organism: Natrialbaceae archaeon B1-Br10_E2g2 (assembly GCA_001563805.1). Lineage (GTDB taxonomy): Archaea > Halobacteriota > Halobacteria > Halobacteriales > Natrialbaceae > Natrarchaeobaculum. Next base: position 1,554 of record LKMK01000042.1, read on the forward strand.
CCCTCCGCGCCGAGGTACTCCGCGATGCCTCGCCCGATACCGCGTGCCGAGCCTGTGATGACACAGGTGCGTCCGTCCATAGACATTGTCACTGCCCATTCGACCTCCGCCGGTATATAATGACGTGTCAACTAACAGTACGTGCACCTGTCGCTACGCAGTCAGCTTCCGACGTCGCCGCGAAAACCCGACTCGAAGCCCGTGCTCGTCGCGCAGTTACCGGGACTGTGCCTGTTCGATCCAGTCTTCGATCCGACTGGGAGCGATCCCCGTCTCCGCAGCGAGCTCTGTGACGTCGGCCGCGGCGAGCTGGTCGAACGTTTCGATGCCCGCCTGCTGGAGGTCCTCGGCGTACGCCAGACCAACGCCGGATAGCTCGGTGAAGTCGTCGGTCTCGCTCTCGATGGCGGACGAGACCTCGGCGTCACCACCGTTCTCGACGGCTTCGCCGCCGTTGGTGAGGTCGGCGGCTCCAGACGAACCGCCAGCGGCGTCCCCGGCGAGTGCGGCATCCGCATCTCCCTGGTCGGGCGCGTCCGGTTCGGCCTCGACGACCGAGCGCGCTTCGAACCACTCACAGACGTCCGGCCAGAGTTCGGCGTGACTGCGCGAGGAGACGGACATTCCGATGTGGCCCGTCGCGAACTCCATGATCTCGGTGTCGTCGGTGGAGACGACCTCGTTGAACGGTTTGGATGCACCCGGGGGGATGAGGTGGTCGTACTCGGCGACGATCTGGAGGACGGGCATGTCGATCTTCTCGAGGTCGACGTGTTCGCCGCCCAGGTGGAGTTCGTTCTTGAATAGCTTGTTCTCCTGGTAGATGTCGCGGATGAACTCCTCGTAGGCGACGCCCGCGACGTCGATGCCCTCCGAGAGCCACCGCTCCATCCGCGCGAAGTTCTCGACGAAGTCCTCGTCCTCGACGTTGTCGTAGAACCGAACGTACTTCGTCACGTTGTTCGCGACGGGGTCCATCAGGGCGAAGCCGACGTCCAGGAACTCCGCGGGGACGTTGCCGAACGTGTCCGTGACGGTCTCGGGGTCGTAGTAGTCTTCAGCACCCCACAGCTCGAGGACGCCACCCTCGCCGGCGAAACAGAGGCCGGCGGCCATCAGGGCGAGGTTCTTGACCTTCTCCGGGTAGAGCGCCGCGTACATGGCCGACATCGTCCCGCCCATACAGTAGCCGAGGATGTTGATCGCGTCCTGGCCCGAGCGGTCGCGGACGACGTCGACGCAGTTGTCGATGTACCGGTTGACGTAGTCGTCGAGTGACAGTTTCCGGTCCAGCTTCGAGGGCTCGCCCCAGTCGATCATGTAGACGTCGAAGCCGGCCTCGAGCAGCGTCCGGATGACCGATCGGTCGGGCTGGAGGTCGAGGATGTACGGCTTGTTGATCAGCGCGTAGGTGACGAGGATCGGGACGTCGTGTTGCTCCTCGGTCATCGGCTCGTAGTGGAGGAGCTCGAGTTTGTTCTCCTCGTAGACGACCTCGCTCGGCGTCTGGCCGACCTCGACGTTCTCTAGGGTCTCGGTGCGTTCCGGGGCGACCTGGGTCTTCTCGGCGAGGTCGGCGGCGTTCTCCCAGGTCTGTCGCTGGAGTTCGAGTGCGGTTGCGTACGGGTTTCTCATTGTTCGTCTTCGAGGTGGTCGAGGACGCGGTCGAGTTTTTGCTCGACGGCGTGCTGGCGGCGCTCGAGTTCGACGAGTCGGTCGCCGACCTCGACGACGCCCTCCTCGGTCGCGAATCCGAGCGTTCGGAGGGTCTCCTGGGACGCCTCGTCGGCCTCCTGCTGGAGTTCGAGGACGTCGCCGACGGTCTCGCCCGTCATCCGGGCGAAGGCGGTCGTCGACATCACGTCTTTGAACGCCTCGTTGGCCGTGTTGAGCCAGATGTCGCGGAACTCCTCGACGTCGACGTCTTCGCCTTCGATCGAGTCGTTCACCCGGTCGACCATCTGCTTCGAGGCGTTCATCCACGTCTCGTAGGCTCGCGCGTAGCCTTCGACGCCGTCGGAGATCTCGTTTTCGTCGCTTACTTCGCCGACGGTTTCGGACCAGCTCTCGACGAACTGTGCCTGTGCCTCCATGTTGTTCTCGAGCGCCTCGAGCAGCTGTTCGTTCCACTGTTCGACGAATGCGTTCCAGTTCTGCGCCTGGGGCTGTTGTGAGTCTGACATTGGTGTATAAATGGGCAGCTTACGTAAAAAGGCTGAGCTTTTTTACGCCGAGACGTCGATCTCCTGGGCGGCCTCTTCGACGTTCTCGGCGACGGCCGAGACGTTCTCTTCGACCTGTTCGTGGGCCTCGAGGAACGCGTCGAACGACGTGTCGACGACCTCGGAGTAGCTCGCGGTGAATTCCTCGAAGGCGGCTTCGGACTCCGCCATCGCTTCGGTCATGGCCTCGAGCGACTGCGACTGGGCTTCGGTGGCCGAGTCGACGCTCTCGTCGACGAACTCGCGGAGTTCGTCGAAGTTCGCGGCGTCCTCGGGCATCGACGCCTCGAGGGCGTCGAGGTACGCGTGGGCCGCGCCTTTCGTCATGTCCGCGTTGGACTCGACGAGCGCGCCTGAGGACTCGAGGGCGTTGGTAAACGCCGAGAGCGAGTTCGACTGGGCCTCGAGGGCGTCGTGGGTGAGGTTCTGGGACTGTTCGACTGCGGTGCGCTGTGCGGTGAAGACTGCGGTGAGTGGGTTCTGAGTCATTGGGTATCTTCTCGGTTGCGTTTGACTGGGACGACGATCGTCTGGACGATGTCGCCCTCTTCGATATCGAGGGCTTCCCGTTCGGGTTCGGGAATACTGATCCGACCGCCGCTCTGGACGCGAGCTTTGAACGTCGCGGTACCCATGTTCATCGGGCCGAACGACGAGAGGTCGTCGAACGGCGTCGACGTGCTTGCCTGCATCATCTTTCGCATCAGGTCCTGCTGGGATTCAGCGACTTGCTCGCCTGCCTCCTGCATCTGCTCTGTGAACATCGCAGGCGGGAACCAGGGCGATCGGTCGGAGTCGTCCGTCATCAACACATAGGAGGAGCCCGGTGCTAATAAGCCTTTCCACCATTTACCATTTAATGGTACTCAGTGGTTTCGAAGGTATTCTTGCGGTGGCGAAGGTATTCGACCCGCTCGATGGTGCCGTCGACAGCGTCGCCGATCCACGAGTCGAGAGGGGATCCGGCGTCGGGAGACAGCAGGGTGAAGCGATCGATTCGGCCGGAGTTGGTGGCCCCGAAGGCGGTTCACATGAGCGACCGTGAGGTTCGCGTGAACGGATGGGTCGGCATCGTCGGAACCGGTCAGGCTGTGGGACCGTTCCATACAGCAGAGCGACCGGCGCTTGGGACCGCCGGCTCACGGGCTACTCGTCTCCCGTCACTGGGCGGCCGTCGGGCGTGCGGTCATCAATAAATGGGCGGGTCGTTCCAGCCTCGGAAATTAGAAATTATGGTCATCATTCCGTCGTAAACCGTGATTGGCCGAGCCAAAGAAGTCATAACGCTCCCCCTCTAAGGGCGCATAGATGGGATACAAGAATCCTGGGGAAGACAACCTCGCTGCCATCACCTCCGCCTGGTCGGCGATGACACAGAGCTTCCTCCAGAGTGCGACCGCCGCGAACCGAGCCGCCGTCTCGACGATGTTTCCCGTAACGCTCGACCAACAGTCGAACGGCGACAGCGTACCGGCGCCGATCGACTCCGTCGAATACTCCAGCCTCGAGTGGGAGTTCGATCGGACGGTCGACGACGCGGGACAGATCGAGGTCGGTGACGTCGTCACCTTCGAGAAGACGATCACCGAATCCGACGTCCGGAACTTCGCCGAAGTCAGCGGCGACACGAACCGGCTCCACCTGGACGAGGAGTTCGCCGCCGACACCCGGTTCGGTGAACGGATCGTCCACGGAACGCTCGTCTCCGGACTCATCAGTGCCGCGCTGGCACGGCTCCCCGGACTCACGATCTACCTGTCCCAGGATCTCGAGTTCAGCGGACCGGTCGGTATCGGCGACCACGTCTCCGCCCGCGTCGAAGTCGTCGAGGACCTCGGCAACAATCAGTACCGGCTCGAGACGACGATCTACAACGACGACGACGACGCGACGGTCATCGACGGCGAAGCGGTCGTCCTCATCGACGAGGTACCGGAGTAACACTCGACCGTCCCGGTGGACGCACTCTCCCGCTCACCGCGACCCTCCAGATCGGCCGTCCCGGTTTCGTATCGGCCGCCGACGTCCGACCGAGAGGCCTCACCGTTCGACCAGCACGTCGGCATCCGCCGTCACTACGGGCCTCCCGTGGCGTACTCCGATAGTATAAATAGCTCCTCGCGGAACGACCCGACATGACGCTGTTCGGTACCGCCGGAATCCGCGGGCCGGTCGAAGAGATCACGCCGTCGCTCGCGCTGTCGGTTGGCCAGGCCGCCGGCGCGCCCGGCGAGACGTTCGTCGTCGGTCGCGACGGCCGCGAAACGGGACCGGCGCTCGCCGCGGCAATGGAAGCAGGACTCGAGAGCGCGGGTGCGGACGTCTACCGCCTCGGGCAGGTGCCGACGCCGGCACTCGCCTTCGCCGCCCGCGGGCGCAAGGGCGCGATGATCACCGCGAGTCACAATCCGCCGGCGGACAACGGAATCAAGCTCTTCGCAGACGGCGTCGAGTACGACCGCGAAGCGGAACGGGCTGTCGAAGAAGGGGTCGCGGACGACGTCGCCTGTGCACCGTGGGACGAGTGGGGTCGCTCCGATCGCCTCGGGATCCTCGAGACGTACCGCGACGCCGTCGTCGACTACGTCGAGGCGACCTTCGGCGGGGCGGCCGCCAACGAACGCGGACCCTTGTCGGGCCATTCGATCGCCGTCGATTGTGGGAACGGCGTCGGTGCGCTCGCGACGCCACAGGTTCTCGAGCGACTCGGTGCGACCGTCGTCTCGGTGAACGCGACCGTCGACGGTCACTTCCCGGGCCGCGAGAGCAAGCCCACGCCCGAGACCCTTACCGAGTTCTCCGACTTCCTCGCTGCCGGCTCGTTTGACCTGGGGCTGGCTCACGACGGGGACGCTGACCGCCTCGTCGTCCTCGACCCGGACGGCGAGGTAATCCACGAAGATACGATTCTCGCCGTCGTCGCCGCCCACTACGCCGACGAGAGCGACGCCGACGACCCGGTCGTGGTGACGACGCCGAACGCCTCGGCGCGGATCGACGAGCGCGTCCGGGAGGCCGGTGGCCGCGTCGAGCGAGTTCGACTGGGCGCGCTCCACGAGGGGATCGCTCGCGAACGCGCCCGCGGGACCGAGGGGACGGCGGTCGTCTTCGCCGCGGAGCCGTGGAAACACATCCACACCGGGTTCGGCGGCTGGATCGACGGCGTCGTGAGCGCCGCCGCGGTCGCTGCCCTCGTCGCCGACGCCGGCGACACCGACGCGCTCCGGGCGCCGGTCACCGAACGCCCCTATCGAAAGATGAGCGTCGACTGTGCCGATTCCGCCAAAGCCGACGCGATGGCCCGCCTCGAGACCGACCTCCCCGACGCCTTTCCCGACGCGACGGTCGACACGGAGTACGGCGTCCGCCTCGAGTTCCCCGACGCCTCGTGGATCCTCGTCCGGCCGAGCGGGACCGAACCCTACGTCCGGATCTACGCCGAGAGCGACGAGGTCGACGCCCTCGTCGCCGACGCCCGCCACGTCGTCGAGACGGCGATCGACGACGCCGAGTGACGCCGGCCCGCGGGACCGGTCGGTGGCTTCTTGCACGCGACTGCGGTACCTACACGGCATGACGACCAGCGACTTGCTCGAGCCCGCCCGCGAGATTCAGTCTGCAGCCCACGTTCCCTACTCCGAGTACACCGTTGGGGCAGCCCTCGAGACCGCCGACGGCGAGGTCTTCGTCGGCTGTAACCTCGAGAACGCAAACTACAGCAACAGCCTCCACGCCGAAGAGGTCGCCGTCGCCGAGGCGGTCAAGAACGGCCACACCGAGTTCTCGACGATCGCCGTCAGCTCGGGTCCTCGGGACGCCGTCACTCCCTGTGGAATGTGTCGCCAGACGCTCGCGGAGTTCTGTGCGGACGACCTCCAGGTGGTCTGTGACGAAGGCGAGGGCGAGGAGCCGACCGTCTACACGCTCGGCGAGCTCCTGCCGAACACCATTACTCAGGAGATGCTCGAGTGAGATCCCCGCTGGTACTGCTCGAGTGCGGTCACCGCTCCGTTCGACCCCGCTGACCACTGTGGCGCGCTGTGACGGGGGCGTGGTGGCGTCGCGACCCCGGCAGTTCCACCGTCAGTCGACACGCTGTGTGAGGACCTCACGGAGGATCGTCCGGTGGCAGCGTTTCTTCTCGGTGTTCTCGTAGCAGACGAGCGCTAGCGACTCGCCCGACTCGAGCCGGTCGGCGAGTTCCTCGAGGGCCGACTCGGCCGCCGGCGACTCCTCGAGAGACGACCGATACCGCTCGCCGAAGTCGACCCGGTCCCAGGCGGCGTTGTGGGCCCTTTCCGCACAGAGTCCCTGCATCTTGAGGTCTGTCTCGGCCGCCTGGACCGACTCGAGCAGCGGGGCCGGCGGGCCGAGTTCGGGGACGTTCTCGTCGACGGTTGCGTGAAACCACGGGGCCGGCTTGCGGACGACCCCGACGCGCGTCGTCGCCGCCGGGAGCTCGACCAGACCGTGCTGGAGCGCCGCCAGATACGTCTCCGAGAGCGTTCCCGACTCCATACACTCCCTACGCTCGTCCAGCAGTTATATTCGGCGTCGGATCGAACCGCCGTCAATCGATGGCACGCGACAGCGAGGACCCGAACGCGGACGTACAGTACCACCTCGAGGTCGGCCCCGACGACGTCGCCGGGACGGTCTTGCTGCCGGGCAACCCCGAACGGCTCGAGAAGATCGTCGCCCACTGGGACGACCACGAGCTCCGGGCTCACCACCGCGAGTACCGGACGGCTACGGGCTCGGTCGAGGGAACTCCGATCTCGGTCACCTCGACCGGAATCGGCAGCCCGTCGGCGGCCATCGCCGTCGAGGAACTCGCCCGGGTCGGCGTCGACACGTTCGTCCGCGTCGGCTCCTGTGGCGCGCTGCAGGCCGAGATGGACGTCGGCGACCTCGTGATCAGCACGGGCGCCGTTCGCCAGGAGGGTACCAGCGACGAGTACGTCCGCGAGGACTACCCGGCGACGGCGGACTACGAGGTCGTCTCGGCGCTCGTCGCGGCGGCCGAACGCCTCGGCTACGACTACCACACCGGGATCACGATGAGCGCCGACTCCTTCTACGCCGGCCAGGGCCGACCCGGCTTCGAGGGGTTCGAGGCCGCCGGCTCGAGCGACCTCGTCGATCAGCTCAAAGCAGCGAACGTGAAGAACATCGAGATGGAGGCCAGCGCCATCTTCACGCTGGCGAACCTTTATGGCCTGCGCGCGGGCGCCGTCTGTTCCGTCTACGCCAACCGCGAGACCGGCGAGTTTCGCACCGAGGGCGAGTCCCGCGCGGCCGAGACCGCCTCGCTCGCGACCCACCTCCTCGCGAAGATGGACGAGACGAAGCGGGCGGCCGGGGCGGATCGCTGGCACGCCGGACTCTCACTCGAGGAGTAGCCCGCGCTGTGATGGATCGGAGATCGCGACTCGAGGCTACTCTCGTTCTCTGACGATTTCGGCCTCGAACACCTTGCGGTTCGGGACGATGTACTCCTCGGAGTCGTCCTCGATCTTCGTGACGAAGAGGTCGACCTCCTGGACGATGCCGGACTGCTTTCCGATCTGGACGCGGTCGCCGATCCCGTACGGTTGCTCGAGTAGCAGGTAGATGCCGGCGGCACTCGAGACGAGGAAGTCCTTGAACGCGAGCGCACCGACGACGATAGTGCCCGCCGCGAACACCACGAGCAGGACGACCAGCGGGAGGACGTAGACGCCGATCTGCCCCAGCGCGATGACGAACGCGACGTACAGTACCGAGTACTTGACCAGCCGGGGGAGCACCGATACGTCGGGGAGTTTGACGCCGCGGAGGTACTCGCTGACGACCAGTTCGGATTTGTCGGCGATGATGAACCCGAGAATGAGGACGAGCACGGCGACGAAGACCTGCGGAATGAACTCCGTGATGCGAAACCAGAAGGCGTCGGTGTCGAGCAGCTGGGCGATGTGGATCGCCGTGAGGACGGCGATCCCGTAGATGAACCACGAGGAAAGTCTCGCGACGATCTCGACCGTCGACGTGCCCAGCGACTGGGCGGTCCGTTCGAACGGCGTCCCCTCGACGGCCTCCGGGACGCCCGAGGCTGACAGCAGCTCCTTGTTGAGCCGACCGACCAGATAGCCGACGACCAGCCCCAACACCAGCACTGCCATCGCGATGACGGCCGGCTCGTCGATCAGCGTCTGCCACTCCATGTCAGTACGCCTCCGGGTCGACCTCCAGGATGATTTCACCGGCTTTGAACGCGCGCACGAGGCCGTCGCTCTCGGAGAGGACGATCGCGATCGCGTTCGTATCCCGCGTGATCGCCCCGGCCGCCATGTGGCGTGCACCGAGGCCTTTGGGGATGTCGACGCCCTCCGCGGAGGGCTCGAGGTAGCGGTACGCCGAAACGATCTTGCCCGCATCCGAGATGACGAACGCGCCGTCGAGCCGGGAGAACTCCTTCAGCATGACGTTCACGATCTGATCGCCGACGTGGACGTGGGACTTCTCGAACGGGTTGTACGAGAGCGGTCGGGACTTGTTCATCACCTTCCCCGCGTCGCCGACGACGAACAGTGCCCCCACTGGTTTGCCCTTCTGCCCTTTCTTTCCGAGTTCGATCGCCAGCTCCAGAACCGCCTTGATCACTTCCGGTTCGGGCCGTGATTTCGCGAACAGATCGTAGATACCCGTGTGTGCCTTGGCGTTCGCCCGGACGCGAGAGACCGTATCGATCTCGTCGCCGAAGACGCTCGTCGCACAGGCGAGGTCGTCGCCGCCCTCGATGATCCCCTGCTCGAGTGCGCCCTCGAGCCCGAACCGGATCCGTTCTGCCACCTCGTCGAACTCGAGAGGCAGTTCGACGAACGTCTCCGCGCCCACGTCGTTTTCCGTGCCGACGACGACCACGTCGAGGTCATCGATCGCCATGACGCGCTCGTAGTATGAGCCGCTCGGTCCGAAGAGCACGACAGCATCGACATTCGAGAAGAGATCCCCGAACACGTCGTCTAATCCGGCCATTGATCATACAAGTCGCGCCCGCGTGAATAAGCGTTGTGGAGCGTGTGGACCGCCTCGTTCTGATCGCTCACGGCGTCTTCTCGCGGGTCACCTGTCGGACGTCGACGGGACGCGCCGCCGCCCCGGTCCGGACGGGACGTTCCTATCCCGCGTCGCCAGGCGTCCCGCGACGACGCTCGCGTTCGATCGTCGTCACGTAGATTCCCGCGAGGACGATCAGCCCGCCAGCGACGGTGATCGAATCCGGCACCTCGGCGAGCAAGGCGAGCGCGAGGATCGTCGAGCCGACGGGTTCGCCCAGCCAGGCGACGCTGACGACGACCGACTCGAGGTGCTCGAGCACCCAGTTGATGACGGTGTGACCGAAGACGCCGGGGCCGACGGCCATTCCCAGGAAGAGCAGCCACTCCCGGGCGGGGTAGGCGACGAAGTCGTGGCCCTGGGCGCCGACGAGAACGAACAAGGTCGCCGCACAGGCGGTGTAGACGACGGTCACGTAGGGAAACAGCGAGACGCGCTGGCGGATCGACCGGCCGGCGAGGACGTAGCCGGCGACCGTGAGCGCCCCGAGCAGGGCCAGCGCGTTGCCGTACATCGTCGCGTCGGAGATGGGGGCCTCGCCGGCGTCGCCCAGCGACATCGCGGCGGCGCCGACGATGGCGACGGCGATGCCGATGGCGGTTTCCTTCGAGACGCGCTCGCCGAGGACGAGTGCGGCACCCATCGCGACGAATATCGGCTGGGTCTGGACGAGGGTGACGCTCGCGGCGACGCTCGTGTGATTGAGGCTCTCGAACCAGGCCGCGAAGTGGACCGCGAGTGCGACCCCGGCGATCACGGCGAAGCCGAGGTCACGCCGCGAGAGACGGGCGAACTCCTCGCGGTAGGAGACGAACGCGATGGGTGCCACTATCGCCGTCGTGAACACCACGCGATAGAGCGCGGCGACCGAACTGGGGGCGTGACTCCAGCGTACCAGGATCGCGCTCGTACTGCCCGCGAAGACGGCAAAGGCGAGCGCGGCGAACGGCGTCACCTCGAGGTCGGCACCCTTCACGTCGTGGCCCAATCCATCGAGACGTCAAACCGTTATCGAAAGCGGACAGTTCCTCGCCGGCACCCGACGGCAGTCACAGGAGCGGCCACAGGGGTACGTCGTCGATCCCGCGACTCAGCCCGTCGATCGGTTAGCTGGCCGACGAGCTCTTCGGGTACGCACTACAGTCGTCGACTGCGGGTTCCGGGTCGATCCGCTCGAGCAACTCGGGGTTCGCCGGCTCACATCGCGGGTGCGTGTCGACGATCTGGCCGTCGCGCATCCCCGAGACGGAGCCGTCGAGACCGCCGAGGGCGTCGATGACGGGGGCGCGGGCGAGCGTGGGCGTCCCGTCGACGCGGTGGACACGCTCGTCGACGGGGTGAGTCGACGTAAACGCTCGATCGAGGACGTCCCCGTCGGTGGAGCCGACGGCGCCGTCCCAGTAGTTGCCCGAGCCGGCTTCGGTCCAGATCCGGAGGACGCCCAGTCGTGCGTTGGCGTGATTGTGGTTGTCGACGAAGTCGTTATCGACGACCTGGCTCGTCGGGAGCAACTGATTCGCCTGCACACCTTCGACGTTACCGGCGATGACGTTGCCCTCGTACCGGGAGTTCTCCGCGCCGGTCGTCATCCCGACGTCGTTCTCGGTCAGGACGTTGTCGGCGACGTAGGAGTCGCTGCCCGCGGTGAGCAGCCCCTCCGAGGCGCCCGTGACCTCGTTACCGACGACGGCGTTGTGCTCTGGATCGGTCATGATGTCGATCCCCGAACTCGCCGCATCCGTGACGGTGTTGTCCGCGAGCACCACCCCGGACGTGTACATGAGGTGGATCCCGATCCGGTTGTTCTCGAGGTCGTTGTTCCGGTAAACGAGCCCGTTCGAGCGGTGCGTGTAGAGCCCGTCACGACCGTCGACGAATTTGGAGTCCTCGACGACGTTGTCCTCGGTGCGCATCGTCAGCACGCCCATGTAGCCGTCGCTCCAGTGGTCGGCACCGTAGACGGTTACGTCTCTGACGACCGTCTCGGGGGTATCCCGGAGTAATACCCCGTTCGACGGCGTTTCGATCGTCACGTTCTCGACCAGCGCGTTGGTCGTCCCGTTCACTTCGATCCCCGCATCGCCCGAGCCGTAGGCCATCTCGAGGGCGTCGTCGCTGTCGTCGTCTTCGTCGACGAACGAGTCGCCGACGCCGGTGATCTCGAGGTCGGTGACCGCCGCGCGTTCGTCGTCGACGTAGACGACCGTTCCGGAGCCGTCGCCCTCGATCGTCGCGTTCCCCTCGCCGGCGATCGTCACCGGCCGGTCGACGGTCACGTGCTCTTCGTAGGTCCCTTCGGGAACGAGGATTGTGGAGTCGTCCGGGGCGACGTCGATCGCCTCGGTGATCGTGTCTGTGTCCTCGCCGACGACGAGTTCGACGGGGCGGTCCCGCAGGGCGGTGGCGTTCGCAACCAGCTCGTCCGCGAGTTCGTGTCGGTCCTCGACCTGTCCTTCGACGGCGCTTGCGTCGTCGACCTCGACGTCGCTCTCGAGGACGGCCTCCCAGCTCGTCACCTCGCCGCCGTGGTCCGTGGCGAACGCCTCGGCGTCCTCACGGTCGGAGAACGCCATGACGGTCTCGCCCGCGGGCGTTCGGGCCTCGCTTCCGACGACGAAGGCGGCCGTCTCGGCGTCGGTCCAGCCGACGGTTCCCTCCGCAACCGGGTAGCCCGAGTCGGTCAATTCGAACTCGACGTCGCTGAAATCGGAGACGTAGACGGCGAGCGGATAGCCGAACCGGTCGTCGTGACCCGGCTGCTGTGTGGCGTCGGCGAACCGTTCGACGCCGCGGTAGCCGACGACGTACTCGTACTGCGAGTAGAACACCTGCGTCTTCGGGACGTCGACGTCCCGGTCGTCGAACTCGGTCTCGAGGACGACCCCGGTGTCGACGGTGTCGTCGAAATGGACGGGATCGGGTGAGGCGGTTCCGGGCTCGAACAGAAACAGCCCGAGTGTACCGCCGACGACGGCCACGGCGAGAAGCACCAACCAGGCTCGCTGCGGAATACCGGCCATACCGACCTCTGGGGAAGCAGACGGTTTAGCCGGTCTGGTTTATCCATCGAAGCGCCCGTCAGTGCCTGCGAGAGGGGTCGACTCGATCGAGAGCCGAACCACCGCGGTTTTACAGATCGCGTCCGTAGATCGACCGATGGTACAACGGGACCGACGCGTCGGCGGTCGTCGACGCGTCCTCGCGGCGGTCGGGACCGCACTCGGGGTCGGCCTCGCAGGCTGTGCCGGTGACGACGACGATACCGAGGAGGACGCCGAACCCGAGAACGACGACACAGCGGGCACCTCCGAGTTCCTCGTCGACCACCCCGTCGACGAGCCCACGGAGTTCGACGATTCACACATGTGCGCGGTCTGTTCGATGGGCGTGACCAACTACGCCGATCGGATGGCCCAACTCGCCCACGAAGACGGCGACGGCGTGATGTTCTGCAGCCCGGGCTGTCTGTTCGCCTACGCCGTCGAGCCGGTCCACTTCGGCGGCTCGGACGCCGAGGTCGCCGGCGCCTGGGTGGTGACGTTCGATACCGGCGAACTCGTCGACGCCGACGAGGCGGCCTTCGTCATCGACTCGGACGAAACTCGTGCCGACGCGCCGATGCAACTCGACCCGCACGTCTACGAAGTCGAGGAGGACGCGCTCGCGTTCGTCGAAGAACACGACGACCTCGAGGAAAGCGACGTGATCGAGTTCTCTGACGTCGACGGTGACGTCGCACGGCTCTATCGGCTCGAGCGACTTCCATAGGGCGTGCCGGTTCGAGTAGCAGACGAGTCTAGAGCGGGTCGTAGTACGGCAGTGGCACGTGTGGGAGGTGGATGCCGACCGTCATCAACCCGTGTTGCAGTGGAATGTACCCGAGGACGATGAACGCGAGTCCGAGCACGCGGTGGAGTCGCTCCCTGTTCTCGAGGCTGAGCGACTGAAACAGCGTCCCGTAGAGGAACAGCGACGGAACCGTCCCGAGCCCCAGCAGTCCGAGTGCCAGCGCGCCGCCGAGCGGAGAGCCCTGGACGAACGCGTACAGGAACGCCGGGTAGAGCAGCGGACACGGGAGCAATCCGTGCGCCGCGCCGAGGCCCATAATGCGGGAGTCGCCGACCCACGAGTCGACGTTCCGGAGGAGCCGACGCTGGAGCCGGCCGAGAACGCCCTCGACGACCGGAATACTGACACCGGCGCCGATGAGACCCCGTCCCGTCAGGTAGTGGATGCCCATCACGATGATCGCGATACCGACGGTGATGCCGGCGACGGCGTGGACGTCGGTCGCGACGGCGGTCACCGCCCCCGTAGAGACGAACACCAGCGAGCCGGCCACTCCGAACGCGCCACCGATGAGGGCGTAGCTGACCGTTCGGCCCAGGTTGAACAGCGCGTGCTGGCGCACTTCCCCGAGCGTGAGATCGTTTCGCGCCCTCGGTCCCTCTTGTTTCGCGGCCATGCGATCCGAGTACGCCGTCACGAGCGGGCCACACATCCCGAGACAGTGAGCGCCGCCGAGCAGGCCGATCACCCCGAAGACGATCAGACTCACGGGCTCGATCGCGGTCGGATCCATCGAGGGGTCGTAACACTCGTGGGCCTCGAGGACGATGCCCGAAGCCGAAATCGAGTCGACGAGGGCCATCACCAGCGCTCGAGGAGGGTTTCGACGTCGTCGGTGATCTTGTCGACGCTGGGGTCCTCACCGCGATAGGCCCGTTCGACGTAGCCGGCGGGGTTGACGAGGTAAGTGACCGTGATGTGGAGGAAGTCGTAGTTGTCGCCCCCGTCGAGTTCGTCGAGTTCGTACGCGATCCCCATCGAGTTGTCGACGACCTCCCGCGCCTCGTCTTCGTCCTCGGGTCGGAGGTAGTGCCAGTTGCCGGCATCGAGGTCGACGTGCACCATTTCGGCGTGATCCTCGAGGCGCTCGGGCGTGTCACGTTCGGGATCGAAGGTGACCGCGAGGAATCGGGTTCGGTCGTCGATCCCATTGTCGATGGTGCGTGACTGCACCGCGGCGATGGCCGTCATCAGCGGGATGCACTCGGCGGGGCATTCGGCATAGAATGCGGTCGCGACGAAACACTCCTCGTCGAAGTCAGCGATGTCGACGGTCGACTCGGTGAGCGGATCCGTCAACGCGAACTCCGGGAACGGTTCCCCGTAGGTCGGGTACGAGGGGTCGCCAGTGACGTCCTCGTCGGGCGCGTTCAGTACGACCTCGCCGTCGGGCTCTGACTCGAGAGCTCCCGTCAAACACCCGGCCAGCGCCGAGAGACCGGTCGTCACTCCAGCACCGAGGATATGGCGTCGGTTCATCAGTCGACGCTAGTGAGTGCGAGAGCAAGTAGCGTCTGGTGCACTCATCTAGCGATCGGCGTCGATTCGGAGCCTATACGGCGGTGCGATTCGTTCGGCGGACGTACCACATTCGTCTTAAGCGTGTTGCCGCTAGAGGGCAGTATGAACGACCACCGTTCTCGAGAGCGGGTACGGACCAGCCAGCCAACGCGACGACTCTTCCTCGGCGGTGCCGTTGCCGTGAGCGTCGGTGCGCTCGCCGGCTGTCTGGGCGACGACGAGGCCCCCGATGCGATCTCGATTCCGAGTGAACACGCCTGTGAACAGTGCTCGATGGAGATCGGTCGCCACCCGGGACCCAACGGACAGGCTCACTACGACGAGCCCGAGGAGTTGTTCGACGAGGACCGACCGGCGATGTTCTGTGCGTCGACGT
>LKMK01000240.1 GCA_001563805.1 Natrialbaceae archaeon B1-Br10_E2g2
CCCTCGAAGGAGATGCGCTCTCGATCGACGGCGTTCGCGACGAGATCCAGGACTTGAGCGGGTCGATCCATTCGATCGACCAGGTCGCCTGCGGGACGCGAACCGTCGACGATCCCTGGCTCGGCTGACGATGGGTCGTCGACTCGCCCGGCTTCGCCGTGTCCTCGAGAAAGAGGACGTCCGCTCGATCTCGCGGCGGTACTTCATCGCCAACGGCTTCGACGGCACGCTCACCAGCATCGGCGTCGTCGTCGGTGCGTATCTCTCCGGGATCGACGAGGGGCTCACCGTCGTCGCGATCGGCCTCGGCGCGGCCGTCGGCCTCGGCACCTCGGGCGTCTGGAGCGTCTGGGAGATCGAACGCGCCCAGGCGCTGGCCGAACAGGAACGTATCGAGCAGGCGATGCTCACCGAACTCGAGGACACCCGCGTCCAGCGTGAACATCGCGCTGCCCAGATCGTCCACGCCACCGCGAGCGCAACCGGCCCGACCCTCGCGATCTTGTTGACGCTCTCGCCGCTGGCGCTCGAGGGCGTCGTCTTCACAATGTTGCAGTCGGTGCTGGCGTCGATCGCCGTCGGCGTCGCGATCCTGGCGGCGTTCGGGATCTACCTGGCGTCGATCTCGAAACAGCGGTGGTACGTCGCCGCTGTTCGCATGGGGCTGGCTGGACTCGTCGTCGCCGCGATCAACGTCTTCTTACCCGGTTGAGCCGCGTTCGATCGCCCTTCGAGTGCCTGGTACGATTCTTGGTCCCGGTCGTGGACGACTCGAGTATGGGAGCTCCATTCACGACCCCGACGTCCGTCGACGACGCCTCCCGGCTCCTCCCCTGGTTTCGGGTGGTGTTCGGAACGATCGGCCTCCTGTCCCCGCGCCTGCTTGGCCGGTGGTACGGCCTATCCGCCGCGGATGGGGGCTCGCTCGAGGTCGCCCTTCGGTATGCGTGCGTTCGGGCACTCGGCCTGGGACTCGGGCAGTTGACGGCGTCCGCCGACCGTCGTCCCGACTGGGACCGTATCGCCTTGCTGGTCGATACGCTGGACACGCTCATGGTTCTCGAGGCGGGACTCCGAGGACGGATTCCGAGACGAAGCGCGCTCGTGATGCTGAGCGGGACGGTCACGGGAACGGTGGTCGGAGCCCTCACGCGACGGGGCGTCACGACGGAGCGGGCGACCGACTGACACTCCGTCGGCGACCCCGAGGTCGGACTTACGGTGGGAGCACGACCGCTCGACCTTCGATCTCGCCGTGCTCGAGTCGCTCCGCGACGGTGTTGATCTCTCCGAGATCGTGGCGTTCGGTGTGTAACTCGACGTCGCCGCGGTCGACGAGCGCGACCAGCTCTTGCAGTTCGGTGTAGCGGCCGACGAGATCACCCTGATACGACATCTCGCCGAACACCAGCGTCTGGCAGGGTTCGTGGACGTGGCCGCCGTAGCCGATGACGTGGTGGTCGCCGCCCTGGGCGACGATGTCGGGGCCGAGTGCGGTCGTCTCGTCGCGGCCGACGAAGTCGAGTACCTGCTGGGCGCCCACCTCGTCCGTGAGGTCGGCGACCACTGCAGCGACGTCTTCCTCGCTCGAGTCGACGGTGTGGTGGGCCCCGAGGTCGTCGGCTAACTCGAGGGCGTCGGCTTTGACGTCGACGGCGACGACGTCGGCGGCGCTCATCGCGTCGACACACTGGAGTCCGATGTGGCCGAGCCCGCCGATACCGATGACGATGCAGGTGTCGCCGGGGTTCAGTGCCTCGGTCGCTTTCTTTGCGGCGTGGTAGGCCGTGATTCCGGCGTCGGCGTGGGGTGCGATCTCGGTCGGATCGACGCCGTCGGGAAGCGGGATGACCGCGCGCTCGGTAGTCAAGACGTACTCGGCGAAGCCGCCGTCGGTCGTGAGTCCGTTGAACGCCTGGTTCTCGCAGTACATGTCCTCCCCGAGTCGGCAGGGTCGACAGATGCCACAGGTCTGGACGGGGTGACAGATCACCGGGTCGCCTTCTTCGACCAGCGTTACTTCGTCACCGACGTCGGCGACGATGCCGGCGTTCTCGTGACCGAGCGTCATCGGGAGGTCCTGGTCGACGTAGTCGGTCCACATCCCCTCGACGATGTGGTTGTCCGTCTGACACCAGCCGGCCCCCTCGACCTCGATCAGGACGTCGTCGGATCGCTCGAGGTCCGGGCGGTCGACGTCGTCGATCGAGAGCGCCTCGCTCATGTCGTCGGTGTACTCGTGGAGTCGGGCTGCTTGCATGGTAGCATACCACAGTTCGCCGGCGGTAACGAAAACGTTCGCCCTGTCTCTCACTTCTCGTGACTATCGTAACATTGACACAAAATTCTTTGATAAGGTGGAGAGAGTGTTATTCTCTCGAGGGATAGTCATTCCGACCTATATGAAAAAAGAGTAATGTTGTGTGTTGCCTAATACCGTACCGCGATGTACGATCACAACGGAGAGGACGTCTTCGTCATCGATGCACACGTCCACCTGTGGGACGCCAGGGAGGAGAATATCACACACCAGGGCGGCGAGGAGTTCATCCAGTGTTTCTACGACTATCACACGACGTTCACGCCCGAGGAACGCGAGTGGGGGATCGAGGAGTACCGCCACTACGGGGCCGATCGAATGCTCGAAGACCTCTTTGCCGGTGCGGCCGCCGACATGGCGATCTTCCAGCCGACGTACCTGACCGACTTCTACGACGAGGGGTTCAACACCACCCACCAGAACGCCGAACTCGCGACCGAGTATCCCGAGCGGTTCGTGCTCAACGGGAGTTTCGACCCGCGTGACGGCGAGGCCGGGATGGACCACCTCGAGGAGCTTCACGAGACCTACGACATCCAGGGGGTCAAGCTCTACACGGCCGAGTGGCGCGGCGAGTCGAAGGGGTGGCGACTCGACGACGAGGAGGCCTTCGAGTTCTTAGAGAAATGTGTCGAGCTGGGAATCGAGAACGTCCATCCGCACAAGGGGCCAACGATCCGGCCGCTGAACCGGGACGCCTTCGACGTGAAAGACGTCGACGACGCGGCCTCGTCGTTCCCCGACCTGAACTTCATCGTCGAACACGTCGGACTGCCACGGCTCGACGACTTCTGCTGGATCGCCGCCCAGGAGCCCAACGTCTACGGCGGGCTGGCCGTCGCCGCGCCGTTCGCCCAGAATCGCCCGCGGAAGTTCTCCGAGATCCTCTCGGAGCTGCTGTGGTGGCTCGGCGAGGACCGCCTGCTCTTTGGCTCCGACTACGCCATCTGGAACCCCGACTGGCTCGTCGAGGCCGTCATGGAGGCCGAACTCACCCAGGAGGACCGCATGGAGTACGGCGTCGAGTGGGACCTCGAGACCAAGAGGAAAGTCATGGGCGAGAACGCCGCCGAACTGTACGACATCGACCTCGAGGCGAAACGCCGGACGTTCCAGGACGACGAGATCAGCCAGCAGTTCGACCTCGAGGACCACTACGCGTCGGGCACCCCGGCGGCGGCGGACTGATGAGCGTCGATTCACCTTCCGCGGACGGCAACGATCCAGACGGCCACAATACGGACGAACCAGCCGTCCGCGAGGCCCTCCAGCGGGTGACCGACCCCGAACTCGACCGATCGATCGTCGAGCTCGAGTACATCGATTCGATCGAGCTCGACGGTCCGTCCGTGACCGTCCGGTTCACGCTGCCAACGGCGTGGTGTTCGCCAGCCTTTGCCTGGATGATGGCCATCGACGCCCGCGACGCGGTCGAGTCGCTTCCGGGCGTCGAGACGGCCCGGATCGTCCTCCGAGAGCACATGCACGAAGACGAGATCAACCGCGGCGTCAACGAGCGACTGTCGTTCTCGGCAGCGTTCCCGGACGCCGACGGTGACGTCGAGGCCGTCAGGGCCGAACTCGACGAGAAAGCCCGCGTCGCTCGCCAGTACGACGCCGTCGAGGCGCTGCTCGAGGCCGGACTCGAGCCGGCGACGATCGTCTCGCTTCGGCCGCGTGACCTCGAGTCGGTCCCGGGCCAGCCGGACGAATCGGCCGCCGACGCCTACGCCATCTACGCCGCGGATCGGTCGTTCGCCGTCACCGTCCCCGCCGAGCCGATCGATCGTCTCCTCGAGAAGGCCCGCGAGACGGGCGTCGTCATCGACCCGGACGACGTCCTGTGTCGAACGCCCGAACGGGAGCCGATCGACGTCGCCTCGTTCGATCTCGTCCACAAGCGGGGCCGACTCGCCAGGGTCAACATGTCGAGTCAGGGCGGCATCTGCGACGGCCTCCGGGAGTCCCGGGAACGCCGACTCGAGCGGCCGGCCGACGACTGATACGGATTCCTGTACCGATGTACCGGCGCAACCGCCGCCCGGGTCGCGGTTGCGCCGGAACTGACGTACAGTAACCCGTATGAAACGACCGCTGTCCGCCTCGCCGACGGCGGCTACTTCTCGACCTCGAGTAAGGCCACCCGCTCGCGGACGAGCGCGGAGAGCGACGCGTCCGTGGCGGCCCGCTCGGCCTCGGTGACGTCGAAGAACGCACACAGCGTCTCGGCGTCGGGTCGCTCGAGCGTGGTTTCTCGCGAGACGACGCCCTCCAGAGCAACGACCGCCTCGAGTGCGGCGGCTTCCCGGTTTTCGCGGCTTCCCTCGCCGTCGGCCCCGTCGCTCGGCTCGGCGTCGATCAGGATCACGGCCCGGTTTTTGCCCTCGTCGACGCCCATCTCGAGGGCGCGGTCGATCTGGCGACGGCCGGCGGCGTACAGCAGGATCTCGACCGCCCGATCCCGGGCGACGTTCTCGCCGCGCTCGATCGAGCGGTCGGCGAGTTCGACGGCCCGCTCGAGGTGGGAGCGGTCGGCGACGTAGCGGGCGTCGAACGCCTGGACCGTCACGCCGTGGCGCTCGCCGATCGCGCCGAGGTCGGCGACGAAGGCGTCGAGGTCGTCGACGACCAGTCGACACTCGAGGACCCGCATCAGAAATCACCCAGGCTCGACTGGCTGTCGTTCGAGTCGTCGGCCTCGACGCTCGCTTCGGATTCGCCCTCGCTGGTACCGCCCGAGCCCACAACACCGCCCGTTCCGGGATCGATCGGACCGACGCCGTCCATCGAGGGGTCCTCGCGGCCGGCGTTCTCGAGGATCGTTTCGGCCGTCTTCTCCCCTTTCAGGACGCCCAGAACGACGCCCTTGTCGACCGTCCGCAGGTCGGCGGGTTCCTCGATACCGGCCGCG
>LKMK01000241.1 GCA_001563805.1 Natrialbaceae archaeon B1-Br10_E2g2
GGCTGGTTCCAATTCCGTGTGAATCAAACGCTGTTGCCAGACTGCACTCACGCGCTGAGTCGGTCACGCTACTCCTGACAGAAGCTGAGCAGTTCGAACAATCCGTGCTGAATCCACAGCGCGTATTCATCACTGCTTGTTCAGCGAGAACGGGGATATAGATCGCTCGATACGGATTTTGATCACGAGCGTATTCCGACAGCAACAATGTTATGACGTTCTCGGACATACACTGACATAGACTGACACCAATGCCTATCAGAATCGATTCCAGCGGAGGAGACACGCCACCCGTTAAACCGGGCACGAACGCCCACGAACTGCTTACGGTGTTGCTCAACCATCCCGACATGGCATTCAGCCCGAGGGAACTGACGGAACTGACCGACGTTCCGCATTCCAGCGTCCACAAGACCCTCTCCCGGCTCCAGAAGAAGGGCCTCGTTCGGAAAGTCGATTCCTACTGGGCGGTCGCCGAGGACGTCGCAGCCTCGGAGATTGCAAACGTAGTGAGTCTCCAGCAGATCGAGGCCGAGTACGGCGACGACGCCTACGGCGACGATGACGAGTGGGCCGACGACGTGCCGGATTTAGGAGAGAACGCGTAGGATGGCCTACGCACAAGGTAGTGTCGTCCTCGCGCCAGCAACGTTCAAAACCGGGGTCCGACCGTATCTTGTCGTCTCGAACCGGAACCGACCGTTCTTCGGCGATCGGTATACGGTTGCGGTCATCACGTCGACCGAGCGGGAGACGGCAGTTGAACTGACGGACGATTCGCTCACCGAAGGCGAACTGAAGACGTATCCGAGTTACGTGAGTCCGTGGTCTCTACATGTCTTTCCCCACCAAGAGATTACCAAGCGTGTGGCGGAGATCGACGACTCAACCATGACTATGGTCACAGACAGTATACACGAATTGACCCGAGTACTGTGATGAATCGATGCTCTATACCAACACTGCGATCATCTGGTGAATCCGGCCCCGTGAGAATCTTCGCTACTCACTGTGGCCAAGCGAGGGGAAACGAAAGGGCGCTCGGAGGGGACGTCCTTACTCGTTCTCGAGCGCGAGCGACGCCAGCATGGCCTCGAGCTGGAGCCGTTCGTTCGCGCCCTCGGTGATGCGGTAGTCGACCTCGCCGAGGCGCTCGAGCAGGCGAACGATCGCCCGTTCGGGCAGGTCGAGCTCCCAGGCGGAGCGATGAAGCTGGTCGATGACGTCGCCGCCAGCGAGTCCGCGGTCGGTCAGCAGATCCTCGAGGGCGGCCCGGGCGGCGGTGAAGTCGCCGTCGATGGCGTACGCGACCATCTCTTCGACCTCTTCGGGCCGGGCGGTGGCCGTGATCGCGAAGACGGTCGCCTCGTCGACGGTCTCGCCCATCACCGCGGCGGCCTGGAGGGCGTTGATCGCCTTTCGCATGTCGCCGTCGGCCGCGTACACCAGCGCGTCGACGCCGTCGTCGGTCACCGCGATGTCTTCGATCGCGGCGATCTCGCGGACCTGGGCCTCGATTGCCTCCTCGGCGAGTTCGGTGAAACGAAAGACCGCACACCGCGACTGGATCGGGTCGATGATCTGGCTCGAGTAGTTACACGAGAGGATAAACCGGGTGTTGCTCGAGAACTGCTCCATCGTCCGGCGCAGCGCCGACTGGGCGTCGCTGGTCAGCGCGTCGGCCTCGTCTAAGAAGATGATGCGGTGGTCGTAGCCGCCGAAACTCGAGCGCGCGAAGTCCTTGATCCGGTCGCGGACGACGTCGATCCCGCGCTGGTCGGAGGCGTTCAACTCGAGGAAGTTCTCGCGCCAGTCGTCGTCGTAGACCTCGCGGGCGATGGCCTGGGCGGCGGTGGTTTTCCCGGTTCCGGCCGGCCCGGCGAACATGAGATGAGGGAGGTCGTCCCGTTCGACGTACCGCCGGAGCCGCGGGACGATGTTCTCGTGGCCTTTGATCTCGTCGAGTCGCTGTGGCCGGTACTTCTCGATCCAGACTTCGGTCCTGCCAGGGGTGGGCGCCGCCGGTTCGGCGTCGGCCTCGCTCATACCGGCTCAAGGGACGGACCCAAGATAAATCGACCGAAGGTCGCCGTCGCCGACCCGTCGCTGGCTCGAGTGGGGTCGGGGACCGCCCGTCGCGTCGGTTACTCGTCGGTGACGACGGTCACCGGACGGTCGGCGTCGAGGATGAGCCGCTGGGTGACGCTCCCGAACAGCGCTTTGCCCGTCGGCGAGCGCTGCCGGCCGACCATGGCGATGGCGTTCGCGTCGACCTCGTCGGCGACTCCCATGATCTCTTCGACCGGGTCGCCGTGTTCGCGACGGACGGTGACGTCGACGTCGTGGTCCTCGAGCACGTCGACGACCTCCTCGACGCTCTTGGGCAGGTCGCCTTCGTCGTAGAGGTCCTCCGAGCGGACGACGCCACCCTCGCCGGTGACCTCGAACTCCTCGAAGACGTTCACGACGACGACCTCGACGTCGGTGTCGCTGTCCGGTAGCGCTGTGACGTACTCGGCTGCCTCCAGGCCCCGGTTGGTGCCGACCGGGATAACGATCGTATACATGCTCGTTGCATTCTACCGGGAACGTATATCCGTTTGGGGAATCCGTCGGCGCGGACCACACGGGAGCGATGCGCTGAAGTCTCCGCTCTCCGAACCGACGGTATGCGCGTCACCGTCGACGTCAAGGGCGAAGGGACCCACGAGATCGACCTCAAGCAGCGAGACGCCGACGGAGCCACGGCCTCGAGCGAGGGCGAGGAGACGACGCCGACGTACGCCGACCTCCTGGCCGAAGTCGAGTTGAGTCCCCACGAGGTGAGCGTCCTGGTCGACGGCCGCCCGGTCCCGGAAGACCAGCCCGTCGAGGCCGAGCACGTCACCATCTTACGCCTGATCAAAGGGGGCTGATCCTCCACTTCGCGTCGACCGATCCGGCCCGACCCGAATCGAAACCGACAGTGTGGTAGCCACCGCATGCGGAGAGCGCCCAGCCATGTTCGTCCGTCCCGCCGATCCCGACGACGCCCTCGAGGTCCGCCGCATCATCGACGGCGCCATGCTCGAGCCGGGAGCCGTCGAGCCGCGGATCGCTGCCGGCGACGTTCTCGTCGCGGGCGACCGGCGGGGCGAGTCGACGACGGCCGATACGGACGAGTCCGACGGCTCCGGCGGCGCCGGCTCGACGCCGGGAGCACAGCGCCGCGAGCGCGAACGACGCCTCGGCGCGCTCGTCCTCGAACCCCGCGACCGAGGCGCCCACGTCGCCGCCGTCGCGGTCCGGCGTCGCCACCGCGGCCGCGGCATCGGCACCGCGCTGGTCGAACGCGCCCTCGAGCGCGAAGGGCGACTGACCGCCACCTTCGACGAGCGCGTTCGTCCCTTCTACGACGCCCTCGGCTTTCGGGTCCAGTCGGTCGACGAGCGACGGTATCGCGGCGTCGCCGTCGCGGACGACCGCACCGACGACACGGTCGGATAGGGCTACCGCTCGGACTCGAGCGTCGGGCGAATCCGGTCGAGCCCCATCTCGAGCATGTCGGGGCTCACCGGCTGGAACTCCCCGTCGGCGGGGAGATACTCCCGAACGGAGTCCCAGCTGTCGCGTGCGTACCGTTCGTCGAGCAGGACCCGGACACCGACGTCGTCGGGCGAGCGGATGACCCGGCCGATCGCCTGGCGGGCCTTTCGCACGGCGGGGATCGTCAGCGCGTACTCGAACCCGTCGCCGAATTCGTCGTCGTAGGCCCGCCGCACCGCCTTCGTGCGCGGACTCGAGGTGTTGACGATCGGGACGCCACAGACGACCGCCGCGGAGAGCCGGTCGCCGCTGTAGTCGACGCCCTCCGTCAGTGTTCCCCTGAGACTCGTCACGAGCACCTTCCCCTCGCCGGCGAAGAACTGGGATTTGAGCGACTCCGTCGTCTCGTCGTCGCTCGAGGCGTCGAGCAGGACCGGCTTCTCGAGTCGCTCCTCGAGTCGTCCCGCGATCCACTCGGCTTCGGCGTAGCTTGGCATCCCGACGAGGACGTTGCCCGGGACGCGAGCGACCGTCGCGATGGCGTCGACGTAGTGGCGCCGGGTCGGACTGTCGTCTCCCGGCCGGCCGCGGTTGTC
The DNA here is from genome assembly GCA_001563805.1 of Natrialbaceae archaeon B1-Br10_E2g2. GTDB lineage: Archaea > Halobacteriota > Halobacteria > Halobacteriales > Natrialbaceae > Natrarchaeobaculum. Next base: position 4,122 of record LKMK01000241.1, read on the forward strand.
GTAGGTGAACTTGGGCGCCGCGACCGCGAAGCTCTCGCGGTTTTCCTCGGGAAAGTGCAGCCCGTAGCGGCGTTCGACGACCGGCCGGTCTTCCTCGCGTGCGAGGTACTCGAGTCCCGTCACCTCGGTGAACGCGTCGATCGGCTCGAGGGTGGCACTCATCAGGATGCCGCCACCGAAGGCCGCGAGTCGCTCGCCGATGGCGTCGCTGGGGACGCAGTTGTGCAGGGCGAGCCGGGCGGTGTACGCCCGTCGCCACGAGTCCCCGGGCTCGGTTTCGTTCCAGGTTCGCTCGAGTTCGATCTCCCGGAAGTAGTCGGTGTGGTCGCGACGGTACCACTCGCCGAGGACGCGGCCGACCGCAGGGGCTGCCCGGGTTCGATCCTCGTCTTCGGCCTCGTTCAGGATTCGGGCGACGACCGCCCCGACGCTCTCGGCTCGCACCCAGTCGGCGTCGCGGTAGCCGGCGTCGCTCGCCCACGTCGTCAACTCGTCTTCGGCGGGGGTAGCGGGGTCGCGAAGCGGGATCTCGTCGTCCCCGAGGTCGGTGAGATTCGACTGCCACCCCCTGTGTTTCCGGTCGAGATGGGCCGTCACCCGACGGTCGAGTTCGCCCCGAAGATCCCCGACGAACTCGAGGGTGCGGACGAGTTCGTCGTAGCTGACGTCGCTGTCGTTCAGTTCCGCCCGGACGAGGTCGGCGTCGGCCGTCTTCGAGCCACCCTGAGCGGTCCGTCCTTCGCGTTCGAACTTGACCGGCTGGATGACCCGCGAGAGTTCCGTCTCGGCGTCGCGTAGCGTCGCGTCGGCGATCCCGTCGCTGACGAGGTCGCGCACGCGCGGCTCGAGCATGTGGGCCTCGTCGCAGACGACGAACGTCGAGTCGTCGAGCAACGCGCCGGTGAACGTGCCGGTCGTTCGCGGATCGAACGCGTGGTAGCGTGACTGGGATCTACTAGTAGTGATTGGAGAAGTTGCTGGCAGATGAACTAATAGAGTATACGATAGAATGACACTGATTTTTAATCTCTTGTGTGCTTTTGGCAACCATGGGATTGCAGCGACACTGGAACAACGTGATTGGAGGGGA
>LKMK01000242.1 GCA_001563805.1 Natrialbaceae archaeon B1-Br10_E2g2
ACGTCTCCTGGTCGTTCGCGACCGCCAGCTCGATCATACCTCGAGTCAGGATGCGGAGGGCAAAAAACTGGCTCGAGACGACGACTCTGGTAAAACGTGGCCGGGAGTGGGGCTCGAGCAAACGCGAGAGCCCGACGACCCGGGGGGAGGGCAGGCGAACACTTGGTTACTGACCGCGAGCGAGGCGCAGCCGAGCGAGCGGGCCGACGACTGACGTGGAGAACGCTCTGCGTTCGGAACGGAAGGAGGAGTGCTTTTGATCGACATTTTGCCGAGGGACATCGCGAGCGAGGCTGTTGCCTCGCTCGCGATAGACCGCAGAGCAAAAGGTCGGGTTACGCGATCAGCTGCTCTTCGCCGCGCTCGACGACCACGCGACACGGCGGCGTGATCTTGTTGTAGGCACGGCGGAGCGCGTCTTTGGCGAACTCGGCGTCGTCGACGTCACACCAGATCGTGAAGATGCGGTCGCCGCGGTCGATGCGGGCGGCGGTGCCGACGATCTTCCCGAACGACTGGCGCATCCCGTCGGAGACACGGTCTGCACCCGCACCCGTCGCCTGCTTGTTCTCGCGGATGACGTGGTGGGGGAACTTCCGGAGGATCATCTTGTAGTTGCCCTCGCCGGCGTTCTTGAGCATGTGGCGGTTCGCCGACAGTCGCGAGGCCTCGAGGCTGCCGTGGCGGATCTGGACCTCCTCTTCGGTGACGAGGCTGATCTGGATCGGGTACTCGTCGGGGTCGGCGGCGACGTCGCCCATCTTGTGCTGTGCGATCTTCGAGCCCGGGATCCCGGTGATGTATTCACGGCGCGTATATGCCGGCTTACTGATCTCCCGGTACATGGAGGCAGGTTTGTCGGACATGGTTATCTTACGAAAACGGAGTGCTACCGTGCGGATAAAGCCTTCGAACCGCGTTTCGGCGTCGAATCGGCCCCTGGGCGCCTCGAGGAGCACGTCGGTCGTCTCGGAGCCCCACGGGTCGAGCCCGGCGAACGGCGTCGTGTGACGGTCCGTTCGACGTCCCAGCCCGCCCACGAGGCACTCGGTGGCCGGGCCGGAACTGGCCTCCTGCAACCCGTCTCAGTTGGCCGTCGTGTACTCCGAGCCGGATTTCACGACGAGGTCGCGACTCGAGAGCGAATCGAGGACGCTCAGGACGGAGAGTTTGTTCATCGCGAGCGTCTGGTTCAGGTCGCCGACGGACGCGCCGCCGGTTGCGTCGAGGTAGAGGTAGACGAGTTTGGCCTGGGGCGAGGTGACTTCGGTGGGGACGGCGGTCGAGCGATCGAGGGTCTGACGTTGTGCGGTCATTGTACCAGTACGGACCACCAACTGGTGTATAACTCTATGGTGTAGTGAATCCATATTCGCTAATTCGTTTGTATGGCATTATATGTACACACACGTCGTCACACGGTGCGGTGCCGACCGCCGTCCCTCGAACGTGGTTGGCTGCTCGAGCCGACCTGCAGGAACCGGCGAAACCACTACACTGGCGGCGTGTTTAAGGGTCCTCCACTGATAGGTGACCCCATGATGTGGAGTTTCCGGGTCGGGTCCATCTTCGGCATCCCGATCAAGCTCGACGTGACTTTTCTGTTGATTCTCCCGATCTTCGCGTACCTGATCGGGGTGCAGATCGGCGAGGTCGCCGACGTCCTCAACCTCACGATGGGGGCGGGGATCGACGTGGCGGCCGTGACCTCGCCGTGGTGGATGCCGTGGACGCTCGGGCTGACCGCCGCCATCGGCCTGTTCGTCGGCGTCTTGCTTCACGAACTCGGCCACTCGGTGACCGCACAGCGGTATGGCTTCCCGATCGATTCGATCACGCTCTGGCTGCTCGGTGGCATCGCGGCCCTCTCGGAGATGCCCGAAGACTGGAAACAGGAGTTCAACATCGCCATCGCCGGCCCGATCGTCTCGGTGCTCGTCGGCATCGCCTCCTACGTCCTTTTTTTGCTGACACCCGAGTCGATGAACGGCGCTCAGTTCGTCCTCGCCTATCTGGCGATCCTGAACGTCTTCCTCGCGATCTTCAACATGCTTCCGGCGTTCCCGATGGACGGCGGGCGCATCCTGCGTGCCCTGCTCGCACGGAATCAGCCGTACGCCCGGGCGACCCAGCAGGCCGCGAGCATCGGCAAGATGTTCGCGATCTTCCTCGGGCTGTTCGGCCTGTTCGCGTTCAACATCATCCTCATCGCCGTCGCCTTCTTCATCTACATCGCCGCCTCGAGCGAGGCCCAGCAGGTGACGATGAAAGCGGCGTTCCAGGACGTCACCGTCGCCGACATCATGACGCCCGCCGGGCAGTTACACACGGTCGAACCGGAGGCGACGGTCGCCGAACTGTTCCAGCGGATGTTCACCGAGCGCCACACCGGCTATCCGGTCATCGAGAGCGACGCCTGGGGTGACGAACGGCTGATCGGCCTCGTGACGCTCTCGGACGCCCGCGGGATCGATCCGGTCGAACGCGACGCCTACACGGTCGAGGACGTGATGACGACGGATCTCGAGACGATCGGGCCCGACTCGGACGCGATGGCGGCGATCGAACGCATGCAGAAAAACGGCATCGGCCGGCTGCTCGTCGTCGAGAACGGCGACCTCGTCGGTATCATCTCCCGATCCGACCTGATGACGGCGTTCGACATCGTCCAGCAAAGCGGCGGCAGCGTCGACCTGCGCGGACGACCGCGGCCGGCCCAGCAAGTCAGCCAGTGACCGCGCTCCGGGACGGCCGTCGCCGTCTCGAGTACCGCTTTCAACACGCTTAACCGCCGGCGGAGCCGACGATTCGGCGATGCCACCGGCCATCGAGACCGTCGATCTCGTCAAGGAGTACGGCGGTCTACGTGCGTTACAGGAACTCTCGTTGACGGTCGAGGAGGGCGAGTTTTTCGGCCTGCTCGGCCCGAACGGGGCCGGCAAGACGACGTTCATCAACACGCTGGTGGGGCTCGTCCGCAAGTCCGGCGGCGAGGCCCGCGTCTTCGGCCACGACGTCGAGGACGACTACCGCGAGGCACGCGACGCCATCGGGCTCGCCCCCCAGGAGTTCAACGTCGACCGGTTCTTTCCGATTCGTGAGGTGTTGATGCACAAGGCCGGCTATCACGGGATTCCCGAAGACGAAGCCGCCGAACGCGCCGACGAGGTCCTGAAACGCGTCGGGATCTACGACAAGCGAAACGAGCGGTTCGACTGGCTCTCCGGCGGGATGAAACGCCGCCTCTTGCTCGCGCGGGCGCTCGTAACCGACCCTGACCTCCTGATCCTCGACGAGCCGACGGCCGGCGTCGACGTCCAGCTCCGTCACGACCTCTGGGAACTCGTGACCGAACTCAACGAGGAGGGGACGACGGTGCTGTTGACGACCCACTACATCGAGGAGGCCGAACGCCTCTGTGACCGCGTCGCGATCGTCAACGAGGGCCGGAAGGTCACCGTCGCGACGCCGGACGAACTCAAGACTCGCGGGACGGACACGATCGCCGTCCGCCTCGAGTCGCCCGTCGACGGGACGGCGGTCGCGGACCTCGAGGCCGCACTCGGCACGTACGCCCACGAGGTGTCCGCTGCCGGCGACAGCCTCGAGGTCCGCGTCGACGACGGCGGCTCGACCGCGCCGCAGTTGCTCAACGACCTCGAGGCCAGGGGTCACGAGATCGTCGACCTCGAGATCTCGCGGACGTCGCTCGAGGAGATCTTCGTCGACCTGACCCGCAGCGAAGACCGGACGGTGACCCGCTCGTCGGCCTCGAGCGCGGACGAGGAGGCCTCGAGCATGGACGAGGAGGGCTCGTCGGCGGAGGCCAGCGAACGTGAACAGGAGGGGGTCGCCTGATGCTCTCGGTCGGCTTTCGCTCGCTCTTTCGACGCGAGGTCCTGCGGTTCGTCCGGCGGCCGAAGAACACGTTCATGCCGCCGGCGATCACGAACGTGCTCTACTTCGCCGTCTTCGGCGTGATTCTGGGCGGGCGGATCGACGAGCCCGTTGCCGGGATCGGCTACATACTCTTTCTGATCCCCGGGCTCGTCGTGCTGGGGACGATCTCGAACGCCTTCGAGAACGCCTCGTTCTCGATCTTCCACGGTCGGTGGAACGAGTACATCCACGAGACGCTCACCTCGCCGCTGTCCTACATCGAGATGGTCGTCGCCTACGTGGCCGCAAGCGCCGTCCGCGGGCTGATCGTCGGCGTCATCGTCGCCGTCATCGGCGCCCTGTTCGTCCCGCTCAGCATCGAGAACGGGCTCTTTCTGGTCGCGACGATGGTCGTCATCGCCGCGCTCTTTTCGGGGCTCGGGATCGTCGGCGGGCTGGTCGCCCGGGACTTCGACGACCTGACCGTCATGAACCAGTTCATCCTCCGGCCGCTGGTGTTCTTCGGCGCGGTCTTCTACTCGCTGACCATGCTCGATCCCCTCTGGCAGTACGTCTCGCTGCTCAACCCGATGGTCTACATGGTCGACAGCGTTCGCTACGGCCTGCTGGGGTACTCCGACCTGCTCGAGGTCGCCCCGCCGGCGTACGCCGAGTTCGCTCCCTACGCCTCGCTCGGGGTCCTCACGCTACTGACCGCCGCCGTCGTCGCGCTCGACGTCTACCTGTTCAAGATCGGCTACGGCCTGACGGACTGACCGGGCAGGTGGCCACCCGGACGGCCGTCGACTCGTGCTCTCGCTGCCCGACGCTCAGTAGCTGCGCGTTTTCGGCTCGTAGGTCTGCAGTTCGCCCTCGAGGATCACCGGCCGGTACCAGAGTTCGGGATCGCCGCCATCCCACGAGAGCATGGTGTGTTTGAGCCACTCGTCGTCCTTGCGTTCCTGGTGGGCCGCCCGCCAGTGGGCGCCGCGGAACTCGGTTCTGACGAGCGCGCCGACGGCGACGGCTTCGGCCACGTCCAGCAGGTTGCGGACCTCGAGCGTCTGGATCAGGTCCGTGTTGTACGTCCGGGATGGATCGGTGACGGCGACGTCCTCGTACCGTTCGCGAGCGCCACGGAGGTCTCGCAGGGCCTGCTCGATCCCCGACTTCTCGCGGAAGACGTTGACGTGTCGACCCATCGTCTCCTGGACCGTCGCCCGAACGGTGGCCGCCGAGACGCCGTCGTCGCGCTCGAGCAGGCGTTCGATCCGCTCGCGTTCGGCCTCGAGCGCCCGGTCGACGGTCTCGGCGGGCTCGAGCGCCGGG
>LKMK01000043.1 GCA_001563805.1 Natrialbaceae archaeon B1-Br10_E2g2
CAGTAAAGTCCCGCTGTCCGGTCACGGACAACGTCGAGAACGAGACCGGCATCGACGTCAGTCTCGAGCCGGTCTGATCGCGCGCAGGAGACGGCGAGCCGGTCCGGTCGCACGCGGGAGACGGCGGGTCGGACGACGGCGTCGCCAGCGTCGCCACTCAGTACGAAAACTGGGCGAGAGGAGTAAGCCCCCTTCTGTTCGTCCCGGCATTTGGCTGAGCGTCCGCGCCGTCCGCGGCGAGGCCGCGGGGCGTTCGGGCTACCACGGCACGGACTTGCACCGGTGAGGGTTCGCCGTTCCATCGATCCTCGGCCGTCTGTCCGCAGTCGGTCGTGCCACGCACGATCCATGGGTTCGAACCATGTGTTTCGACTGCAGGCCCATCAGCGGGTCAACTCCCCTTCCTCGCGGTCGGGTTCGCACGCATCATCGGTCGGGCCGAGACGTGTCGTTTCTGTTCCAGAGCCAGCGGTCTCCCGCTCCGGACTTGCGCCCGGTCACCTGCCCGAACAGGTGGGGGGACTTTCCTCGCGAGCGTTGCGCGACGCGTAGCGTCGGGCAACGGCAGGAGCGTGAAGCGTCCCGGAGGGACGGTCCACGTTGCGTGACCGCGTCGTTGCCGACGCGGCCACCGCGGCAGCCGGGCTCTCTCTCCCACTCGGAGTAGGTGCCGTCGGCGAATAAGTCCCCCGGTCGGGGACGCGATTCGACCGCACGGCGAATGGAAGCGTTTTAGGACCGGTACCCCCATGTACACGTGTATGTCCCAGGGACAGGGCGTCGACCTCTCTTACGAGGACGGGGCGCGTGCGGTCGAACTCGCGCGCGAATCCGTCGAATCCTACGTACAACACGGGCAACGAGAGCAACCGGGTAGCATGCGCGAGGCGTTCTACGAGCGAACGGGCGCGTTCGTCCGCCTCGAGTCCACGCGCGGCCGGGGCAGCCTGCGCGGCTGTGCGGGCGGCTACCGCTCGGGCGAACAGCTCGGTCACGTCATCGTCGACGCGGCGATCGAGGCCGCAAGCGAGAACTCCTGTGGCTCCGAGGTTACCCCCTCCGAGCTCCCGAATCTCACGGTCTCGGTCTGTGCGGTCCGGAACGTCGTCCTCACGGACGATCCGCTCGCCGACCTGGAACTCGGCACCCACGGGGTCGCGATCGACGGCGGCGAGGGCGGCTGGCTCTACCCCACCGTCCCCGTCGAGAACGGCTGGAGCGAACGCGAGTACCTCGATCGAACCTGCCGTAAGGCCCGACTCGCACCGGGCGCCTGGCAGAACGACGACGTGGTCGTCACGCTGTTCGAGGGCCAGGTCTTCCGCGAGCGCGAAGCCGATGGGAGCATCGAAGAACTCTGAACGGGTCGATCCTCCACGCCTCATTTCGTTCGGGCTGTCGTCCAGTAGCCGTGTCGACCTCCCTCGACAGCGAAGCGTCGACGGCCGAATCGGGAGTCGACCGACGGAGCGGCCCCGATCGTGCGACGGCTGCTCGAGACTGACGACTACGCGTCGGCACCGAACTCGATCGTCTCGGCGTCGGCCAGACAGCGTTCGGTCGCCGCCTCGAGGTCGAACTCGCGGACGACCTCGCCGTCGCGGACGAGGGGCTCGAGCAGCACCTCACCGCCTTGGGGCCCGTCGCGGTCGGCGAGCGTGACGTGGTGGTCGCCGTCGGGGGTGCGGTAGACCTCCTTCACGCCGGAGAGCTTGCCGCGCTTTGAGATCGGGTCGCCCTCTATTTCGACGATGTCGAGGCTGAAGTCGACCGGATCGCGGTTGGTGACGTGACTGCCGACGCCGAAACCGTCGGCGACGTCGCGCAGCTCCCGGAGCTGGTCGGGTCCGAGCCCGCCGCTACAGAAGATGTCGACGTCCTCGTAGCCGCGCGCGTCGAGTTCCCAGCGGACCTCGCGGATGATGTGTCGGAAGTCGCCGCGTCGAGAGCCGGTCGTGTCGATGCGGACGCCGTCTAAGTCGTCGCCGAGCGTCTCGGCCGCCAGCAGGCTCTCGCTTTTTTCATCCCAGAAGGTGTCGACCAGTGCGATGCGCGGGGTGTCCTCGGAGACCGCTTCGTCGAACGCCCGCCAGGCGTCGGGCTGGTTGCCCTCGCCGAAACAGAACATGAGCGCGTGGGGCATCGTCCCGCCCGCCTCCCGGCCGAGGATGTCGCCCGCTGCGACGTGTGAAAAGCCGTCGAGACCGGCCAAAAGCGCCGCACGCTCGACGACCGCCGCGATCGAGGGGTGGACGTGGCGGGCACCGAACGAGAGGACGAGCGAGTCGGGCGCTGCGAGCCGCGCCTCGAGCGCCGCCGTCGCGAAGCCACTCGGCTGGGACAGTAAGCCGAGCAGGGCGGTCTCGAGTTCGGCGAACTCGAGGTACGGGCCCTCGATACGCATCACGGGACCGCCGTCGAACAGCTGGCCGTCGGGGAGCGCGTCGACGTCGACGGCCCGCCCCTCGAGCAGCATCGCGACGTCAGCGACGCCGGTGAAGACCTCGAACGCGCCGGTCGGGAACTGGTCGGCGGTCACCTCGGCGACGACGTGCGGGTTCTTCCCGGCGTGCTCGAGCGTCGCCCGGGTGCGCTCGAAGTAGGCGTCCGTCGCGGCTCCCTCGAGGATCGCCTCCGGCGGAACGGTTCCGAACGGGTTTGACATACCGACGAATTTCCGTGGCAGCGGGAAAAGCTACGCGTCTTCGTCGCCGCTGTCGTCGACGCGTTCAGGACGCCGCCTGCCGTCCGGCGGGCCCGAGGCCGACCGTGGCCGGTGTAGTGGCCTCGACACTCGCGGTCACGTCGGCGCTCGCGTCAGCGTCGGTGTCGACGTCAGTGCTCGCGTCAGCGTCGGTGTCGACGTCAGTGCTCGCGTCTACGTCGACGTCGGCGTGAATCTCCTCGAGGGCGTCGACGCTCGGTCCGCCGACGATCGTCACCCGCTCGTCGTCGACGAGCACGTGGGAGGCACCGGCGAAGCCGCCGTCGTCGATGCGGTAGGTGTCGCCGTCGGCCCCGGCGTCGACCGGGTCGGCGCCGCTGGCCTCGAGGAGCGCGCGGTAGGCGTCGGCGAACGCCTCGGCGTCGGCGGTGTCCTCCCAGGCGAGTGTCCAGACGTGGGCCGTCACGTTCTCGTCTGTCACCTCGTCGGTGCGTTCGTACACCTTGAGCGTGTCACCGGCCCAGCCGTCGGTCGTCGGGTGGCTGTAGTTGTACGGCGCGAGCTCGGAGCCGCCCTTCGTCAGGGGTCGGTCGACGACGCCGTTTGCCCACAGCGTCCCGAAGAGCGTCGCCTCGCCGATCGTCTCCGTCCGCACCTCGCCGTCGTCGTCGGTGATCGGGTCCCACGCGTCGCTCGAGCGATCGGGCACGTCGATGTCGACCGGCTCGTCGTCCGGATATCGCTCGGGGTGGATCACCTGCGAGGTGCTCGCCGGGCGGTCGTCGAACGCACGATCGACCGCCGACCAGCCCTCGCTCTCGTGGAGGTGAGAGACGAACGCCGGCCCCTCGGCGTAGGGGGCGTAGATCGAGAGGAACAGCCCGAGGTTGAACGGACGATCGCCCGGCTCGAGTTCGGCCGGCGGGCCGGGATCGGGCAGACACTGCCACTCTGCCTCACAGCGTTCGTCGTACAGGTATGGCAGGTAGTTCGCCTCGCCCTCGATCAGCCCCAGCTCCGCGCGGCGCTCGTCGATCGTCTCGCCCTCGCGGTCGAGCCCGAAGTGCTGGTCCTGCAGCGCGTGCGTGAGTTCGTGGACGAGCGTCCCGCGGTCGACTCGGAGCGCGTCGACGTCGTCGGCGACGAGGACGATCCGATCGCTCGAGTAGTAGCCCTGGACGGCATCGCCGTAGAGTACCTCGAGTTCGTCGTTGACGTCGGTCTCGCCGTCGACGACGAACGGCGCCCGCCACACCTCGTTGCTGAACGCCGACGCCTCGTCAGGCTCGCCTCGCTGCTCGCGGTACTCCTCGCGGGTGATCACCTCGATATCGACGGCGCGTTCGAACTTCAGACCGCGCAACACCTCGATACGTGCCATCGAGCGATAGGTGACGGCCTCGAGTTCGTCCTCGGTGAGCGTCGCGTCCTCCCCGAACGCGAACTCGTCGTCGGCGGTGTATCCCGCCACGGAGCCGAGCTCGCGGTCAGGATCGAGTTGCCCCGGCGTTCCGGGAACCGTACAGCCCGAGAGGACGACGAGAACGACGACCGCGAAGAGCGTGCCCCGACGCATTGCCGTCCCGTTTCGGCGCCACGAGCAAAGCTGCGTCGCTCGTGTGGTTCGGTCATGGACGGACAGCTGGCGCTCGAGACGTCAGCTGCGGGCGTCGACCGCCGTCGGCTGCGAGCCGAGAGGGCCGCTCGAGACCATCGCGGCGCCGGCGCGACGTCGGTCCCGAACGAGAAGGATCGCGACGCCGGTGCCGAAGACGACGACCGCGGCGAGGGCGACCGAGCCCAGGCCGGTACCCGCCGGCCCGCCGATCGCGTCGCTGTCGTCCGAGCCGTCGTCGGCGGTGGAGTCGTCGTTCGCGGCTGAGTCGTCTTCGAGTGCGCCGTTACCCAGCAGATCGTCGCCCTCGGGACCCGCACCCTCCTGGACGACCTCGAGGTCGTCGACCGACGGCGCACGGACGATCGTCACGGTCTCGTCGTCGGCCTCGAGAGCGTACGCGCCGGGGAAGCCATCGTCGATCTCGTAGGTGTCCTGGCGGTCGTCGACGGGCTCGGCGTCGTAGTCCTCGAGCAGTTGCACGTACCCCTCGAGGAACTGCGCGGCGTCGTCGTCGGTCACCCACTCGGACTCCCAGACGTACGCCGTCTGATCGACGGCTTCGTCCGTCTCGTCGGCCTCGAGCGCGTCGTCGTGGACGTACGTGACGAGTTCGTCGCCGGCCCAGCCGTCGGTGGGCGGCTGGTCGTAATCGATGTTCGCGACCCTGCTGGCGTCGCCCTCGAAGAAGGCGTCCTCGTCGATCACCGACGGCCGCTCGGGATCGAGGACGTCCGCCGCGAACATCGAGACCATCCCGACCTCGCCGGCCGTCTCGGTCGCGACCTCGCCGTCGACCTCGAACTGGCGCCACTCGTCGCTCGAGCGGTCCTCGACCGCGACGTCAACGGGGTCGCGGTCGTCGCCGGGGCGGATCACTTCGGAGCTGCTGGCCGGCGGCTCGTCGTAGGCAGCGTCGACGGCATCCCAGCCGTCGTCCTCGAGGAGGTGATCGACGTAGTCGGGGCCGTCGTCGTAGGGCTGGAAGACGATCAGGTACAGCCCCCAGTTCATCGCGCCCGAACCCGCCGGCTCGCCGGCGGGGCTGACACAGTCCCACTCCTCGCCACAGCGCTGTTCGTACTCGGTGTCGACCCAGACCGCGTCGCCCTCGATGAGGCCGTTTTTCGCGGCGTCCTGGTCGATCGTCTCGCGGTCGTAGCCCTCGAGGTCGAAGTGCTGGTCCTGTAAGGCGTGTAACAGCTCGTGGCCGAGCGTGACCTCGTCGGTTTCCGGGGCGTCGGGATCGTCCGAGACAAGCACGACCTCGTCGGTCGAGGGGTCGTAGTAGCCGTCGACGGCATCGCCGTAGAGTGACTCGACTTCGGCTTCGGCCTCCGTGTCGCGGTCGACCATGAACAGCGCCTCGAAGGTGACCTCCTGCTGGAGGCGCTCCTCGTCGGTCACGTTCGCGAAGAGGTCCTCGTCTTCCTCCTGGAACTGTTCGCGGGAGACGACGTCGACGTCGACCTCCTCTTCGAACGTGAGATCGCGGATCTGTTCGACCCGGGCCATCGACCGGTAGACGACCGCCTCGAGTTCGTCCGGCTCGAGCGCGGCGTCGTCGCGGTCGTCGACGGGAAGGTCGTCGTCGTACCAGTAGCCCTCGACGTAGCCGACCGTCTCGGTGGTCGAGGGGTCGTCCGGCCGGTCCGCAGCGTCGTCAGCCTCGAGCGACGACTGGCCGTCCGAGAGGACCGAGAACAGCCCCCCGGTGACGGCCGCGACCCCGAGGACGACGATCAGTGACGCTGCGAGGAGGACGACGAGAACCTGGGTGCGGCTACGGTCCATCTGGATGATACCAGTCAGTCGGTAAGACGCCAAGAGCAAAAAGGACGGGGATCAACGGCGTCTCTCCCGGGGGCTGGTGAACGTTTTTACGGTCCCGACCGAACGATCACGCATGCACCTCGAGCCAGCCCAGACCGCGATGGTGGTGGTCGACATGCAAAACGGCTTCTGTCACCCCGACGGCTCGCTGTACGCGCCGGGAAGCGAAAACGTGATCGAGCCGATCGGCGACCTTCTCGAGCGAGCCCACGGGGCCGGCGCGTCGGTCGTCTACACCCGGGACGTCCACCCGCCCGAGCAGTTCGACGACGCCTACTACTACGACGAGTTCGAGCAGTGGGGCGAACACGTCCTCGAGGGGTCGTGGGAGGCCGAGGTCGTCGAGGAACTCCCCGTCGACGACGCCGATCACGTCGTCGAGAAACACACCTACGACGCCTTCCAGCGGACCGAACTCGAGGGGTGGCTGAACGCTCGCGGCATCCGTGATCTCGTCTTCTGTGGCACGCTCGCGAACGTCTGCGTGCTCCACTCGGCGGGCAGCGCCGGCCTGCGGGACTTCCGACCGATCCTCCTCGAGGACTGCATCGGAGCGATCGAGGACGACCACCGGGAGTACGCCTTAGAACACGCCGAGTGGCTCTTCGGCGAGGTGGAGACGAGCGACGCCCTCGAGTTCGCCTGAGACGGATTGCTGTACCACGACGTTCGCGCTCTGGATTCAGCACGATTCGCCCGACCTATACGAAAGCTGGTAAAAGCGTGTACAAGATACAGAGGACTAGTGCAGCACGGAGGCTCTCTCTGTTTCACCCTTCCGCAGCAGATACGTTACGGCGACCACATGGTCTGTAGCCTCGGTGAGGGTCCAATACTTCGCTCGTGACACGTCCGGTCTCTCACCGGTAATGAGTGGTCATCTTGCGAAAAGAACCCGCCGTCATCCGCGTCGCGGCTTAGCTTTGAATGTCTTCGCCGTTGTCGTTGTTACCGTTGCCGGGATCGCCGTTTCTCCTCGGGAATTTGATGTCGATTCTGTCCTTGGCCCTTTGTGCCGCTTGTGGCGGGAGCGTTGGGCCTCTCCCTCTAGCCGGCCGACTATTTGGATCACGTTGTGGGGGAATCTGTTCTGGGGGCTCCCGTGCGCTGGCGGTGCCGACGCCCATGGTGAGGAGTCCGGCGACACCCGCACCACGGATGACGGTTCGGCGCGCCGCCCGCGTGGGTTCGGATTCGGTTGACGTGTGTTGGTCTTGGTTGCTCATGTTGATGTGTGAACACTCGCCGTCGCCCGCGTCGTGGCTTAGCCGCCAAAGCCGTTGTCGTTGTCACCGTTGCCGTTGTCGTTGTCACCGTTGCCGTTGTCGGGGTCACTGGGCCGACCACGACCGGGCCCCCTACCACCCGGGAATTTAATGTCGATGACATCTTTGGCTTTTTGTGCCGCATGTGGCGGGAGCTGTGGGCCTCTCCCTCTGGCCGCTGCCTGCTGTGCTTGCCGCCCCCGTTGGGCGCTGGCGGTGCCGACGCCCATGGTGAGGAGTCCGGCGACACCCGCACCACGGATGACGGTTCGACGCGTCACCCGCATAGTTTCAGGTTCGGTTTCATCCGTTGTGTGGTTTTGGTCGTTACTCATGGCTACTTGTCTCTCTTGAGCCTTGTACAGCGGGAATACCGCAACCGACTCACACTATCGTAGGCCAGACTCCTATATAAACTGGTGACGATAATATCATGTATTATCCTGACAGGTGGTGAATACGGACTGGTGAAATAACACCACGTCCTCAATATGCTACGTGAACTCTCTGTACTCACCACTGCTAAAGTTCAGACTTGTCATACGTTCGGAAGAGGTCCCCGGGCTGGTTATTTGTCGTTGAACTTTGTCCACCCTGCTTCGGTCCCCAGAATATCTGCGAGTGAGGTGACTACCGAGTGCAGTTCGTTGATTTGTTGCTGTTGTTGTTCCACGAGATGTTGGAGTTCATCGATCTGCGATTGAGTTTCGTCGGACTGGTGGGTGGCCTTTTCAAGTCTACCCGAGAACGTTTCCATAGCCTCTGAGAGATGCGAGATGTCCTCATCAGTTGCCAACCCATGTTCATGGGGATCAGTCAGCATCTCTCTATGTGTGACAATCGCGTCAGCAACGTTCTCACTCCCGTCTGGCAGCGTTATCGACAGCGGTTGCGTTTCGGGCGTGTCAGGTGCAGATGAAGTGCCATCTGTCTCAGGTGATTGCTCCTGTTTGATGCCTTGCGTGGATTCGTCCGAATCCCTACTCATATCTCTTGAGGGGATCCCTAACGGTATAAATTCTCGTCAGACATCGACACAGAAGATAGTATTTTTATTGATCGTCCTCGTTCAGCAGGTCCTCATAGTCACTGATAAGCTGTTCAACATCTGGCGTTGCTTCTTCTACTAGTGGTGGTACCCTGCGTGATGAGCGTCTTGTATGATAGATCTCATCGACAAGCGCGCAAGCCACAAAGGCGCTCAATTTACGTGGCGGGTCCCGGTAGCAGAAGGATTTTCTGACGAGATGCAGAGAGAGGACGTTGACGCGATTGTTATCGACAACAATGTGTGGATTTACGTTTTCGATCTGAAACAGTGCCAGAGAGGCAACCGACTCGGCCACGCCCCGTATCCGATGGAACGAGTTGTACCACTTGATGAAGCCAAAGCTCCGCCGAGCGAGCGCACGAAAGACGCTACAAGTCAGGTTTCTGAGTGGGAATAGCTAACAGATAAGGATCTTCAATCGACGTATGATCAGTCGTTTCAGCCTGATTCCGACCCAGGCCCGGATTCTCAAAAGAGATGGGATCACTCTAGTTGACGATATTATCTGACGATCAAACAGCACCACCGATTTCAGCTCTGCAACTGTTTCGGAATCCCACAAGGGTCTCTCCGATAGAGAACAAGGTGAGTAGCCGATCCAGACTCGATAGATACCCCACAACTCGGACGCGCCCCGATCCCTGCTTTCTCTGTACTGACCGTACACCACCCTTCGCAGATCTAATTTAAGTATAGTAGCCACTGCAAGTCAGTGCACACCTGATCGCCAGACGGTTCGGCGAGCAGTGTGTAACTCGTTGCAGTTGTTACTATATGTCACAAGCGCCCCGTATCCAGCACGACGCTACGACCCTCACTCAACACTGATAGAACGGTCGCTGGTCAATGAGGAAACGTCGTTGCCGACCCGCCTGTTTCAATGTCAGGTGCGAGACTGAATACCCAAATTGCGCTACGAGCCACTGTTAGAGTAGTCCGTATGCAAACGGCCCGAGGCTCCCTCGAGCCGATAGCGGTTCGCACACCCGCCCGAGCGACGGCGGAGGGGTGGATTTTTGGTCGTCCTGGCGAAGAGGGCGGTATGAACGGGTTTCAGGCGGGTGGCCGGCGACGCCTCGAGCACGCGACGCTCGAGCCGGTGGGGTCGATCGGTGACGAGCGGACGACGGTCGGTCGTGCCGAAATCGTGGCCGGGGGTGCATAACCGATGGAGCGACGACGCCTTCGGCTGCTGTACGTCGTCGGGATCGCGCTCAACGCGATCGCGCTGACGGCCGCGTGGACGGCCGGCGAGGTGCTGTTCGCCGTCACGTTCGGCATCGTCATGATCTACCTGGCGCTTCGGTACTGGATGGTCGCGACGGATCGGAGCTGAGAGGGTCCGCTGGCTAGGGGCTGGCACCGAGTCGGCCCTCGAGGACGGTCGCGATGGCGCGGCGTTTGACCAGCGCGAAGCCCGCCACGATGAGGGCGAAGCCGACGTACGTCAGCGGCGTGATCGACTCGCCGAGGACGAACACGCCGACGAGCGTCGCGACGACCGGCACCAGATACTGGATGAGCGCGACCTGGAAGGCGCCGTAGGCCGCGAGCACGGTGAAGTAGATGAAGAAGGCGATCGCGGTCGAGAAGACTGCCAGGTAGACGACGACGGCGACAGCCTCGAGCGAGGCGGCCTCCGGGCCGGGCACCTCGCGGGCGGTCAGGCTGGCACCGTGGAGGACGAGACCGCCCAGGAGCATCGACCACCCGGTCAGCGGGACGGTGTCGATCGTCGGGTTCGCCCGCTGGACGAGGACGCCGCCGAGCGAGACGCTCGCGACCTGGCCGAGGATCAGGAGGCGGCCGACGGTGTCGCCGGCCAGCAGGTTCGAGGGATCGGGCTGGACGATGAAGCCGATGCCGACCAGTCCGACCGCGACGCCGAGGGTGCCGGTCGGCGACAGTCGCTCGCCGAGCAAGAGGTACGCCCAGACGGCGGTGACGAGCGGGATCAGTGCCGTCAGAATCGCGGCGACACCGCTCGGGACGGTCTGCTGGCCGATGAAGAGGAGGCCGTTGCCGGCGACCAGAAAGAGCCCACCACCAACGACCGCGAGCAGGTTGTCCCGACCCCGCGGGATCCAGCCGTCGGTCCGGACCGCCGCGTACCCGAGCAACAGGAGCGCGGCGACGTCGTAGCGAAACGCGGCGAACAGCAACGGTGGGAGGTACTCGAGGCCGACGGCGATCGCCGGGAACGAGAGCCCCCAGAGGACAGCGAGCGCGAGGAAGAGACCGACGTCGGCGGGACGCTGCACGTGAGAAAGGCAGTCCAACGTGTACAAACAGTTGTCGATTCGAGAGTGTCGGCCCGTCCGACGAACGCCGAGCATGTCGGATCGCCAGACGGCCGGGGGTGAAAGCCGTCGTCGAGTACCTGCGGCCGCACTGAACAGCACCTGGCCATATATTTTGTGGAACAGTGCAGGCGACGAGCGATGACGCTCGAGTGTGACCAGCGCGTATGATCGACTCGGTGCCCCTCCACGTCGAGGCGATGATCTACCTCTACTTCGCCCTCGTTGCGTCGGTCGGCAGTTACCTTCTCGCGCGACTCTGGTTGACGGCGCGTCGAACCGACGAATTCGGCGACGGTGCGAACCCGAACTGACGGGATCGCCACCGGCAATCGAACCGAAGCCGCCGGGTTCGCCGTTCGAGCACGTCGAACGCCACCGGCCGACGACCACCGACCGTTCACTCGGGGCGGAAAATTCGGTAGGCGGCCTGCCCAGTCGCGACCTCCCGCGTCGTCCCGTCGGGGGTCGTGCTCTCGACGGTGACCTCGCTGACGCCGACGCTTCCGCCGGCGCGGATCACGTCCGCCGTCGCCGAGAGGTCGCCCGTCGCCGGCCGCAGGTAGTTGACGTTCAGGTTGATCGTCGCGATGCTGGCGCTGAACGGGTCCTCGAGTTCCGTCCGGAGCGCGAGCCCGCCGGTCGTATCGATCAGCGTGGCGGCGATCCCGCCGTGGATGTCCGCACGCTCGCCGTTGGCGTTCAGTCGCGTGTTGGTCAGCTTCTCGTCGTAGGGGATCGACATCGTCATCGTCCCGTCGTCGACGTTGTCGACGGTCGTCCCGATCCACGAGAGGAACTCGTGGTGGTCGTCGATGAAGTACTGGACGAGTTCCTGGAGGTCGTCGAACTCCCGCAAGGCCGTCTCGAAGTCCTCGGTCATGGCCTCTCATCCACGGTCGACTGTCTTTAGGTCAACGCTTCCGCTCGAGCCCGTTTCCGAGCGTTTGTTCGCACGCCGGTCGCGGGCACTGACGGTGAACTCGTGCGATCAGGCTGGAAAAACGGGTCGGTAGCCACCGGGAGCGACCTCGAGGACGAGGACGCGACACGACGACTGATACACTGGACAGACGGCACTGCCAGGGCCGTCGGGCCGTAGCGGCGGTTAGCGGTCGCGCTCGCCGGTGGACGAATTCGATGTCGCGGTGGACGGACGTGGTGGCGCACGTTCCACGTCGAGTTCGCGCCTGCTCATCGTCCGCAGTTCGTCGGAGTCGAACTCCCCGTTCAGGAGGGCACCGAGGCTGTCGGCGATCTGGTCGGCTGCGAGGAGGTCCGGAACGATAACGTAGGTGGCCCCTTGCTCGAGGAGTTCGGCGGCCATCGGTAGTTCCCTGGTCCGGACGATGACGTCGACGGTATCGGTAAACGAGAGCAGGTACTCGGTGAGGGGCTTCGTTTCGGCCGTAGAGATGACCAGCTTCGCGGCCTCGAGGTTGGCCACCGCTGTCGTTTCGGGCTCGATCGCGTCGCCGAACACGTAGGCGTCACACTCGGCCCGGAGGTCGGGCAACGACTGCGGGTTGTTCTCGATCACGACGTAGGGCTGATCGATCTCCTCACAGAACTCGACGAGCCGTCGGCCCTGGCGACCATATCCAGCGATGACGACGTGGTCGGAGATGTCCTCGGGAACGGAGTTCCAGTCGTCGACGTCGTGGTACGGCTCTCCGAGCCAGCCACGGCTGACCATGAATCCGTAAATCTCGTCGTCGTACGTGTGTGTGAGATTCGAGAGGAGCATCGACACCGCGGCAGCGAGGATGATCGCCTCGAACACCGGTTCGATCAGGAGGCCGAGAACGAGCGCCTCGATGGCGACGATGACGCTGAACTCGCCGACGTGATCCAGATCGAGCCCCGTGACCGTCGCCGATCGCCTGTCGTATCCGGCGTAGACGAGCAGGGCGCCGATGACGATCGGTTTGACCACGACCGTCAGGATCACGAGCCCGAGGGCGATCATGGCGACGGGAACGAAGGGAGCGAGCGCAGCCGACGGGTCGGACGCCAGGCCGGTCAGAGAGGGGAGCGTCACCAGCGCCCCGACGGTAGCGAAGAAGATCGCGACGAAGAACTCCTGGATCGAGATCAACCCGTTGAACACCTCCGAGTACTCGACGGGGTTGTCCCTGACGGCGATTCCGGCGGCGAACGCCCCGACGACGATCGAGGTCTCGAGGAACTCCGCCGCAGCGAGGAAGCCGATCAACAGCGCCACGATGCTGACGAGCATCGCCTCGTCGGAGCCACCCGCGAGTCGTTCGATTATGCCGAAGAGATACCGGTTGACGACGATCGCCACGACGAGCAGTATGACGCCGTACCCGAGCTGTGTCGCGACCGGATCCAGTGCGAAGGTGCCGGCGCTGACGACGAGCAACAGAATCACTGCCAGAAGGTCGTTGAACGAATCGATATCGCTCGAGAGGTAGTCGTGGACGATGTCGGACTGTGGTCTGGTAAACAGCGCGGTCCCGACGATCGACGACGAGAGCGCAGCCGCGATCCCGACGAACAGTGCCTGTTCGAGCGTCAGTGGCGCATCGAGTCCCGCGTCGGCGAGCAGCTCGAGCTCCAGTACGACGCCGACCAGGAGCGCGAAGCCGATTCCGAGCGCACCGAGGACGAGCGCCTGAACGATCGCGACGACCTCGGTGTTCGAGACGACGGTGCGAACCCGCTCGGTGTGGATCTGTACGCTGAACGTGAAGACGAGAAACGCGATCCCGAGTCGGGCGAGCTCGAGCATGAGCTCTCCGTCGATGATACCCAGCTGTCCGACGAGCAGTCCGGCCAGGATGAGCGAGGGGATGAGCGAGAGCCCCACCCCCTTCGCGATCAGCAACAGCGGCCCGACGACGACGAACAGGACCGCCAGTGCGGTGAGTAACGCGACCTCAGTCATCGTCACCACCCGGCCGATCCGTGATATCGGGGAACAGCCGTCCGCTCTCTAACAGCTCCATGTCGGCGGCGATCTCCCGGTCGAAGGTCGGTCTGTCCGTCAGGTACGACTCGAGGTACTCGATGAACTGTGCGACGCCGAGCTGTGGCGCCATGATGACGTACTCGGCGCCGAGCTCGTACAGCCGATCCGCCTCCTCGGCAGTTTTGGCCTCGACGAACACGGTCGTCTCCGTCGTCGTCTCCCCGAGCAGGATCTCGTTGATCTCCAGCTGATCCGACGACGAGAACACGAAGTCGGCGTAGTTCAGCCCGGCGTCTTTGCGGATCTTCTGGTACTTGAAGTCGCCGAACAGGGCCTTGTACCCGGCGTCCTCGATCGCTTCGACGTGCTCGACGTTTCGATCGACGACCACGATCTGGTCGTACTGCTCCTCGAGGATCCGCAACGCTCTGCGTGCGATCTCGTCGTACCCGACGACGACGTGGTCCCGATACTCCGTGTCGGCCGGCGCGACGGGATCGGTCTGTTCCCACCGCGAGAGTCGTGGCTCCACGCGCTCGAACAGCTGGTTGTTGTACTGCATGAAGTACACCGAGACGCTCATCGTCAGCAGCGCGACGAGGGTGATGAAGCCGAGCTCCGCCTGTCCGATGAACGGGGGATCGCTCTCGGCCGCCGCGACGGC
Source organism: Natrialbaceae archaeon B1-Br10_E2g2 (assembly GCA_001563805.1). Classification (GTDB taxonomy): domain Archaea; phylum Halobacteriota; class Halobacteria; order Halobacteriales; family Natrialbaceae; genus Natrarchaeobaculum. The sequence goes on from LKMK01000043.1 coordinate 14,329, forward strand.
GACGACGATGCCGAACTCGCTGACCTGAATCATCCCGACGCTGCCGAGGAACGTCGTCTCGAGGTCGAACCGCTGCCAGTTGAGAAGCGAAAAGAACACCACGAACTTGGCGATCATCAAGACGGCGCCGACGACGATTGCCTCCTGCCAGTACGCGAGGAGATCGGCGGCCTCGAAGTCGAGGGCGACGGAGACGAAAAACACCATCACGAACAGGTCCGTCAGCGGGTTGACCCGGCCCTGGAGGTCCTTGCTGTATGGAAGCTGGGCGATCGCCAGCCCGGCCAGGAACGCGCCCATCTCGACGGAGAGGTACGCGTCGACCCCGAACGGCGCCACGAGGACGTCGATCTGGTCGGAGACGAGAACGAACAGAAAGAGCCACGAGATGGCGACGAGGAACAGCAGCGTCGTATCGTCGGCGATCCGTCGAAAGAGCCGCGGGAGCACGTATCTGGACGCGGCGATCGCCGCGACGGCGGTGATGGTGACGAGGACCATCACGACCACGAGCGTCGACGCGATGTCGACGGCGTCCTCGGGTCGGCCGGCGGCCAGCACCGCGAGGATGATGACGACGACGATGTCCTGGGCGAGGAGCACGCCGACGTCGATCTTGCCGTGCAGCGACGTCGCCTCGCCCTTGTCGTTTAACATCTTGATGACGACGGCCGTCGAGCTGTACATCACCGCCAGCCCGATGATGATCGCCTCTTCGACGGAGAACGGGAGGGCGAACGCGAGAGCGAACCCGACGAGCCCGATCGCGGCCATCTGCGGGATCGAGATCTTGACGATCGGGGCGATGAGATGGCGGATGTCGCCGATGCGCATCTTGATGCCAAGCAGGAACAGCAAGAACGCGAGGCCGAGTTCGGCCATCGTGTCCGTGACGACGCTCGGCTCGACGAGGCCGAAGCCGACCGGGCCGATCACCACGCCGGTGAGAATGTATCCGATGATCGTCGGTTGCCCCAGCCGAACCGCGAGGACGCCGACGGCGGCGGCGGCAACGAGGATAATGGCGACCTTATCCTCATGATATGAAAAGTCCATGGGATGAGTCGCGCGGGGCCGGAACCGGTCCAGCGCTACCGAGTCGAGACGGACGTTCTCCCGGCAGTCTGCCTCTCCCAACGGGCGTGACTCCGTTCACCGCCCGCGAACGGTGGCACCTCGAGGATTCTGTCCCCGCCGTCATCCACACTCGTCTTCGAGCTACGACCCGTCCTGTCGTCGGTCGTCCCCGTCATCCGAGCGGACACGAACTCGAACCTCGTCGCCGACACCGACCTCGAGGTCGGGACAGATGAGCTTCGCGCCGAAGTCGCCGTCTCGAGCGCAAAACGTCGAGAGCCCCGTGATCGGCTCGCCGTTCGCGCTGACGGTCACGTCGGCCCAGGTGATCGTGCGGCCGTCGGCGCCGACGACGCCGAGGTGGTCGCCGTTGAGCGAAACGTGGGGGTCCCGATCCTCGAGCGGCCGGTCGGCGACGAGGGCGCCGCGGCCGTGGACGCCGCCGCCGTCGTAGTGGGGGAGCCCGCCGTCTACGACGCCGCCGTCGTCGAGGCCGATGCCGACGAAGCCGGTGCCGGGGGCGGGGTGAACCGGCGCGTCGAGGACGGCGTAGGTCTCGCCGGTGGCGACGACGGTGCCGGTGCCGTCCCACTCGAGGGGGCGGACGCCGACGCCGAGTTCGAGCGGGAGCGATCCCGACGCGCGGTGGAGGTGCTGGTCTGGCGTCCGAAAGCCGACGTGGAGGTGGTTGTCGACCCAGGGGGCGAAAAAGCCCGCGCGGACGAGGTCGCCGAGGGAGTCGCCGCGGTCGACCCGGTCGCCGGCGGCGACCGACGGCTCGACGTGGAGGACGCGGGCGACCAGTCCCTCGAGCGGGCCCGGGCCCTCGCACTCGAGCAGAATCAGGTGGTCGTGCTCGACGGCGTAGGGTTTCGGCGGCGCGCGGACGGTTCGGGTCTCGAGAACCGTCCCCGAGACGGGACTCGGCGCGACGGTGGTTCGGCCGTCCCGGAGCGTTCCGGGATAGAGGTCGACGGCGCAGCCGCCGTCGTGGGCCGGATACGGCGAGTTGTACAACGAGAAGCGCGCGTACTGGGACAGCA